>JAILZY010000016.1 GCA_023512255.1 bacterium | reverse complement strand
TACTATTGTCTTTTACCTCAATACCCTTACCCTGCGGCTTATCTCCTCCTCCTAATTTAAACATGGGGAACATCTGTCAAGATTCTTTTTAATTTGACTCGAAAAGAGAATCTCGATTACAATAAGAGAATATGAGAGAAAAAGATAAATACTTGAAGAGCTCAATACCCGAAATATCAATCAATAAATCACATACAAAGATAATCTTAAAAGATAAGATAATATAAAATATAAGATAACATAAGGTAGCAGCAAGATGAGCATCGAGATCATGGAATTATTCGATATCTTTGCAGAGAGCTTTGGTAAAGAAAAAGCTCAAGCAGCGGTCAAGGATATTGAAGCGCTGATAAGTGAACATAGGCAAGAGTCAGCAACGAAAGAGAATCTCAAGGAGACCGAGCTCAAGCTAACCAAAGAAATTGAACTTATCCGCAAGGAAATCGAGACTCTTCGCAAGGAAACCGAAGCCCTTCGGGGTGAGACGGAAGCTCTTCGGGGGAAGACCGAAGTTATTCGGGGTGAGATAAAGGACACTGAGCTTAAACTAACCAAAGAGATTGAAGAGGCTGAGCTTAAACTAACCAAAGAAATTGAAGAGGTTCGAGGAGAAATCAAAGGAGCCGAACTCAAGCTAACCAAAGAGATTGAAGAGGTTAAGCTTAAACTAACCAAAGAAATTGAGCAGGTAAAATCAAGTATGATTAAATGGGTTGCTGGTCTTCTGATAGCCCAATCTGGGGTGATTGTTACCCTGGTAGTTGCCCTGTTAAAGTAGTCGATGGTCAATCCGAAAAAGAATGAGGAAAATAAGATAGATATAGTCAATACGACCAGAACATATTGAACGAGCAGAGAATATTGACTAGAGAATAATGGAGGAAGACAAGGATGCGAATTATCACCCTTGGGCCAAAGGGGACATTCAGCCACGAGGCAGTGCTTGGCTACTGTCAGCAGGCCGAGGTTATCTTCAAGCCTACAGTCTGGGACGTCTTTGAGGGAACAGCCTCTGGTGAAGGAGAGCTTGGGATGGTGCCGATTGAAAACTCAATCACCGGATCGGTAGGCTTTACCCTAGATGCCCTTTTGCATTTTAACCTATCCATAAAGGCAGAGACAGTGCTTCCAATCAAGCACAATCTGGCTGGCTGGGGCGAAGTCAATCAGATCAAGGTTGTTTATGCTCATCCCCAGACCCATGCCCAGTGTACAACTTTCCTGCGGACACGGCTTTGCGGGGTAGAAATCATCGAAACCAGCAGTAACGCCAAGTCTGCGGAAATGTTGGCTCAGCAGACCAACCCTGAACATGCAGCCATTATCCCGACCATTGCCGCCCAAATCTATAACCTGAAGCTGCTGGTAAGAAACATTCAAGACAGCAAATTCAATGTAACCCGCTTTGTAGTAGTCGGCCAGGAGGATTCGCCGGAGCGGACTGGCAGGGACAAAACCAGTCTGGTGATTTATCCCGTAGCTGACCGACCGGGTATCTTATGCGAGATGCTTGAAGAATTCAAAATCCGAAATATCAACCTGACCAAAATCGAATCCCGACCATCAGGAAAGCTTGGTGATTATATTTTTTATATTGATTGCGAAGGGCATAGGCAGGATCCACACCTAGCCGAAGCTCTACAAAAAATCGAGGCCAAGGCCGCCTTTTTGAAAATCCTTGGCTCTTATCCCAAGATGTGCTAAAAATACCACATGCCCTGACCTCTTGCGGCAGGGCAAAAAAGTGCAAAGAATATGCAAAAGGAAAAACCATCTTTTTTGTCTACAACCCCTCCTCTGGTAACGGTAACCAGAGGGGATGACCCGTACGAGAACGCCTTCAAGGCCCTCAGTGCTCTTAAATTGCCTCCCCTAGCTGGCAAAAGAATCTTGCTAAAACCTAATGCTGGCCGCCTTGTGCCTGCCTGCTCTGGCATAACCACTCATCCCTCGGTTGTGGCCGCGGCCATTGATTTTTTCCGGCAACTTTCACCTTCCGAGATTCTTCTTGGGGAAAGCCCTATTCTGGGAGTGCGGGCCCTCGATGCCCTGGAGAAAGCCGGGATGTTGGAGATTGCCCGCAGCAGAGGAGTACAACTAGTCGATCTCGATGAAGACCCTGCTTTCGAGCTGCCGGTTCCGCGAGGGAAACTGCTGCATAGCCTTCGGGTATGCGGTCCAATTAGGGAGGTAGATTATCTTGTTTCCATACCGGTTATGAAAACCCACATGCATACTGTGGTCAGCCTGAGTATCAAGAATATGAAAGGAGTGCTCTGGAGACGAGAGAAGGCGAGACTGCATCAGCTTGAATATCCCGCTTTGCCGCCAGGCCAGGGAAAGGCCCTAGATGTAGCCATTGCTGACATGGCTGAGGTCTTGCGGCCAGACCTTGCTTTGATCGATGGCACGATCGGCCTTGAAGGATTAGGCCCCAGCGAAGGAGAGCCGAAAAAGGCGAATCTGGTCGTAGCTAGCCTCGATTGCCTGGCTGCTGATGCCGTAGCCGCCTTCCTCATGGGCTTTGAGCCAGCCTCAATCCCTCATCTTCGTATGGCTGCCGAGCGGGGGCTTGGGACCATCGACCTTGACAGGATGAAGATCATACCACCAGAATACCGCCTCTTTCAGCAATCATTTGCACCTCCCCCGAAAAAAATCTCCATCCAATACCCGGATGTTATAGTTCATGATTGCAACTCATGCAGCGCCTGCCTGTCCACAACCCTTCTCTTCTTGCGAAGATATCTCCCCGAGGTGCCAAAATCACTGTTTCAAGACGGCAAACTGATTTTGGGAATTGGAAAAGATATTAAAGATCCTCCCCCTGGCATCATCCTGATCGGAAATTGCACAGCCGCTCATAAGGAGGCGGGAATCTATATTCCGGGCTGTCCTCCAATTGCCTCAAGCATCCTTCTTCGGCTGAAGGAGAAAGCCGATCAGAAATAATAACCCACCAGGACGCCAAAGCCAATATCTCGGCTAATATTGAATTCCGCTCCAAGGATTAAGCCTTGAGTCAGGGAAAAGCGAAGACCGCCAATAAAGAGGCCCGAAGTCTCATCTTCATTTTTATCATTACCAGAGGTATCAAGGCTAGAATAGAGAGCACCAAAGCGAACATAGGGTGTGGCCGGATGAAGATCCCACTCCAGATTGGCTGTGCCGATCAAGCGCTGATGGGTCAGCCGGCTGTCTTTACCGTAGTCGTGACGGCCGCGGCTATACTCTGCGCCGAGAGAAAAATCAGCCGGGATGCCAAGCTCAATATTTGGGGCAATATAGTAAGCTCCAGCCACTTGAAAGCATAGAGCATCATCAATTTCCTGCCCACAGTGCGGCGCATCAATCTTCTCCTGGCCAAGGCCGAACGAAAGCCAGAAAAGTTGCGGCTCACGATAAGCGATCTGAGCAGTCTGCTGAGAGACCTCTACATCCTGCTGATCTTTAGAAATTTCAATATACTGGGTCCAGTTCAATCGAAGACCAAAACTTGGATAATCATCCTGAGCTAGCGCGGAATGCGGCCCAGCGGCCAAGATGACACTCCCCACCACCACCGCTGTTAGAATCATCGGCAGCGCCCAAGGCCAGATGCCGGATAAGCCCCTTTTTTTCAGAATCATACACTTTCCTCCCCTCACACTCTCTGTAACCTTGCATAATACTATATACTTCTACTTCCACTACATCCCAAGGAGGCTTTTCTGCGCTCCTTTGCGGATCTCCTTCTCATCCGCCCACTCGATGATTCCGGTTTCAATATCAGCCAGCTTTAGGGTAATCTTGTAGTAGACATCCTTTTTCCTACCCGCGGCTTTAGTAATAGAGGTAATCTCACCATAGAGCATGTAATCTGCACCAATCTGCTTGCCGAACTGCTTTTGGGTTTTAGGGTCAACCAGACCAGCATTTTCCTGATATTCCAGTTGCTCCAAAAGCTCTTTGTTGATTTCACTAGCCGCGGTGAAGCGCACCTTGCCCGATTTCAAAAGGGCAGTGCTGATGGTATCCGTAATCGATTTGGTGTCAATATGCTCGGCGGTCTTGTTCTTGACCTGACTGACATAGACTACCGGTCTTCTGTCCCCGAATAGCGGGCTGACCAGCAGGGACTGAACCATCTTTTCAGCGATGGTCTGAAGGTCGGTAGAGCCAAACTCAAGGGTCAGGGTCTCTACCTCCCCAGGATCTCCATAGCGAACCGTAGTGCCGCCGCACCCTGCAAGGCCAGAAACAGCCAGCAGGGCTGACAAGGCAAAAGCCAGAAAAAATCTCCTTTTTCGAATCATGTCGCTATCCTCCATAATATCAAGGGCTTATTGATCCTCTGCTTGCCCAGGAATGGCGGAAAAATGCAAAAAATTAAATGCCAAAAGTATAGTAAAGTTATTTCGCCTTTCTAATCTGAACCTTAAACTGGGTAGCCTCACCGGTCGGAGCCACTCCATTCAGGCTCTTGACCTCATTCCCATTAATGATAACCGGCGTCCAGTGCTCACCAACACCAACCACCTGAAAGCCTGAGGCATCAAACCAGGTGAAAGAGTATTCAAAAGGGAAAGTTCTGCTGGTTTTGTTCAGCACCTGAACCTGGACCTGCATCAGGTTATTGACCATCTTGGATTTAATATCCGTGATCTGCAAGTCCCGCAGCAGCGCCTTGTTGTTAATCAACACAAAGTTGCTGAAGGCATAATTTCCTCCCCCTTGCGGCAGTGCCTGGCCACTGCCGACATTACTGCTGGTAACAGGAGCGCAAGCTGAGATAAATAAGCACCAGACAGTAAACAGCAATAATTTTTTAACCATATATACCTCCTCGCCATGGTCTTTCTTTTCACAACTCCCGCCACTCAGACCCGTAGGCTATGGCTGCCTTGATATCATCCTCATTAAATTGAGGGTAGCGGGCAACAATCTCCTTAATGTCCATTCCATTGTCCAAAAGATCAAGGAGAAGAGGAGCTGAGACTCGTCGACTGCCGTTTAGGCTCAAGGGCCCATCCCCACAGGGTTTATCAGGCTGATCAACGTTTGATTTACCAGAACATGCTTCGGGTTTGTCAGAAATAGGGTACAGTATCGGATCCATTTTTTTCTCCTCCTTGTTCTCTTCTTTCTCTATCCCCTTGCCTAAAACTCCTAACCACTCTATCTATGCTTTGGGCAATACCTTAACATTGGCCAGCAGGCGGCCATCAACGGAGCGCAGATTCACTAGGCAGATATCTCCATCTTGCAAAGTTACGGTAGTCTTATGGATACTCTGCACCTGGCCGAAGCGGCTCTCAAGGCGCCAGGTGAATTCGTGTCTTCCAGCGCTCAGCCGTCTTCTAAGTATCTGGATATTGTTCGGCAACATGAGCCAGTTTCGCAAATCAGCATTCTCACTGAGGATATTATAAAGGCTTGTGGCCACAAAAGCTAGATTATTATTTTCCACCTGCCTGCTGATAGCCGCCTTGCTAATAATACGGGCAAGCTGTCGGGTGATAATGACGGGAAGCTGCTCCTCAAGAGCCTTGATAGCCAGGGTATCGAGGTTCACCACCTCACTTGTGGTCCCCAGCCGAGCCTCAGAATCAAAAGCCTGAACCCGCAGCAAGGAGCTAGCAGTGCTCTCCTTGCGGCTATAGACTGGCAGAGCTATACTGACCAGGCTATTATTGATCGGCAGAGTAAGCTTGATCTGCTCCTTCTGACAGATAAATCCCTGGCTATAAAACAGAATCAGCTCGGTTCCGACGGCGTCCGACGATAAGCTGCCTGCCGGCCACTGCCGCTCCTCCTCCTTGAGCAGGTCTTGAAAGCGGCTGCTCCATTCGGCATATTCTTCCTGAAAGCCTAATTTTCGGGAAAGCCGAAGGAGATCGGATCGAACGCAGGTAAAATAAGGGCTGAGCTGATAAGCCTTTTTATAATCAATATAGGCATCATTATACTCTCCATTTAGCTCATAGATAATACCCGAAAGGTAATAGGTGAAGGCATTCTGAAAGGAACTCATGGTCGATCCACTCAATGTTTGCAGCTCATCCCGAAGCTCTTGCACCCCCGCGTAATTATTAACCTCAATTCCCCGACTGCTTCCCCATCGCTGGTATTCACTGACCTCTTTATTATGCCGCTCAAGCTCTTTGGTTTGTCGCTGGTCAGCTCGGCGAACCTCAACCCGAGCTCCCTCCAGGTTCCCAAGAAAAAGATAATTCATAGCCTGATAGGTATTAATCAATACCCGCTCAAAAGGATAGCCATAATAGGGAATGGCATTGTCATTCATCGGCAGGGTGAGGAGCTGACTGGCTACGCTTCTGGCGCTGATTACAGCCCGGTCTTCGAAAGAGCTGATCAGGGCCAGGGCCTGCTCAAAAGAATAAATACTGCCCTGGTAATCACCCTGCATGTGGCGAATCATGCCCTGCTCCATGAGATTGAGAACCTGACAATTCCCAGAGCTGATCCCGGATTCAAGAGATCGCAAGGCCTTATCAAAATTGCCGCTAACCAGCAATTGCTTTTTTTCCTGCACCAACTCAGGATAGGAAACCAGGCCAAAGTAGGCACATCCGCCAGCCATAAGAAGGCAGAGGCCGGAGAAAATAATCAAAAAAAATGATGAGGAAAACTTTGGCCAGATGCTCATTTTTTTCTCCAAGGGGAAAACCCTTTTGAAAAAGGGTTTTCCCCTTTCACCCTTTTCCTAAAACTTTAATAACCATTGTTATTAAAGTTTTGGGAGAATGGTTTGGAAGGAACCCTTTTTCAAAAGGGTTCCTTCCAACATCCTACAGCCGACTCCTCTAGGGAGCACATTTGCCTAGCTACAGACACAATTCCAGTCTCGCTCAAGCCAAGCTCCTCCATAAGAGCCCTCCTTGGCCCAAAAGCCATAAATTGCTCAGGGATACCACACCGCCGAACCCGCACTGATGACCACAACCCCTCTTGCTCCAGCAGCTCAAGGACAGCGCTGCCGAATCCTGCCGGAAGCACATTCTCCTCGATAGTAATCAGCCTGCCTGTCCGCCTGGCTGCTTGGAGGATCAATTCTCGATCCAAGGGCTTAACAAATCGAGCATTGATCACCTGAGCCCTGATCCCCTCATCAGCCAGCCGCTCGGCAGCAGTAAAAGCAGGACTAACCATGCTTCCAATGGCTATGAGGGTAAGGTCTTCTCCCCTTCGCACTACTTCTCCCCTGCCGATCGGCAGGAGAGAAAGTGTCTCATCCAGGCTAACCCCAAGGCCATTTCCTCGCGGATAGCGGATAGCTACCGGGCCCTCATAAAGAGTGGCCGTATATAGCATATGCTGCAATTCATTCTCATCCTTAGGAGCCATTAGGATCAGGTTTGGCATAGGGCGCAAATAAGAGAGGTCAAAACTCCCCTGATGCGTGGGGCCATCTTCGCCAACCAGCCCGGCTCGATCAATGGCAAAGATAACCGGCAGGTTTTGCAGACAGACATCGTGCAGGATCTGATCGTAGGCCCGCTGCAAAAAGGTTGAGTAAATCGACACTACCGGCCTAAGTCCCTGGCAGGCCATACCAGCCGCCAAGGTTACAGCATGCTGCTCGGCAATGCCTACATCGAAAAACCTCTCTGGGAAAACCTGGGCAAAGCGGTCAAGCCCAGTTCCTTCTGGCATGGCCGCGGTGATACCCACGATTTTCGAATTCTGCTGGGCAATCTTGATCAGGGTTTGAGAGAAAACCTGAGTATAGCTCGGCTGGCCCTTATCTTTCTGCAGCTTGAAGCTTCCCGATTCCACTATAAATGGCGAAGCGCTGTGATAAGCCGAAGGCTTGAGCTCTGCCGGAGTATATCCCTTGCCCTTCTGGGTTAACACATGGAGGACAACGGGCCGCTGAAATCTTTTAACCGCCTCCAGGGTATCAATCAGGGTCATGAGATTGTGGCCAGGGATTGGCCCAATATATTTAAACCCCAGCTCCTCGAACATAATACCAGGCACTACCAGGGATTTTATGGCTTCATCCAACCGCCCGGCCATCTTGACCATATGGGTCCCGATCTGAGGAATGGATCGAAGCACCATTTCGATCTCTCGCTTCATGCGATTGTAGAATTGTCCGCTGATAATCCGATTAAGATAGGTGGATAAGGCCCCGACATTGGGTGAGATAGACATTTTATTGTCGTTTAGAATCACCAGAAGGTCTTTTTTCAGGTCCCCGGCATGGTTCATCGCTTCAAAGGCCATTCCACCGGTCAGTGAGCCATCTCCAATCACGGCAATGACCTTATAGTGCTTCCCCTGCATGTCCCTGGCGATGCACATTCCCAAGGCGGCAGAGATCGAGGTACTGCTGTGGCCGGTATCGAAGGCATCATGGATGCTCTCGGCTCGCTTGGGAAAGCCGCTCAAGCCTCCATACTGTCGAAGTCGAGGGAAAAGATCGCGCCTTCCGGTCAAGATCTTATGGGCATAGCACTGGTGGCCTACATCCCAGATGATCTTGTCGTCCGGCGAGTGAAACACCCGATGCAGGGCGATGGTCAATTCAACCACGCCCAGACTGGCCGCCAGATGACCGCCATTTCGGGAGACAGTGTCAATGATAAGATGGCGGATGTCGTTGGCTAATTCAGAAAGCTCGCTCCGATCAAGCGATCGTAGATCATCCGGACCGTTGATTCTCGATAGTACCCCCTGCTCCATTATAATGTAGCCCCTCCGATTAGGTAAATAATCCCTAGAACCGGCGACCAACGACAAATTCGGCTAGAGCCCGAAGAGTATCTGCCCGGCTGTCAAATCCCTCAAGGGCCTGAATAGCCAGCGCGTAATGCTGCCGAGCACACCTTTTGGATTCCTCAAGGCCCAAAACCGACGGGAAGGTAGCTTTTCGAGCCAACCGATCACTTCCCACCGACTTTCCCAAAACTTGCGGCTGCCCCTCAACATTCAGCACATCATCCACGATCTGGAAGGCCAGGCCAATATGTCGGCCATAGCAGGAGAGAATTTCCATTTGCTCCTCAGAGGCCTCAGCCACAAGCCCCCCCACACGCACGGCGGCCAAAAATATGGCCCCGGTTTTTAGCCGGTGCATGTCCTCTACCTGGGCCAGGGTGGCTGGCTGTCCCTCAAGTTCTACATCCATTACCTGACCGCCGACCATTCCTTCCACTCCAGCAGCCTTAGCTATTTCTTGAATAATCCGCAAGGTAAGCTGGGGAGAGACAAGCGGAGGAGATGAAGAGCGCATAGTCAGGCTTGGTGAGCTCATCAAAATAAATGCCTGGGTAAGTAGGGCATCGCCGGCCAAAATAGCCATAGCCTCTCCGAAAACCTTATGATTCGTCGGCTGCCCACGCCGAAAATCGTCATTATCCATAGCTGGCAGATCATCATGAATGAGTGAGTAGGTATGGATCAGCTCAAGAGCACAGGCAAAGGGGAGAGCGGCCTCGATCTTTCCCCCCATAGCCTCAGCCGTAGCCAGGGTCAGGATGGGGCGAATCCTTTTACTCCTGGCCATGAGACTGTAGCGCATGGCCCGGTGAATAGTGGCCAAAGCAGGGGTTTCAGGTGGAATAGCCCTCTTTAGCCAATCCTCAATAACTACTTTTTTTTCTTCAAGATACGCCGTAATATCCAAGGATAAGCCCATAAGTTGGGAAGTGGTTACTATTCTAATACTTACCTATTCTTTTGGGATTTCTTTATGTATTTCTCTCTGGCTGGCCATCTCTTCATCCTTCAGTAACTTATACTCAATACTGTCAACCAGGGCCTGCCAGCTAGCCTCGATGATATTCTCCGAAACTCCAACCGTTCCCCATTTCATCTGCTCATCCGCTGATTCGATCAGCACCCTGGTCTTGGCCGCTGTTCCCTGCTTATTATTCAGAATCCGCACCTTATAATCAATAAGCTTCACCTCTTTCAGGCTTGGATAAAAGCTTATCAGCGCCTCGCGGAAAGCCTTATCAAGGGCATTGACCGGACCATCGCCCATAGCCGCCGTATATTTAAGCTCTCCATTGACCTTGACCCGAATGGTTGCCTCGGTAAAGGGAACCATATCCCCTTCTCGCTTTTCTACAGTGACTCGAAAGCCTACCAAATCGAAAAAGGTGCGGTGTGTGCCGAGAGTCTTTTTGATTAGCAGCTCAAAGGAGCCTTCAGCCGCCTCAAACTGAAAACCAAGATTTTCCAATTCCTTAAGTTTCCTTAAGATAGTAGCGGTCTGCGGCGTGTCCTTGCTGAGATCGACGCCAAATTCCTTGGCTTTGTAAAGTAGATTACTCTTGCCGGAAAGCTCAGATATCAAAACCCGCTGCTGATTGCCCACTAATCCAGGATCAATATGCTCATAGGTCAGGGGATTTTTCCGAATGGCACTGACGTGAACCCCTCCCTTGTGGGCAAAAGCAGAATCTCCCACATAAGGCTGGTTCCACCAGGGATTGAGGTTAGCAATCTCATTGACAAAGCGGGATACAGTAACCAGCTCTTTTAGCCTTTCATCAGAGAGGCATCTTTTCCGCAACTTCAACCTGATCGCTGGAATGATCGAGCAAAGATTAGCATTTCCACACCGCTCGCCAATCCCGTTGATCGTTCCCTGGACATGATCTACTCCCAGTTGAACCGCCACGAGACTGTTGGCCACCGCGGTTTCCGAGTCATTATGAGCATGAATACCCAAAGGAGCGGTGATGATGTGCCTGACCGCTTCAAGGATCGGCTGAAGCTCGAAGGGAAGCATTCCGCCATTGGTATCACACAAAACCAGGCGGTCAGCCCCAGCTTCTTGAGCTGTCTGAAGCACTTTTAAGGCATAAGCCGGATTATTCTTATAGCCATCAAAAAAATGCTCGGCATCAAAGAGCACCTCATCGCTATACTTTTTAAGATAGGCTATCGATTCGGCAATCAGATCAAGATTTTGCTCTAGGGAAATATTGAGCGCCTCGGTAACATGAAGATCCCAGCTCTTGCCAAAAATGGTAACAACCCCTGTCTCGGCCTTGATGAGAGCAGCCAGATTGGGGTCTTTGTCCACCGAATAACGAGGGCTTCGGGTGCTGCCGAAAGCGGCAATCTTAGCCTGTCGGATAGGAACTTTTTTAATTTCCTCAAAGAAAAGAATATCTTTGGGGTTTGAGCCCGGCCATCCTCCCTCAATATAGTGGATGCCAAACTCATCCAGTTTCCGGGCGATCCTAATCTTATCCTCCACCAGGAAGGAGACCCCTTCGGCCTGGGCACCATCCCGTAGGGTAGTATCATAGATTTGAACAGATTCTTCCATACCGTTTGTCTTTCTGTCTGCTACTTATTGCTGCTTATTGATACTTTTACTTATGGATACTTTCTTCGGCTAGCCAGGCAGCGTACTTGAGTGCCTGGCGGATATCATCCAGCTCAAGGGATGGATAGGCATCAATAATCTCATCGGCGCTTATCCCATCAGCTATCAGTTTGACAATTAAAGAGACAGTAACCCGCATTCCTCGGATGCAAGCCCGGCCACCCATTACCTTGGGATCAAAGGTGATCCGATCAAAACCTAACATAGGATAGGCCTCGCCTGCTTTTAATATAGAATTTTTGCCCACAGGGCTTGGCTGTATCAGGTGTTGCAATAAAGATAACTTCAACTTTTTGCTGCCTCCTGAGCACTCAGTCCGAAAGCCTCATGCAGGATGCGGACACTAAGCTCACTGAATTTTTCATCAATGACACATGAGATCGCGATCTCAGAGGTGGAAATCATCAGAATATTAATCCCCACTGCGGCCAGTGAACTAAACATGGTAGAGGCAACACCAGTATGGCTTCGCATACCAAGCCCAACCACCGAGATTTTAGCAATCTTCGGATCACTCTTGATTTCGCCGATCCCAAGCTCACCAGCAATCTTTTTGATCGCCTCTACTGCCTTTTCGCTTTCCACCTTAGGAACCGTAAAGGAGATATCGGTCTTTCCCTGCTCGCCGACATTTTGGATAATCATATCAACCATGATATTGGCCTTGGCGATTTCTGAAAAGATCCTAGCGGCGATGCCCGGTTTGTCCGGCACTCCGGTAATGGTGATTTTAGCCTCATTTTTGCTACAGGTTACACCTCTGACTAACACGCTTTCCATTTCTGCATCCTCCCCTGTAACCAGGGTTCCTTCCTGATTATTAAAACTTGACCGTACGTGTATAGGCACTGAATACTTTTTGGCAAATTCTACTGATCGAGTCTGCAAGACCTTAGCTCCAAGGCCGGCAAGCTCCAGCATCTCATCATACGAAATCTTAGGGATTTTGACCGCCTCCGGAACAATATTGGGATCAGCAGTAAACACACCATCCACATCGGTATAAATCTCGCAAACATCCGCCTTTAAACTGGCAGCCAGAGCAACTGCTGACAAATCCGAGCCTCCCCGGCCCAGGGTGGTAATTTCTCCCTGATCATCGCTGCCCTGAAATCCAGCCACAATGACGATCTTTCCATCTTCAAGCTCTTTTAAGATCTTTTCCGTTTCAATGGACAGAATCTTGGCCTTGGTGTGCTCACGATTGGTCAGTATCCTGGCTTGATGGCCGGTCAGGGATTTAGCCTCATACCCAAGCTCATGAATGGCTATGGCTAGAAGAGCCATGGAAACTTGCTCTCCAGTAGCCATGAGCATATCTAGCTCTCTCTCCCGCGGATGCGGCGAGACCTTCAGAGCCAGATTAATCAGGCGGTCCGTTTCTCCGCTCATGGCCGAGACAACGACCACCACCAGATTTCCCTTCATGCGTGTCTCCACTACTCTCTTGGCCACCGCCCGAATTCTGTCAATACTTCCCACTGATGTGCCACCATACTTTTGGACTACCAGCGCCATCTCCTATTCACTCCTCCGCAAGAAAAATTCCATCAGCTTATGCCCTTCGGGGAAGAATACCCCTGATCCTTGGGCCTCACGTTCGCTGAATTTTCTTTTCTTTTTAGTTACCTTATCGGCTTCTCCCTTTCCATTCCTAGGGAAAATAGCCACCGGAACCGGCTCCCTGGTGTGAGTCTGAGCGGAAATAGGGGTCAGGTGATCCGGCAAAATCATAATCCGAACTGAGGGAAATTTAGAAATTTTATTGAGAATAGTGCCTACCACCAGTCGATCGAAATCCTCTACGGCCTGAATCTTGGCTTTCAGATCTCCATTATGTCCAGCCTCATCAGGAGCCTCCACATGGACATAGACCAGATCATGTTCCTGAAGGGCAGCAAGAGCATAATCAGCCTTGCCGACATAATTAGTGTCAAGATAGCCAGTCGCGCCAGGAACCTGAATAATGTCAAGTCCTAATATCCGGCCAATTCCCTTCAAAAGATCGACCGCGGAGATCATGGCCCCGCTTTTTTCATACTTTTCCTGAAACGAAGGCAACTGAGGTCTTCGCCCCTGACCCCATAGCCAGATCGAACTGACCGGAGGCTTGCCTGCTGCTTGCCTCTGCTGGTTGAGGGGATGATCCTTAAGCAGCGCCTGAGAGCGAAGCATCAAATCCAGCACTCGCCCAGCCCCTTCTCCACCACTTGGAAGATGGGGAGCGACAGGCTGACCAGAAATGTCGTGAGGAGGAGTACAGAACATCTTATCCTGGCCCTCTCGCCAGACCATAAGATGCCGATAGCTAGTGCCGCAAAAGAATTGAAATTCCCGCGATCCCAAATGAGCTTCCAACTCTTGAATAAATGGCCTGGCCTCTTCGGTGGAGATATGCCCAGCGCTAAAATCCTTCATTTTACCATCCTCAAGAGTAACCAAATTGCAGCGGAAGGCCACATCAGAAGGGGCCAGATCTACCCCGATGCTGGCAGCCTCAAGCGGAGCCCGTCCAGTATAGTAAAGCCGCGGGTCATAGCCCAAGATAGAAAGATTAGCCACATCGCTACCAGGGGGCAAAGATTCAGGTATGGTCCGGACCTGACCCAAGAGCCCATGCTGAGCTACAAAATCCATGTTCGGCGTGTTGGCAAATTCAAGGACAGTCTGCCCTTCGAGCTCTGGAATAGGATAATCACCCATTCCATCTCCCAATAAAATTATATACTTAGGTTGATCAATTTTCTCGGTGGCTGGTGGCATATTTTTCTGTGTTATCCTTGAAGTAGTATTCCCTACTAATCCCCTAATGGCAACTTCTTTCTGAGTATTAACGGCAACCTCTTTCTGACTATTTTGGCATCGCTCTTATATATATCAGACACCATAAACCCTATATCAAAACAACCATAAACCCTCAAAGGAGCTTAGCTCTTATGTGGGTTATGTCTCTCAATGGTAGCTAATAAATGAGAGCGTATGGCATTTAAGAAACCAATTAAATCATACAACCTGATGATTGTCAATAACATAGAAACTAACCAGATGCCCCCTACATAACCCTCCCTTGATGAGAATGATGAGAAGGGTTTGATAGCGTGGTTAGAAATAGCCATCCCTGGTTGTCTAGCGCTTTGCTATGTTGGTGAGTTATAAATCTTTAATGATTTGGCACCTTAAATCAAGCCAAAAAAAAATCGCAAAAAGCGAGAAGCTAAAAATATGCCCTCTCCTCATTTTGCACCCCGGGAGAGGGCTAGGGGGGATAAGGACAAGGGTATCAAGGTATAAAGATAACTCACAAGATGGTTTGCAGATGGTAGAGATAGTTTCCCCAATACGAAACAAAATTAATACGCCAGTTAATGGCTTTCCTGTAATATCGCCTCAAGAAACATGAGCGAATGATCTTTACTGTCTGACATAGTCAACTGAACCCTAAGTGTGCCATAGCTAGGATTTACCCACCGGTATTCCTCCGAGAGAAGAGTTCCTTCCTTTGAGATCTCAAGAATCTTCCAGGCCGGGTATCTGATCTGGCCAACAGTTACATATTCCTTATTCAGAACAGTATATCTGCCTTCCTGTAATAAAGAGCGATACTCATATATTTTCCCGATCTCGAAGGTTTTAAAACCAGTGAGTATCGGCTCATCCTCCCACAGTATATTGTCTTGAGACTGTGGATCTGAAATCCCCAGCCGATATTCACCATCAGGAAGCTCGGCTATGAGTGAAAAACTTGAAAAATTTGCAGTAAGATTGGTGTTTATATTAACAATATGGTAGGATATTTCGTACTTATATATTTCGTAGTCAGCATAGACTAGCGGAACTTGACCATCGTAGCGAGAGAAGATTCCTTTGATACTCCCCTGAATGCTTTGCCTTGCTGGAATCCCATTGTTATCTATCTGAATATACGAGCTAGGCAATATCTGAAGCTGCTGATAATGGGGTTGAGCATGGATAGCAGCCTCATTGCTGAGGGTCTCTAAATCTCCTCTAGTCTCCATAGCTGCACCACCTGCCGGGCCAGCCACCTCACCTTCGCCATCACCGCGGCCACCACAGCCTATAAGTAATAATCCTAAGCCGATCGTTACCACCGCAAGACCAACTTCTTTAAGCCGTTTCACCGGACTCCTCCTCTACTGAAGATGGTTATCAATAAGGTTATTTTTCGCTCTTATATATCAGACACCATAAACCCTATATCAGAACAACCATAAACCCTCGAAGGGGCTAGCTCTTATTAGGGTTATATCTCTCAATGGTAGCTAATAAAATAAGAGCGATTTTTTTCTCAAGCCCACTATATTTCGGATTACAGTAAGAATAATCCTGAGCAATTTTGATAATTAAAAGTGAAATAGTGAAAATTTGGGGTAAATAGTGAAGATTTTGAATTAAGAATAGACCTGCTATGCAATATTTTGCATAGTATGACCTATATCTACCAATTCGGGTACTATTTGATTATTAATGCTCAAGATAGCTCAGATATGAAAATCGGCTACCTACTGGTGGCCTTATCCCCTAGCCAAACATAACCTTAGCTTTCGCCCTTATTATTTAATCAGCTAGGTAAATCAAGCTCAAATCAAGCTCTTATATACGGCATTCCTCTCCGGTTGCCAAGATCTGCTTGGCCTACTCTTTCGGCATGAATTATGCGGTTATTGAATATAATAGGTACAGTTATGCTCTTTTGGGGGTAAAGGGCAAGCAGGGAGGAGATGAAGCATCACCATTAATCTATGCCATTAATCTAGGCAATAGATAATATGCTATAGATAATAAATGCAATAGATGCGAGCACTGTGCTCTTTCGGGATGAAGTCTTTGAGTGGTTATGGAAAGTAGAGAAGAAAAAGTCGCGGTCAGATTAATGGAAAAAGAGGGATGGAGGCAACTAAGCCATGGTTTGATCCTGCTGGCGGGTATTTTTCTGCTGGTCGTCAGTCGAACCTTTCTGGTCAATAAACCCTTTTTGGGCAGCGGCCTACTCTTGCTGTTTTCCCTCCTGAGCTTTGCCTTCGCCCGGCTTGTGGCCAGGATATTTATGTACCCGGCTGCTTTTCTGCTTATTCTATCCTGCTTTCTTGCCGCCCTCGGGCTTGGGGCGTCTTTCACTCTGGTTATGCCTATACTTTCTATTCCTCTCATACTCATGCTGTCTGGAATATCGCTTGGCCTGATGAAATTGAAGGCTTTCACCCAGGAGGCCTTGCAGCCGCTAGATAGGTGCGCCTCTCTGGTAAGCTTTTTCTTCATCGCTGTTATGCTAATACAGAGCAAAGAATATCTGGAGAAACAGCCAGCTATTGCGGCCATAACTCTTGGTTTTTACAGCATTTTCTATTACTGGCAGCTCATCCGGCGCCCGGCGGAAAATTCTCCAGCCCGCGCGGCCATCTGGTCTTATCTTACCCTGATATGTCTTCCTTTAACCCTTATTTTTCTTTTGTATCAAATACCAGCTATTCCCAAACAAGCCTACGGCTTATGCCTGATAGCCTTGTTCATGATATTTATGTATGCCGGCATCTGGCAAAAACAGGGACAAGGAGAAAAAAGGCTATGGTATCCTACCTCCGTAGTAGTCGGATTTATCGGCCTTGTGCTCGCCCTATGCTCTTATTGGTCAAATCTTACTCTGTTCATGCTTGTCCAATTTCTCTATTCCTTTCATTTTTTGCGCCTGCATACCCTGCTGCAAAATAGCAGATTGGCCAAAGCCACAGCAGGCCAGGTCAAACAACACAAACAAACTGTTTTCCTGCTGCTCTCTTACCTTTGTACCCTTGGCTATCTTTCACTCTTTGCCTGGCAAGGTTTTCCGGTGAGTTTTTTCTACCTTGGAATCGCCCTAGCCTATGCTCTCCTTTATTTTACCGCAGCCTGGCAAACTAACTACAAGACCGAAAGAGAGCGAAGCATTCCCACCTATCTGTTTGGCCTATTTATGAACATTGCCTTTTTCGAGGGGCTGCTGATTCACTCACCGGTCTACGAAATCAGTTGGTATCTTATCCTGACTATTCCTTTGATTTGGCTCTTCTTCTGGCTAGGCTACTTAGGGCAGCAGATGAAGCGGCCTGCATTCAGCAAATCAATCTATGAGATCCAGTTTCTCACGGTCCTGATCGCTTTTCTTATACCTTTGCAATTGTCCAGTTATTCTCTTGATTTTATTTGCATGTTAGGCTTTGGTTATCTTTTTTCCATGCTGATATTCTTTCTGTTTACCGAGGACCAGAAATTTCTCTACCCAACCGTCCTGGTCATGGCCTTTGTCTACTATTACCTGATTCCGAAAGATGCTGCCTCTTTTGGGGGAGGCAATCTGCTCTTTCTCCTGCCTGGGTTTTTACTGCTGGGGATAGGCATGAGATCGCAGCAAAAAAACTATCCTCTGGCTGAATTATGGTATTTTAGCTGGCTTATCCTGAGCGGATTTTTTCTGGTAACCCTAGACTATAGCTCGGCCTACTCTCCCTTGGGTCTGTCAATATGTGTTTTTCTACATTATCTGGTCTTTAGTTATGCCCGCAGATTCTTTCCCAGGCTAAGTGGAGTATCCTACTGGGCAGGAAGTCTCCTCAGCCTGATCGCCATCCTCGCCTGGCTCTACAGCCGCAATCTTCCCTCTGGTATCTTTCTAGGATGCATTTTATTTACTGCTCATCTATTCATGGCCTATCAGACGAAAAAAAGCTGGCATATCTATACCTCCTGTTTCATTCTGGCCGTGGTCTGGCATCAAGGGCTTTTAGCCAAGATGATAGTCCCCGCAGCAGATATGCTCCCCACATGGGCTCTGCCAGTAGCTTTGCTTTTCTATGGATGCAGTCTATGGGCCAAACCCTTCCTCCCTTGGGGAAGAAATGCTTTTAAGATAGCCGGGCATCTTTGGGTAGCTACGATTATTCTCCTGACCCTGATCAATCCGCAAGCAGGGGGGAGAGCAGGCTACTACTGGCTTTTCCTGGCTTTCTTGGTCTATACAGTGGGTTATCTGGCTTTGACCTGGATATTCCCCTGTTATGAGCACTTCTTTCTGGCTTCGGCCTTCTTGTCGATGAGCTACTATTTCGGCTTGCGGCAGGTGTCTGGATTGTTGCCTGCCATGCGATTGCAATATTTTTTCTTTGCCCCTTTCTTTCTTGGCCTGGCAGGATATTTCATCAAGAGGCGGTGGGGGCAGGAGCAGGCCCAGCCAGTCTTTGATGTGGCCACGCTCGTGGCTTTAACCTGTAGCACTATGGCTCTATTTTATGGAGACTTTCAGATCTGTCAAAAACTTCTTCTCCTGTCAGCCATTCTATATATGTTCCTAGCTGTTCAATTGGCTAAGGAGCTCTATCTCTATCTGACCACGATTACCCTTGGTCTTTTGGCCTACAATTTTTTAACCCTCAACCACCAAAAATGTGTGAGCGATCTGTCGGCTTACTCTCTGTACCTGATCAGCTTCCTGGGCATTTTTCTGTTTCTTTCCCCGATCTCAAATCATCGCCTACAAGCGGATAGCGCTACAGGATCTAGAGAAACTCCGAGGCAGCCCAAAATCCAGTGGAAGAAAACCCTGGCCTACCTTGGACTGCTGGCCAGCTTTCCCGGTATTTTGATTCCCCTCTACTCTCAAAAAATTATAAATTACCCAGGCTTTTGTAGCCAATGCCACTACATGCGACCCTACACCGAGGCCTGGCAGACTTCTTCCCATCAGAAAGTAAGCTGTGTTACCTGCCACTACGAACACCTGAATACTCCTTCTGAAAACCTGCAGAGTGGAGAAGAGGCAGGAAAATTTGAACTCACCCTCCGCACTCTGCTACGGACCTATTCCATTTTTCCTCAATCTAGGGTGAGCAATCAGGCCTGTTTGCAGCCAGGATGCCATCGCTGGGAAGAGCTTCAGGAAGAAAAACAGTTCAAGCACGGGATCAGGTTCAGTCATGAGCAGCATTTGAAGACCTTGCCTAGGGGAAAGCGCCTAGGATGCATTAGTTGCCATTCGCAGATCGTTCAGGGAAAACATGTCCGGGTAACTGAAACGATTTGCTTTAACTGCCACTTTAAAGGAAGACAGGAAAAGGATACTGGGGTCGGAAGGTGCATTACCTGTCATTCGCTGCCTGGCATTTCCATATCCTTTGCCGGAGTTGAGCTCAACCACCAGCAATTTCTAGCTAACAACGAAAATATTCAATGCACTGACTGTCACATCAAGGTTACCCAAGGAGATGGTCAGGTTCCTCGAGAACGATGCTTCACTTGCCATATCAATATCAATCCGCAAGCCAAGCTGACCCAAGATCCTCCCCTCCTCCATACCATTCATGTTAACCAGCAATCAATAGAATGTTTTCGCTGCCACCAGGACATTCAACACGGCCAGGAGAACGCGTCACAGCAGGCCAGCATCAATTGCATGGCCTGCCATCGGAATGATCATTCCTTGCCGAAAAGGATCTCTAGTGGACCATCAGAAGGAGTACTCATGGACGAGATGACCAGGCCGATGATGGCGGCTAAAAAGTCCTGCCAAGGGTGCCACCCTTAAAAACAGGAAAAAGAGCGCATGAAATATTTATTTCAAAGAGAAATTCTGATATACTGACAACAATATACTGACAGCAGGCAATGCTGCTAAAAAATCCAAAAACAGCGGTCAAAAAATGCTCAAAGAGATCGGAAAGTCTAGCCAAATCCTATCGCTATCGCTATCTCAAGGGCTCTAACGGCACTATCTCAAAGGCTCTAATAGTAGTATAAACCCGAATCCAGAGCGAACACCTGAAAAGCTTTATATTCCAGAATGTTAACTCACACATTTTGTGAAAGTCAACTGATTGATTTTAAAATGCAATCAAGCATTCTCTCTGGCATAAGGATAAAACATTAACTCATGGTAAAAAACAGTAACTCAGACAACAGGCCAGATACTGCATCCCTCAATACCGCTTCATGGAGAAGGCGAGACATTTTTTTTATTTTTCTAGCCTTTCTCATTCTGCTCGCTTTTCTGATTCTGCCCACCCAGGCCGGTCTTTCCCCTGCCGGACAGCGTGCCCTAGGTATTTTCTCTCTAGCCTTAGTCTTATGGGTTACCAATGCTCTCCCTCTATCAATCACGGGTTTGCTGGTCATCGCTCTGATTCCTCTCCTCCAGGTTATGAGAGCCGATCAGGCTTACTCCTTTTTTGGCAACAGCGCGGTATTTTTCATTCTTGGAGCCTTTATTATGGCTTCGGCCACAATAAAATCAGGTCTAAGTAAGCGCATCGCTTTAGCTATTCTAACCCACTTCAGCGCCAGCCCTCGCCTTTTAGTTTTTGGCATTCTGATTACCTGCGGTTTTCTGGCCCTGATCATACCGGAACATGCAGTCGCGGCTCTGATGTTTCCGGTGGTAGGAACCATTGCCTTGAGTCTTGATTTGCAGCTCCTTGAAGGTCAATACGGCACGGTCCTTTTCCTGGCCATGTCCTGGGGATCGGTGATCGGCGGGGTGGGAACCCTGCTTGGTGGAGCGCGGGCTCCCTTGGCTATTGGTCTTCTGAAGGAGGCTTTCGGCCAATCGATCAGTTTTTGGGGATGGTCAAAAATAGCCCTGCCGATGGCAGCTCTCTCGCTCATTGCGGCCTATTGTCTTTTGATCTTTGGCTTCAATTTCAATTTAGTCGATGTGAAACCAGCCAGGCGAAAGCTAGAAGAAGAATTACAGGGAATCGGCCCGATGAGTTTTGCTGAAAAAAAGGTTCTGATTATCCTAATAACTACTATCCTGATCTGGATATTTTTCAATCATAGGCTTGACCTGGCTATGATTTCACTTCTTTCGGCTGTATCTTTGTTTGTGGCCAGGGTCATTGGCTGGGATGATGTCAATGACTATGTTAATTGGGGAGTAATCCTTATGTACGGCGGAGCCATTGTCGTCGCCAGAGCCGTTGATCAAACCGGGGCCGCCCGATGGATCGCCCAGCAGCTGCTGAGCGGGGTGCGGTTTTCTCCCCTCTGGACAATTGGTATTTTCTCCCTCTTTTCCTTTTTGCTTACCGAAGGGATCAGCAATGTGGCCTGTGTAGCTATTATTCTTCCCATCGGATTCAGTCTCTGCCAGACCAAGGCAATTAATCCCCTGGCTATGGTTTTTGCCGTAGCTATTCCTGCCGGGCTGCCCTTTATCCTGCCGATGGGATCTCCTGCTAACGCCATTGCCTATTCGTCAGGGTATTATGAGATTGGGGAAATTTTCAAAGCCGGGCTAATTCTGCACATTTGCTGCTGGATCATTTTTTTAATTCTGGTAAAATGGTACTGGCCACTGGTAGGGGTATCATTGTAAGAATTAAGAACTATGCTTTTGCACTTTTTCTTCGAATCCTTGATTTTAATGGATTTGCTATTAGAGATAATTTTCAAGGATTTCAAGGCGTTAAGAAATTTCTGCAAAAGTGTAGTGAAGAATAAATAAGAAAGTGGAATAGCTATGGAAACAATCATGGTGGTTTTTTCAGCTACGCAAATTTCTGATAAAATTGTCAACTACGCCATTGAAATGGCTATCGAAAGAAAGGCCAAGCTGATCGTCCTCGATGTCCGGGAGGCCAATATGTCAGGCAAAGTCAGTCGGATAATGGAAGATGTGAGCTTTCTTGGACCAAAGGTGCTTGATCAGCTCAGGGAAGAGATCAAAGAAAAGCGAGGGGAAGTAATCCTAAAGACCCTAGACAGTATTCGACAAAAGGCTCAAAAAAAGGGGATTGAGACAGAATTCATGGTGGTCAAGGGGCCCTTCATCGATAATATCCTTCGCCTGGCTAAAGAAAAACAGATATCAACCATAATTGCTCAAAAAAGACTTTCACCTTCTCTTGGTGAAGCCCCTTTTGAGGTTATCTATGTTAGGGATAAAGATAAAAAAAAGGAGATTTCCCCATGAAGGAGCTATGGAAAGAGCTTAACCAAAATCGAGGCTGCCTTATCCTTCTGCTAATCTTACTCTGGCCGCTTATTTCCACCGGATGCCTGAAAACGGCAAAGGTCTCGCCAAGCAAGGGACAGGGTCAGTCTGCGGCCCCGCTATCCTCTCCGGTGCTCTTTCTCGCTCAGGCCCAGTTTCGGACCGAGCGGCAGCCAAACGGTGAAACCCGCTCTATTCCTGGGGCGGCCAAGCTAACCCTAGTCAGAAAGGTCAAGGATCGGTGGGAGAGCAGTGTGCTGGAGGATCCTGAAAGCAATGTCTTCCATAAGGCCTTGTGGTTTACCCCACCAGGGGGACAGCAGGCCGGAATTTTAACTATTGCCGGCAATGCAGCCGCACTGAAACTGTGGCATCAGGATAAAAACGGAAAATGGAAGGGAACCTCACTGTGGAAGCCTACCTTTGGAGGCGAGCAGAATCGGCTAAGAGACATTGAAGTTGGCGATGTAACGGGGGATGGAGTAGATGATCTGGTAGTCGCCACCCATGACCAAGGGATTGTCGCTGTGCTCCAATGGAAACCCACAGGCTGGGAAGTTACCGAGCTTGATCGGACCCCGAATACCTTTGTCCATGAAATTGAAATCGGGGACCTTGACCAGGATGGGAAAAATGAGTTTTTCGCTACCCCCAGTGCGCCCAACCGTCTTGATGGAACCCCGCAACCTGGAAAAATTGTCATGTATCGTTTTGATGGACAGCAATTCATCCACCATACAATCGAGGAATTCCCAAACCGCCACGTCAAGGAGATCCTGCTTGCTGATGTCAATGGCTCAGGCTATCCTGACCTATTTGCGGCTGTCGAGGGTGAGATGGCTACAGTTTTGGATCAGCCAAAACTTATTGATACAGCTAAGATTAAACAATACCGAATGGTAGACGGACAGCTTATTGGGCAAATCATCGCTGACCTGCCAGATATGCTCTGCCGGTATCTAACCTGCGGGGATGTAGACGGAGATGGCTCTCCTGATATTGTGGCCTCGACTATGCAGTCTGGGATCTGGCTCTTGCGTCAAAAAAAAGGAGAACAAGGGCGCTGGGAGAAGTCCCTGATCGACTCTCAATCGAGCGGCTTTGAACATGCGACCCTAATTGCTGATCTTGATCATGACGGCCACAGCGAAATCTATGTCGCCTCAGATGACCAGCACTTTTTGCGCCGATACCAATGGAGTGGAGAGCGCTTTCAGCGGGATGAGCTGATAAGGCTTCAGGCCGATGACCTCACCTTCGGCCTTACCCTGGGCCAGATACCCTAATTTTAAGCCTGCTGACTGCTTTGGCCAAGTTTAACCAGCCGAAGATAATACTCATAACTACCATCAGAGAGCGATACTAGGCTATTGACAGGCAGCAGACAGCGGTAGATTCTCTCCCTCTTTCGGTATAACTCCTCAATGAGAGATAATCTCTCGAGGTCTATACAATAGTTGTCGCTAAATTGAATCTTGCCCTTAAATTGATCAGTGAAAAAGAAATAGAACTTTCCCTCATCCTTATTTTCAGCCAGGCAAAACCGGCCAAACTCATTCAAACTGCGATATTTTCCCTTTCGGGTTAAAAATTGCATATCAACCACATCATCCCCACGACACTTCAATACTTCAAGCAGCATATCACCTGGGTTAAGGAATGGCTCTTGCGGCTGCTGATACTGCATAAGGTGCTCTTTTAAGGAGAATGAGATTGCAGGCAGGCTCTCCTCATCTTCCTCTCTATCATCTCCATCATCGTGCTCAGTGCTGATTAGCAGCGGGATCGCCGCCTCCGTTTGCTCCTCCCGGCCGGCAGCATCCTTTCGGTCCTCAGCCTGCCAGCAGAGGCTTTCATTCGCTTCCTTGAAGTTTTCATTATTTTTCAAGAAATTTTCATTATCTTTTTTATCTCGCTTATTATCTTTTTTATCTCGCTTATCGTATCTCTCGCTCTTATCGGACGACCCACTTGATGAGAAGGTGTCCAACATATTGCCCTCGGTGCCATATCGAACTCTACTTTTTATCATTTCGAGTAAGGCACAAAATCTTGCTTCCCCTTTCTCAAAGAGACAAGACTTGATTGAAGATAGGCTTTGGAGAAAAAAACCAAAAAATTTCCCCTTTCCCTCTCTCCTGAATGAATACTCGAAAATATCTCCCTCACTTACCTGGTAGGGGTATGTTGCACTAACCCTGTGGGGGGATGCTGTCGAAATGTCGGCTTCCGATACCCGGCCTGGATCAAATGGCGGCCTATGCTCTTCATGCTCTGGCCATACGGTATCAATGATGCCGGTGATACGGGAGCTTTTTTTCGGATATCTTGCAACTTCATACCCTGCCCATACGGTATCAATCTCGGCTTCCTGATCCCTTGGCCTTGAAATCGAAAAGGCCCGATACTCGCTATTTTGATACTCAGTATCTTGAAAACTCCTCTCATCTTCCCCCTCCCGATAAGAGGAAATCAAACCCTTATTATCCTGCCCCTGACTGATCGAAGGTGGATCGGCCTCAGCCAGCGGAGAGGTTGAAATTTGATCAATAATTCTTCTCAACACCTCCTTGGGGTCTCCCTGATATTTTTCTTCAGGTTCTGAAGACGGGGTTGCTTTTGGCCTAATTTCATCTCCTATCTCTATCTCTTTCGATTCTATCTCTTTTGGTTTTATCTCTTCTGCCGCTGATTTTATCTCTTCTGCTGGCTGGCTAAGAGGTATTGCCTCGCTCTCTTGGGGAGTGAAATTTGTGAAAGTTCGATTTTGGACCACAGCCGGCTCTGCTCTTGGTTCTGGTTCTAAGGCATCAGGCATCTGATCTTGAGCTTGCGGAAAGGTTAACAAAAAGGCGTCCTGATAAGATCTATCTGCCCTAGTAAAAATATCTCCCTGATCATTTTCTCTCTCAGGGGGGCTCTCGTGGAGGGCGGGAAAATATGAGCTCTGCGGTTCTGTTGACAGCTCATCTTCGGGCCATGCGGTCTGATCGCAAGCTTTTTCAAGCTCTACTTTAAGGGTATACGGCCCTATAAATACTAAGTCGAGAGGGCTCAAGGCGCGAGATGAAACAAATCGGCCATTGACCATAACCCCGCTGCCAAGATCCCCATCCGATACAAACACCTGATCATGTTTTCGATAAAAAAAGGCATGAATATCAAAAACATTTCGCCCATGTAGGATAAGGTCTGCCTCCAAGCTTTTGCCGACAACAACCTTTTCCTTGGAGAATCGCTCGCTCCTCAGAAAAGTCTTCCCTTCAAAGATCATAAATTTCAAAACGCTTCTATCTGTCGTAGCGTCTTTATTGATCATAGATCATCATCCCATCTCTACTTTTTCAGGCATTAGCCTTTAGAGTAGACAAGGCATTGAAAAGACTGAGAGTTTTCTCTTTCAGTTGAGCAATGAGGTAGTTTCCCCGACTATCAAGCACAAAATATCCTATCAAGCATGGTATGGCTACCATAAAACCAAAGGCAACACTGACCATTGCCTGAGATATTCCCCCTATGAGTACCTCCATAGCATTAGGAGGAGCCTGCGGAGCCTGCCCCACCATTTCTTTCAAAGAATTAATCAGACCCACCACTGTCCCAAGAAATCCAAGGAGAATCGAAACAATGGACAACATAGCTAAGTAGTTTATTCTCGCCCTAATGACAGGGATCTCACGTAAGATTTTTTCCTCCATCGCCCGCTCAATCTCCTTATCTTTCTTATTCAATCTGAGGAGGCCGGCCTTGAGTGTCCTGCCGAGAGGATGCTTCTCGATCTTGACACACTCTTCCAAGGCCCCCCTGATATTTGTCTTTTCCAATAGAAGCGCTATCCTCTGAAGCGTGTCGTCAGCATTTAATTTAAGTTGAAAATATAGAAAATAGGCCCGCTCGCAAAACAAGCCTAAGGCAATGATGAATATCCCCAAAATAGCATAGGTAAATATGCCTCCCCCTTGAAAAATAGCAACCATAGATTTTCTTCCTCCATTATAAATATAGTTTTTTCATTTTTTTCTGCTCATCATCTCTTACAAGGCAAATGATATACCATCTAATATACAATTGTAAGGAAAATCAATAAGTTGACTGAAGTTTACAATCCAAACTCCCTGAAGTCATTGCCAGAAGCAATTACAGTCCTGTTAGTGCACCCTTTGACAGTATGATTCGACAGCAGATTAGTTGTCTAGGGTTATCATATTGATCTTTAAATATTTTTTATTGATATTGAATAAGAAGATGGGCCTTTTCCCCCGGCATTACAAAATAGTAACCAGGAAAAACGATTTTGTCGAAGCCACCTAACGATTCATCAAGATATTTTGCAGGTGATAGGCATAAAAACACTCCCATGACCCAGCATAACTTTTCCTCAGTTAAGCCGACTTATTTCTAGGAGAGGCAGCTTTAGAGAGGTAGTCTTTCGTCCACTCAATGAGCACAAATAAAAAGAGTTAGAATAGAATACTTTTTACTTGAATCTTAAGTTATTTATTTACTATAATGATTCATACCTTAGCTTAACAATAAATAAGGGAATCCGCACTATGAAAGAAATCATTGATCCAATAAGAAAAAACAGTTTGATTAACCTCAGTCAGCAACATATTTGCGCAAGGCCTCGATATTGTGAAATTTATGATATTCTATTTATAAATTTTGAAAGTCTAATCAACTCTTCCACTCCACTTACGGAAAAAAAGATCAGGCTTATTAAAGGGCTATTAAACGAGTTGATCTCTCATTTGCCTGCTGACTACAACGATATCCTGAAATTGACTCTCATCCCAAATCAGAAAAAATTCCAAATCCATAACTCTCTGAATGTCTGTCTTCTTTCTATTCTAATTGGCAAGGCTTTAAACTATTCTGATGAAGAACTGCTAGAACTTGGATTCGCGGCCCTAATGCATGATATTGGAATGTTTGCTATAGAGGGGTTGATCTATTCTGGAGAAACGTTCAGCCAGGAACATCGAGAGATGGTGCAGCAGCATCCTGTGAGCGGGTTGCGCCTCTTAGATCAGTTTATCAAGGTTACCGAGAATATAGAGAAGGCGGTTATTCAGGAACATGAGCGGGAGGATGGAAGCGGGTATCCAGAAGGGATTAAGGGCAAACATATTCATGAGTTTGCTAAAATTATCGCCATTGCCGACTGCTTCGAATCCTTGACTCACTTTCGCCCCTACCGCAAATGTGCACTTCCCGTCGATGCTATTCAATCAATCCTTCAGCTTTCAAAAAGCCAATTTGATTGGATCATGGCTAACAGCATGATCAATGCCCTATCACTGTACCCCCCCGGTACCTGTGTGCGATTGGCGGATGGAGAAATAGGCATCGTAACCAAAGTCAGCCCAGGGGCACCTCTCAGTCCTTCGATTGCCGTATACTACGATCGCTATGGACGTGAATGTAGGGGCGAGATACAAACCATAGACCTCCTTGAAGATGATGAAAACTACATTCTCAGGATCATTGATCTTGATGCTCCGGATCATCTTGATGCCTTGATTCATTGAGAAAGCAGCCCCTCCCTGATCGCGAGAGTCCCTTGTACAGATTGTCTTAGGTGGCAGAATATCTATCGGCCCCTCCCTGATCGCGAGAGCCCCTTGCCGGATCTCCTGGTTGGCCCACTAGCTATCTAAAGAGCAAGCCTGATCGAAAAAACCTCTTGGCCGGCCACTCCCTTTTGCTCGACTGGCTATCTGAAAAGCATCCTGATGGTGGCAAGAGTCTCTTGATCTCATTAAAACGATCGAATCAGATTGAAGGCAGCTTTCAATCCGCTTCGCTCAAGCAAGAAATAAGTGGTCCTTTCGCTAAGTGCGCAACACTAGTGCGCAGCGTATCAATTACGCTATCAATTGGAGGCGTGGACCTTGTGCCGCCGCAGCTTGCGCACTTTATTAGCGAAAAGACCAATAAGTGCCGACCATAAAGGTTTATAACTTGACATAATGACACAAGCCTGTGGACAAGTGAAATAATTATCCTGGCCAGGATGTTATAACTCATTATGGTTGGTCGCTTATCGGTGGACAACAAGGCTACCGCCTCCTCCTTAACCATAAATTGTGCCCTGTGCTTGCGCGCCCCACAGGGCAATCGCATGAAAATCTACTAATATCCAAATCCAAAGTGTCAAATACTTAAAAGATATCAATTAGTTATCTGTATTAATTATTAATTTTAGGATAACTTTATAACGTCTTGATATTATTGCTCAAACAATTTCTCATGCTATATCCCTGTTGCGCCTTATGTACCTAATTGACAAATACTAAAATACATGCTACCCTAAGCAAGCATATTTCCCATTAATATCAAACTGTTATTATATCTTTTCACCCCATATTTTCCTGATAGCTTTACTTGAAAAAAGGAATCCAACGGCATGCCGCTGAAAGAAAAGGTAAAAAAGTATATCCAAAGTAATTATGGAAAATTTTCTATTGCCCACTTAGCTCATGAACATGACTGTCCGATCCGTGAAGTGGAAGATTACGTCTTAGAGGAGTTGGAGTCAAAATCCATTGTCAAAGAAAAGGAATCCCGCCTTGCCGAGCTAAACAAAGCCCCTACGGGAGAAAAATTTTCGCTGGCCAATAAATTGATAATTGCCTCTCTATTTATCTGTCTGATAACGCTGGCCTTTGCTCTCAATATTTCTCAAATGTCTAATAACGATATCTGGATGCACCTGAAAAATGGTGAGCTGATTCTAAAAAATCGCCATTTTCTATATAAAGACACTTATTCTTTCAGAACTATTGGTATGCCTTGGGTTAACCATGAATGGCTAGCTGGCGTTATTTTTTATCTGATATACCAAATCGGAGCCGTAAATGCTCTTATCTTTTTTAAAGCCTTCATGGTCGTCCTCTTAACAATATTTATTGTCCAAACCTGCCGATTAACCAAAGACCGATGGACAGTCTTTTATCCCATTGTAGTTTTTGCCCTATTCAATGCTGCTGTTCGCTTTCTGGATAGACCCCATATGTTTACCGAAATGTTTGTGCCTATTTTCTTCTATATTCTTTTTGCTTATAAATACCGACATAAGGATTATCTACTGTGGCTACCTGTGCTCCTGCTCCTGTGGGTAAATATCCATGGCGGGTTTGTAGTCGGCATGGGAATCATCACCCTTTTTACCCTGTTTGAAACAGTCAGAACGATCATCAACCGATACTACTCCTTTCATCAAAATGATATCCTATCCATGCGCCGATTGAAAAAACTCTGGATCATCTGGCTAATTTCAGGGATCATTCTATCGGTCAACCCTCATGGAATCAATATCTACACCTATCCATTTGAGCTTACCTCGAAAAAAATCTTTATGAGTCAAATCTATGAATGGCAGCCTCCTTTCAAAAGCCCAACCTTCCAGGCCTCCTATGCTTTCACCTATTTTATCATCTGGATGATCCTATTAGGGCTTTCCTTCTTACTTGACTGGAAACACTTTGACCTCACCAATGCTGCCCTGAGCGCCCTTTTTTTAGCTATGTCGCTGAGAATGCACCGCAATATTACCACCTTTGCTTTAGCCACCGCACCGATTATGAGCCTTAATTTTGATAACTTTTTCGATCTGATCCTCAGTATGAAAAAGTTTATTAACATAAAAAAATTAGCTAAGGCGGATTTGCTCGCCAAGGTAATTATTCTCCTGATCACTGTCGGGCTTACTGCCATGACCTTTCGGTATGGATATTTCTACCGAAGCGGAAGTCGAAAACCCTTTGGCCTTGGGGTAGCCTCGAATATGCCGATCGAAGCCGTTAGGTATGTCAAGGAAAATCACATCAAGGGAAATTGCTTTAATCCTTATACGTATGGAACCTACATTATCCATGAGCTTTACCCTGAGACCCGTGTAGTTATGGATTCACGGGACCTACCCTATGGAGAGCGGCTCTACCTTGAACATCAGGAGGCTATGGTTGATGTCAATGCATTTAAGCAAATGTTTCAAAAATACCATATTGATTATATTATCTTAAACTACCAGCAAGATGATTTGCGTGAGCATTTTAAATACCTGCACCAAAACGGAGAGTGGGTACTAGTTTATTTTGATGACCGCAACGTGGTGTATATAAGAAATATCCCTGAAAACCGAAAACTGATAGAGCGGGATGGTTATTTTTGTCTACATCCCGTGCTAACCCTGGAAAAAGAAGGCTTAGAATTAGATGAAATCCCTCGGTATATCTTGGAGTGTAAGCGAAATATAAAGCTCAATCCCAAATTCATCTTTCCCCGCTATGTTCTCCATAGCATTTATCTAGCCCAAGGGAAATTGACGGAGGCGATTCAGCTAGGGAAAGAAATTGTCAACCTTGAGCCACAAAATGCCCGCTGGCATATACTTCTGGCGGAAACCTATCTGAGGGCCGGCAATATAGACCAAGCCAGAGCTCATTATCAGCAAGCAATCACTCTTGATCCTGGGGCAGAACCTTTTGTCAGAAAAAAACTGGATCAGCTAGCTCCAAAAGCAAAAGGCTAATCAGATGAAAGACGTCCAACCAAGACCTAAACTTTCTATTGTTATTCCTGTTTACAACGAAGAGGAGAATGTGGATCCTCTGTTTGAGGAAATTACTCAAGCTCTTCGTTATTATGAGCATCCCTATGAAATCATCTTTGTTGATGATGGCAGCACTGACCGAACCCCTCAAATGTTGCACCAAATTTGCCAGCGTGATCCGCGGGTCAAAAGCGTTATCTTCCGAAGCAATTTTGGACAAACCGCAGCTCTCAGCGCAGGTTTTGACCTTGCTCTGGGAGATCTGGTCGTGTCAATGGATGGAGATAGGCAAAATGACCCGGCTGATATTCTTATGCTTTTGGGTATTCTCAATCAAGGATATGATCTTGTCTGTGGCTGGAGAAGGAAACGAAAGGATGCTTTCTTAAGCAGGAAATTACCATCCGTTATTGCCAATCGGCTAATTGCTTTGGTAACTGGGGTATTTGTCCACGACTATGGCTGTACTCTAAAAGCGTACAAAAGGGAAATTATTAAAAATATCAAGCTATACGGAGAAATGCACCGCTTTATTCCCGCTTATGCATCATGGATAGGGGCTAAGGTTACTGAGGTCGAAGTTAATCACCGTCCACGAGAAGCTGGAGCTTCCAAATACAGCATCCTTCGCATCTTCAAGGTAATCCTTGACTTGATAACTGTTAAATTCCTATGCGACTACTCAACGAGCCCCATATACTTTTTCGGAACCTTTGGCATGATCCTGACTGGATCAGGATTCCTCACCGGACTAATCACCCTAATTGAAAAGTATTACCACGGAGTGTGGGTACACAAAAATCCCCTTATTCTTCTCGCCATTCTCCTGGTTATTCTCGGTGTCCAATTTATTATGATTGGGCTTTTAGCAGAAATTTTGATTCGTACCTATCACGAATCCCAAAATAAGAAAACCTACCTGGTTAAAGAAATTATCGGGCAGACCCGGATACAGTTCTTACCATGAAAGCTATGCTTTTGCACTTTTTCTCCGAATCCTTGATTTTAATGGATTGGCTATTAGAGATAATTTTCAAGGATTTCAAGGCGTTAAGAAATTTCTGCAAAAGTGTAGCATGAAAGTAAAATTAAACTGCTCTCAATATAGCTGGGTACTGGTTCAGTTTGATTTAAAATCAAGGTGAACAAATTTTTTTGTATTTTTGTAACTACTTGAAATAATAAAACCTTCTCTCTACTCCGTCATTTCTGCAAAAAGCGGTAATCCAGTACTATCATGGATTCCTACTCTTGCAGGAATGACGAAAAAGACAAAAGTAGAGGTTTTCAATTAAACTGAACCAGTGCCTATTAGTCTCCTTTTATATACCTTAGTTTATATACCTTTAGTCTAGGCAACTGGGGAAACTAAGATATTTCCTAAACAAACAAAGCGCATCTGCTGGAGTAACGCTCCCATTCTTATCTACATCTACACACGGATCACAAGGGCCTATTATACCCAAATAACACCGGAAGGCAATCAATGCATCAGCAGGGGTAATCGCTCCATCTCCATTAAGGTCTCCGCTACAGCAGTCTTCGTCAATTTCGCCATCGCAGTCATTATCTATATTGTCGCCGCAAATTTCAGGCTGAGGCTGCGGGGCCGTACAACCAACCCACTGTCCGCTCTGGCAGGTTTCTATACCGCGACCACATACAGTTGAACACTCCCGCACAAGATCCTCATCCACCCGACCATCACAGTTATTGTCCCTACCATCGCATTGCTCTTCTGCTCTGGGATTTACCCGAGCGTCTTGATCATCACAGTCGCTCCCGTCCTGGGTATATCCAAAAGGAGGTGTGTTTGAAAAAAATAGGGAAACTTCGATACTTCCATACCCATCATAATCTTTATCTTGATGATAAAAGTAGGCAATTCTAGGCTGCGGGATAACTGCTGGCATAAAGGAAGTATAGATCATCATTTCTTGAGGGAGCTCTGCTATAAACCTTTTTTCACTCTCCGCTAAAGTCTGCGTTTGTCGTAAATAAGTGATCTCGATTTTATCTCCGCCAATCAATTCAAGCGGCGTATGGAATTGCTTGCTGAATAGGTTATTTAAATTTATGCAGGCATACTTTTGTCCATCGAGAGAACAAGACCCTACCCAATTTGACAATGGGTAATCATTAACCTTGTTATTTTGACTGTCGAGAATATCAACTAAAACTAGAGATGAACCAATGTCGAAGGAGCTGGCCTGCAGTGGATATTCAGGCAATAGGAGCGTATCATTGGTAACTATGTCTCCATTGGTTATCTTCAGGTTTTCACTCCCATCTAGCTTTTCAGTAGTAACTTTGTATTTTTCCCCATAATTTACAGGGTTGCTGGTCGGAAGCATCGCCACGCCGTCAGCAAAGAGCTGATAAAAATAACTGGTATTTACTGTCAAACCCTTTACCGTAAATTTTATGATCTTATTCGCTTGAGGGGTTTGAGAAGCCTGGCCAGCAGCCTCACTTCTCTCTATGGTGATCCCTTCTCTGAGCACCCTACCTGAGCTATCGTAGACCTTAAAATCCAAACTCTCGCCATTGTAAGGGGATAAGTTATAAATAACGCTAAAAGATTTTGTACATACATCAGCCACGACCACCTGAGATGAAGCGTACGCCAATACCGGAGATACAATATTTAAGCTGATGAAAAATAATAACCATAAAAATCCTACCAGGGATGAATAAATTTTTGCTCTCACAACAAAACCCCTCTCTTCTCAAATGCAAATGCCTTTACCAAAAAGCCTTAATAAGCCTTAATAAAATAAATGTTTACAAAGTATTTGTTGACTCATATTCACTTTCAGGCAGCATCAACCTTACTGCTACTTCTCTATCTGTCTTTTACTTTTTATTATTTAGTGCTCATTATTTTGGTTTTATTATTTATTTTAAATTTTTTACTGATATTTCTTTGCTAAAATTTCAAACAAAAAAGCGCCAGGTTTTGCTAATTGAAAGGCTAAACGCTCTGGCGCACCATAATCATAATTTCCCCCACATTAAATTAAATTTATTCTCGATGATGCTTTATCCTTAAACTTTAAAATTCTATTAGTTAAACTCTAACTCTATTAGTTTAAAGATAAGGTTAGGTGGAGCCTCTTATGGGCTCCACCTAACCTTGATTTTTACCGATCCTCCTCAAAAGATACTATCTCAAAAGATGCTATCTTAAGAAGATAGAAACAACTCTATTAACCTTTGAGGTGATCACCTTACTCCATTACTAAACTATTACCAAGACCATGAACTATACCATGATGGATTAGACCATGGATAGTTCAATAATGACTGATTCCAAAAATTCGTTACCGACAAAGGCCATGTTGGATTATTATAGAGTGGATTCCAAATAGATTGGATAATCCATGGCTGCTGGAAAGTGTATAACTGATTATCGAATGTTTGGTAAAGATCAATCGACGGCTGATAATACGGCGTGCTCAGCCCACTCCAGCCTGTATAACTAGTTCCGTAAAGTCCACCAAAGATACCACCATACAATCCGCCATAGAAACCAGTAGTGGTAGAAACAGCAGGAGCAACCTTTTTGACCGTTACCTTAGCCGTACAGCTTGCGGTATTGCCGGCTTTATCTGTAGCCATGAAGGTTACCGTTGTTTCACCAACAGGGAACTTCTGAGGAGCATCATTGGTAACCGTTAGCGAGCCATCAATCGCATCCACAGCCGAAGCCTCTTTCAGGAAGCCCTGAATCTTCTTATCGCTAGCAGCTACACCAGAAGCATTCTCAGTCTCTATAGTGATATCCTTCGGGCAGGTAATTTCAGGAGGCGTTTTGTCTTCTACCCGGACAACAGCCGTGCAAGTGGCTATATTCAATGCACTATCATGAGCTTCAAAGGTTACTGTCGTATCACCAAGCGGGAAGACACTTGGCGCATCGTTGGTAACCGCTACTTTACCATCAATATTGTCATCGGCCGAAGCTTCCATTAAGAAGGCCCGAATTTGAGCAGAGTTAGCAGATACTCCTTGTGGTCCTTCAGCCGCGACCGTAATACTCTGCGGGCAGGTAATAGCCGGAGGAGTTATATCCACTAAAACAACATTCACCCTTGCTGAGCAGGTATTGGTGTTTCCAGCAGCATCTTTGGCCGTGAAGGTTACCTCTGTGCTCCCAAGCGCAAATTGAGCTGGAGCATTGTTGGTAATACTTACTGACGATACACTGTCAGAAGCCGCAACATTATTCAAGAAAGCCCGAATCTTGGCATTGCTGGCTGGCACACTACCTGGGGTATTTATCTCGACCGTGATATCTCCTGGGCAGCTAATAGCTGGAGGCGTGGTGTCCTCAACAAGCACTGTAGCCGTACAGGTGCTCTTATTGCCGCTATCATCTTCAGCCGTAAAGGTAACCAGGGTATAGCCAAGACCAAATTGTGCCGGAGCATCATTGGTAATGGTTACAGAAGAATCTACCGTATCCACAGCTACAGCATCTTGCAGGAAAGCTTGTACTGCCCCTCTCTGAGCAGACACACCGGATGGTCCCTCTGCCTCTAATCTAAGAACATCACCAGGACAGGTGATCACAGGAGCTGTCTTATCTACCACCACTACTGTAGCCTTACAGCTTGTACTATTGCCAGCAGCATCTTTGGCCGTGAAGGTTACCTCTGTGCTCCCAAGCGCAAATTGAGCTGGAGCATTGTTGGTAACGGGCACTGAACCGTCCACCATATCTGAGGCAGTAGCACTACTTAAGAAAGCCTGAATCTGGGCATTGCTGGCAGAAACACCAGATGGTCCTTCCGCCTCAACCGTAATGCTCTGCGGGCAGGTAATAGTTGGAGGAGTTTTGTCCACCAAAACAACGCTCACCAGGGCAGAGCAGGTATTGATGTTTCCAGCAGCATCTTGGGCTGTAAAGGTTACCTCTGTGCTCCCAAGCGCAAATTGAGCTGGAGCATTGTTGATAACAGGCACTGAACCGTCCACCGTATCCGAGGCAGTAGCACCACTTAAGAAAGCCTGAATCTTGGCATTGCTGGCAGAAACACCAGATGGTCCTTCCGCCTCAACCGTAATATTCTCTGGGCAGGTAATAGTTGGTCCAATGGTATCCACTACTGTAACTACCGCCTGACAGCTATTCACTGCGCCGGCGCTATTTACTGTGCTAAAGGTTACCGTGGTATTACCAAGAGCAAATACAGCGGGCGCATTGTTAGTTACAGGTAGAGGATTATTTTGAGCATCCTTGGCCGAAGCCCCATTCAAGAAGGCCTCAATTTGAGGATTATTGCTCAATGCTCCTCCAAGGCTATCAGCTTCAACTACGATATTGCCTGGGCAGGAAATAGTAGGAGCCTCAATGAGCTGTCCTGCTGCCAATGACCAGCCAGCTACATCACCATCAAGGCTAGTAGGAACAATACTCACGGTTGTTAGTTCACAGCTTTTTACTACAAAGACTAAATTTACTATCGAGCCACTGCTTCCCTGGGCAAATCCTACTCCCATAGCCTTTAAGCCAGCAACCTTAAGAGTGTTAGTCTTAATACGGTTGACTCCGAATAAATTAAAATCCTGAGTGAGACTCCCGCGAGTTCCACCTTCTGGCCCGATAGACTTAAACTCCAGTACGCTCTCATCATAGCTCACCTCAAAGCCGAACGCATCCACCTGATTAGGAGCGCTGTTTACCGAGATAGTAAAGGTTACCTCTTCATTGGCTGCTCCCGTACAGCTTTGATTATTAATAGACAATGATGCTAAGTGCACTTCAATGTCAATCGCTTCAGAGCTGCTTCTACCCGTGCTGTCAGTAGCCGTGATCTCTACCGAATAGGTACCAACCTGGGTCGGAGTCCAAGTAAACTGGCCACTATTCTCATCAAGGGTAGCTCCGGCAGGCAAATTGGAAGCAGCATAGGTGATAGCATCCCCATCCTCATCCGTAGCCTGAACAGTAAAGGATAAGGTATTGCCAACCATGACTTTCTGGTTGCCAATAGGCTGTAGTACCGGAGCATGCTGAACAACCGGTGCTTTCAAGTTTCCGGCTTGCACTGGCCAGCCAGCCATATCATCGGTCAGCTTAGCTACGGTTACTTGGGAAGACTTGCATTCTAAAACCTTAAAAGTAATTCTTCCCACCGTGCCGCTTTCTCCCTTAGCTATACCGCCAGTGCCGAAAGGATCAAGACCGCCAACCTTTACCGTATTATTATTTACCTTATTGAATTGACACATTGAAAATTTTGAAGATGAAAGCAAATCGCCCGGCTCAAACCTCACATAATCCAACACACTGCCATCAAAGCTTATCTCAAAGCCAAAACTGGCTACTGCCCGCGGAGCATTGCTGACTGAGATGGTAAAGGTTACCTCTTCATTGGCTGTGCCCGTACAGCTTTGATTATCAATAGTGAACCCATCAGCCAAAACCAGCGAAGACCAAACAAAGGTTATCAACATTACTGATAGAATACTAAGACCTATCTTGTACTTCTTACTCATAATGTAAGCTCCCTCTATCCTTAGTTACTAAATTATCCTTTCCTGCTAATTTATGCATAAAACCCTATCTCCTGCTGTCTATCTTAGTCGAGACAGGATGGCTGCCCAAGATATTTCTGAAAGATACAGCGTGCATCATTGATGGTAACCTTTCCATCTCCATCAACATCGCAAGCCTGGCTGCATGGACCTTGCCCAAGATAGCATCTAAAACTATACTCCGCATCTTTAATCGTTAGCTTGCCGTCCCCGTCAACATCTCCACTTCTCATCACGGTTACAGTAGCCGTACAGGTAGTTTTGTTACCGGCAGTATCTTGAGCCGTAAAGGTAACTACAGTATCACCAATAGGAAAGATGGCCGGAGCATCATTACTAACACTCACACCTACCTTATCCGTAGCCGCAAATTCATTTAGGAAGGCCTGAATAGCTTCACTGGCAGCAGATGTCCCTGCAGCTCCCTCAGCTCTTACCGTAATATTGCCAGGGCAGTTAGTAATCACTGGAGCAGTAGTGTCAACTACAGATACTTTCGCCTGACAGCTACCTACATTGCCAGCCTTGTCAGTGGCCGTAAAGGTAACTACTGTCTCACCCAGACCAAACACGGCCGGAGCATCACTGACCACGGCCACCGCTCCATCAACTACATCACTGGCCACAGCAGCCCCCAAGAAAGCCTGAGCAGCCGAACTCGTAGCCAAAACCCCATCCGCACCCTCAGCCTCAAGGGTTGTATCCTCAGGACAGGTAATCACCGGAGCAGTAGTGTCAACTACATTGATCTGAATACCGCGAGCCGATTGATGGCCATAGCTGTCAATTGCAGTTATGGTTAGTAAATTCGCTCCATTCACCAGGGCAATTGCTGCAGGATCAATCGGAAGCCCCTGTGAATCAGTCAAAACAAATTTAGGAGGAATTGCATCATTGTCGCTTAAAACAACTATCAGAGTATCATTTAGATAAATCTCCAGGGCATTATCTACTAACCTCGGAGAGATCTTGAACCAAGCCATGGTTACCCCAGAGCCGCTCGCCTCAACGGGAGGAATTGGATCAACCATCACCTCAATGGTCGGAAACACATAATCACATCCTACCTTACCTGCCCCCGCTCCACCATAGGCGCCCATGTCACAGGGAGTTCCATCAGGATCAAGAGGAGAAGTTGGATCGCCTGCATCAATGCAAACACTGCCATCAGGGCCAGTTTGAAGATGATAGAGAGTATCTTTAAACTTTGGATCCTGGCTTATATTGGTGTTTACCCCTGCTATATCCAATACTCCAAGATCGGAAATGTCAGAGTAGGAAACCTTGGTCATAGGATATTGGCTATAAACCGCATATCCACCACCCATACTCCAAATAATACAATTGGTAATCGTTGGTTGAGCAAGGATACAAGATAATTCGGAGTAGGCATTCATTGTGGCAATGTTTTCAGCGATGGTGTCATTGATAAGAATGGGATGGCTAAGATATAAATAAATTCCACCAGCACCATCTCTAGCCTGGTTCTGAGCAACAACATTGTTTGAAAAGAGCGGGCTGCTGCACTTTTCCATATACACGCCGCCACCCTCACCACTCATGGCCACATTTCGACTGATAAGATTATTGCGAATTTCAACTTCAGCACCTACGGCCCTAAGATAAAGCCCAGCACCTTTCGATGCTCTGTTGCGCTGAATCTCATTATTCTTGATCAGACCTGCGGTTGTACTCAGGAGATAAATACCGCCACCAGCTCCATTGAGAGCAGTGTTCTCAAAAATTTCACAATTTCGAATCGTCGGTGAATAGTTATTAAGATAAATTCCTCCTCCATTGCCACTGCTTGCCTCGTTTCTGGTGATCGTGCAGTTCTCAATGGTTATCGTCGCAGGTGAATATGGATTATCTTGGCTACAGAAAATTCCACCTCCCTGAGCCGCTTTTCCATTCTTAATGACCAATCCATCGATAACTGCTCCTGGAGCTCCAACTACAGCTACTCCTTTCAACTCAGCGTCTATTACGGTTCTATTAACTCGAAAATTTCTATTCTCTATTATCTCTTTCTTCTGTTTATCTCCTACAAATACCTCATCTCCCGCAAAACCACCATACAAACAAAGACCGGCAAACAATTGTATCCTTTCCTGGTAGGTACCTTCTGCTACCCAAATTTCCTTACAATTGGCTGTCTTCGCTTTCGCAATTCCCTCACTGATAGTCTTCACTGCATCTGGCCAGAATCTTTGCTTCTGATCCACATAGATAACCTGTTGAGCCCGAGCCACTTTCATCCCTGAAATAAGAATGAAGACAAGGCTTAAAAAAAACAATAATGCATTCTTTTTTAATGCATTCTTTTTTTCATGTTCTTTCATAATGTGCACACCCCTATAACCTTGTGGATATTTTTTTGATATTGTCAATGAAGAGCAAGCTTAAAATGGATGTCTTATCGTAGGTAATAAATCCACCTCCTTCTCATTTCAAAAATCTTAAAATCTGTTAGTCTTGTTAATTAGATTCTGTACCAATATCATTCCTAATTTTTCTGATCTTTTAGTATCTTAAAAGATTAAAGTTTTATTTTTATTTTTTTACTATTCTTTCGGCTAACGCCTATTGAAGTATTATTGATTTATCTTCTCTCATATAAACAAGATAACTCTCATCCTTGCTAATAATAAAATTATCTCCCATCGGTTTACCAGAAACACCAAAAGTGATCTGCCATCGACCACTATCCTTTTCATATCGTTGAATAGCCACGACTTTAAATTGCCTGTTCAGCATATATTGAATAAGGTCATACGAGGTATAATTTGGAAAACTACTTGGAGGGTTAAATGAAACCAGATTCACCCCTCGATAAAGCTGGGTTTCAAAAGGGCTGGCCAAACCAGGGAAGGAAATCTTTCCATCCGTTTTAGAATACAAAAGATATCCCTTACCATTTTCAATTGCAAAGTTATCGCCACTTGGCAAACCCTGGCTGTCCCAATAAGTAACTACCCATTGATCATCTAAATTTTTGTAATACCAAAGGCTGTCAAGGGTTTGAGGACTAAAATAATTGGTTATAAAATCATAAGACATATACGATTTAGGAGCAGCTACTGGATAGGCGATAAAATTCAAACCACAGACCAGATTCATTGTTTCCGCATGCCCCTGCAAAACAGTAAATCCGGCGCTCAGTTCAAAGGTCTCCCCACCTGGGCCGATCACCTTCACTGGATAAACCCCGGCTGGTATCCCAGCCGGAACCTCCGCATCAATCGACATATAATCCCCTGAATAAACCAAATTACCCAAGGCTACTGTGCCGATCTTAACTATGCTGCCTTCCATCAGATTCGAGCCCAATATTACTATCGAGGTTACTTGATCATTTGGAGCCTTATTGGGTATTATCCGGCTAATCCGGGGCATAGGCTTAGCCACCACTTTAAATCCACCAGGCAAAGTTGCACTCACCCCACCTACAGTTACCGTAAGATCATAAGTGCCTTCCGGCAGGCTGGCAGGTACCGTAGCTTTCAGCGTAGTCGCGTTCACAAAAGTTACCCCTGATAACTCCACAGTGCCAATAGTAACCCTTGCTCCTTGAGAAAAATTTTTCCCCGTAATTGTAATCTCCTGGGTTTGATTGGTATAACTTTGATTTGGCACCACCTGAGTAACATCCATCTGCACAGTGTAGCTGATGTCTACTCGCCACTTACCAGTCTGATTCGGTTTATATATTAGGTTTCCAGAGGCATTTTTCACTGCCGAATCAAGAATATTAACCACATAACCAGGAGTGCCAGGCCTAATCTCCACTTTCCTCTGAGCATCCCATATTCTTACTTCCAGAACATCTCCCTCTCTTGGGCCTATATTATCCTTTAAAACCGTAAAATTAAAAACATGCACCACATAAACTCCATCACTACGGTCAACCGTTGTTCTACCACAGCATATCCCCTGATAAAAAACCCCTACTTCATCCCCAGTCCGGGTCTGGGAGTTTATAGTCAAAATTCCCCCAATATCAGTAAAACTATCAAAACTTGGCAAAGCATCACTTTTAAATTCAATATTAAAATGCTGTCCCCAAACAGCGCTCTGATAAACCTGCAACCATAGGATGGTTGATAGAACTATCAATATACCCTTCCATCTTTTAGGCATCAAGATTTAACCTCCTCAAGATTCAACCCTTAAATCTAACTGGGTCAAATTTAAACCATCTCCTTGACACACGCCCTTGGCCGGTGGAACCGGCTCGGCGATCTTTTCACCAACTCGAAAAATAAGCGGATCCCCAATTCGCATTCCCTCTCTCTCCGGAGTCCCTGCATCATCCATATCTATCTTAAGAAAATAGGTACCATCATCCCTCACTCGGGCCTTTTTCAAAAAATTATTTTTAGAATCATATACCGATACCCAAGAGCCTGGAGCAGCATTTACATGACCCCAAAAATTAAAAGTAAATGGAGTAGTAGCTGCCGACTCTGAAGTATCCTCATCCCCTCCCTCATTATCATTATTAACTTTATTAACATCCTGATTAACACTCTGGTCCTTATTATTTTCAGACTCTTTCCCACTACTGGGGAAAATATTCCCCCCTTGAGAGGAAAACTCACTAACAGGAGAAGGGATGACTTTGGCAGATTGGACTAAGGCTTTTTCAGATGATGATAATTGAGATGATAATGATTGAGATCGGCTTTCTTTTGAGACAATATAGACCGTCGACTTTGACTCAGCAGCAAGCCTTTCACCCTTTTGAGCAGACTGCCCTCTTAACATGATTTGCCCTTGGGCTGCTATCATACCATTTTGCAGACCGGACTCCTCAAGGCCTGAATAATAAGGTCGATAATACTCTCCTCCACTTCTGCCAAGCCCTTGAATTATACCCCCTCTGCCTTGAACCTTTTCTCCCTTATCTTCCTGATTAGCAACATCTTTTGTATTATTTTTTGATTTTGATAATAAAACTCTCCCTTCATCCTGATTCTGCATCTCAAGATGAAGAATCTCATCCGCCTCATGCACCTTATTTTTCTTTTGTGATTCATCGAGCAGATGGTCTATCTTTCTCATTAAGAGGGCCGCCTCTTCAGTAGTTAACAAGGGATCTTCATGGCTCTTCTCAGCTTCTCCTCCACGAGAGGCCCCAAAATACCCTCGACCAAAAACAGCAGCCGTAAAAACGCCAAGGGCTAATATTAAGATTAAGATTATTAATAATTTTTTATTGCCTGGCATTTTTCTCTTGCTCTCTTCTTAATTTTAAAACTTTTTACTTTTAAAACTTTTTGCTAGGGCAAAACTTGCTGCTAATCTAATTTTGTAAAGAGGTTATGGTGAGGCCCCTTTAACAAGAGGCCTCACCATCCCTAAAACACTTACCAAGTGATAAAGGATTGATAAGTATCTCACAAATCCCCCCTCTTGACCTAATAAATTCAAGAGGGGGGAAGAAAAACTTACCACCTCACATCACACGGAGCCGTAATCTTGACCCAATATCCGTAGCCAGGTCCTACGTAAGAAATTTCATTAAACTCTGGCTGTCCAGTCGCTGGATTGGCTGGATACCAAGCTTTAATGATCTTACCAGTGCCTTGGCTATTCAGATAGAAGGTTCTGATGCCAGCCAGCTTATTGCCAAAGGAGGCAAAGGCATCTCTAATGATCGAGGTTACCTGATTGTAGGACGAAGTCTCCTTGGAAAATACGCTAGAGAATACAGCATTGCCTGGCAGATTGATGTAAGAGACCTTGTCGCCCCAGTAACCAATCAGATTCCAACCACCATAGGAGCCAACCGTAATCGGCAGCCGATAATTGGAACCATCTTTGATCACATCGCCCAGAACCACCAGTTTCGCATTCCTTACTGTCGGCACATTGATCCAATAGCCATATCCAACGGAGAAGAACTCAACTCCGCTGCCAAAATCAAGCTGATTGGCACTGGCCGGCTCAGTAACTCTCAGAGCAGTGACCCAATCGTCATGGGCAGGATTGACCGTAAAGATCTTGCTCCACTGGTTGTACAGCGAAGGAATGACCGGATCAATCGCTGTGGTTCTGACCATAGTGTTGGCCGGAATATCTTGCCAGCTACCGCCAACATTCACCTGCAACGCCGTACCGCTCACCTTGCCGTCACCCAGGATGTATCTCTTGAGAGTCGAGAACGATACCAGGTTCCAACCCTTGGTCAGCGGTATTTCTTCATACCTGCGAAGATCAATATCATGTACCTTGTAGTCCAAATCCTTCCACTCAACGTAGAAATCACTATCCGCCTTGCATCCGTTGGTCACAAGATATTTGTGCTGATCACCAGCAGCGAAATTCACCGGAGTCTCAACTACCAGATAGATAGCCTCACCAGACCGGAACCCATCGCCTAATCCTGAGCCGCTCATATCGCCAAAAACATACATAGTGTATGTACCATCGTTCGGATCAATGTAAGCTGAGCCATAGCACACACCACCCAAATTGTTGGCGGGAGCCAGGATCGCCTCTACCTGATCATTGGTAGCGTACATAGTAGGCTTGTCATCATAATACCTACCTTCTACCGGGGTCCCATTTGGATCATAGAGGTGAGAAAATCTATATAGGTTCTTCAGGCTGTAAGCATAGATTCTCCACTTGTAATCACCATTTGTATTAGCAGGTGCAACAGGTTCTCCATCAAGCCCGATAACCTTACCGTGCAGAATCATAGCTCCTGCTGAAGTCAGCGGATCATGATCAGGCACAACACCAGTCACTCCACTAAGCTCCTGATGTTCCTTAGCCTTCAGATCATCAGCAAAAGCATAATTCTTCGCTTGCATCGTGGCTGCACTAGCGACATAATTTTTGCTCTGATCGAAAACGCCATTAGGATAAGCCTCAGCTACTGGAGCCACATAGACATCGCCTGAAAGCCCACCGAAAATCGTAGCTTTAAAGGATAGGATGGTTGAGTCTGAGCTACACTCATGAACCACATACTTTCCAACCACATTCCCCAGAGAAGTAGTGCACTGAGCATTGCTGAAAAGACCCAAATCCCTGCTGGCATCATTATTGGCATCGCGCCAGACATTCGGATCAATCGCTTCAGAATACTTCACTCTGAAAGTATAGGAGCCTTGGCCGTTATCAACATACTCAGCCCAAAGAGGAACTGGCCGAGCACCATCCTTCACACTGGCAGAAGAAATCTCAAGCTTGCTCCCAACCACATTGTCATGAGCATCCTTAAAGTAGTTGACATCGGAGAGGTTGAGAACCAAACCAGGATGTGCTCCGGTATCAGGACTGGGCTTCTCTTGCAAATAGACTATCAAGGTCTCAATACCCGAAGGATTATTGGTGGATGAGGTCTGGGGGCTATATAAAGAATAGCCTGGTACTTTGACCACACCTTCTGGATAGTCAAAATATTGAGTAATGGATTCATTCCAGGTTACGATAAGCTGATCAATATATCCATTTCCAATACCACCATTATCAGTATCAGCCGTCTCGACACTCACAATCCAGGGGAGAGTTGCATCTTCAATCGTAACATGAGGATTATAAGAGGCAGTGTTTCCAGCTTGATCTCTGATATCCTCAGTCCTTAAAACCCAAATCGTCGCATTCCCCTCAGGTAATGGAGTACTATCCTCTCCCATCTTAATATCGATCCTGCTCGAATATCCGGTTTCTTGGACAAACGACGCCTTGGTTAAGTTAAGGCTATTATTATTACCAGTAACACCAGTAAAATCACCACCTGGATACCAAAGAGCGCTGCACTTGATCGGCTCGCTGAAGTTCAAAATCAAAACATGGTTTTCAACCTTATCTTCCACAAGCTGCTTGCCAGAAGGATTGCGATTATAGGAAGCAGAAACCAGATAAGGACCTACCTTATCTTCCGAGGCTACTCCCTTATTGTTACTGACCAGCAATTCATCCTTTTCGCCTTTTATATTCTGCATCCCGGCTTCGCTGATCTCTACCTTCGGAAGCCCACTGGCGCTAGTATCCGTTATCCTGCCATTAACTACCACCCGGATCGCCTTATCAGAAATATCCTCGAAACTAAGAGCTTCTGGTTTTACCGTATCCAGAATACCATCGTTATTCGTATCCTTGCTGATACTGGAATCCAGCAAACCGGCAGTGGCCGAAACTGTATAGTAATCCCCGTGCTTCAGGCTGGCAATGTACATCAAGTCATTAAACTCGAGCTTAATCTCAGTCCTATTATTGCCAACACCGGTTACCTGGACACTGGTAACTTTCCGGCCGATCAAGACAGGCACTTCTGATAAAACAACCTTATTTCCCTTCTTATCCCGAATATCAGTACAACTGTAGTAACCAACCCTAACCTTATCATCAGTAGTCAGCTTTTCAGGAAGGATAATCGCCCGCTCATTAGTGGTAGAATAGACAGCCTTCTTCTCGGTATATCGGGCCCAGTCGCTTCCGTTCCTCTTGACCTCGATGTCATTCGGATCGAGCACGGCTGATTTATCCAAAGCCTCGCTGAAGAGCATCATCGTCTGGTTATTATCACTATCTACCAGCGCCTGAACCAATACTGGCCCGGCAGCATCATCAGCCCCAAAATAGACATCATAGGCTTGATCAGCAGCGTCATTATTTACACCAACCATAACCTTATCAGCCGAACACCAGGAGTAAACATCAATCGCTACCCCACTATCAACATCCGTGGTTTTAAGAACAGTCAGGATCTCCCATTTCCCATCACTCGATACTGAGGTTTTAAAATCACCAGGGGTCTGGGGAGTGTAGTAGGTATTCAGATATACCACTTTCCCGTTGATGCCAAGCTTGCAATTTCCCTGACCTATAAGTTGCTGCCCGTTGTTAATCGGGACCCAAATTTCATACACAGGATTGCCAGCATTCACTGAGATCTTCCTAGCCGCATCCCGGCTGGTGATAGGATCTGCATACCGCTTAAAGGAAATACCAGTAACCTCAGTACTATACTCAAGGGCAGCCTCATCTTTACCCACAAACTTAAGATCTGCCGGCGTCGTTGCTCTAAAAAGAGATGGATCGATGATCAAAGAAGCTGGATTGCTAAATCCAGAAGACTGAGCTTTAATCGCATAATCCTGGGTGGATCCAGTATCTTTACCCAACATCCAAAGATGAATATCCTCATCAGCTTTCATGCTGGCCACAAACTTACCCCTGATTTCACTACCAGAATCAGGCAAAAATGAGTTCTCCAAAGATACCGAAGGCACAGTCCGGTCAACCTCAAATACCGCCGGACTATCCATCCCTTTCATCAGAACCTCTATCCTGACCACCTCTTGCGGCAAAGCAGCCCAATCCTGCGGAAGGATGGTAAAATCACCTTTTAGGAAGCCGTTAATACAGGTGCAGTGATTGGTGGAGCTGATTGGAGGGATAGGAATATTCTTGATCGCAATGTACTCATCACCCTCTTGTTTAAAAGCCGTAACTCCGATATCCCATCCGCTCAATACCGAGGGATAACCAGTCCCTTCATAATAGATGGTCCGGTTTTGCCCTGATAACTTAGTGTAGGGAGCCTGATCCGCACTCCCCTCTTTATAAGCAATAACCTTATTCATAGTCGGTGTAGTCGACGATGCCGCCCAGACAGCACTCCCTACACAGACTAGAATCAATAAAGTTACGAGAAAAGCAATTCCTTTTTTCATAGACATGTGAAAACCTCCTAACCATTCTTCAAAAATACTAGGTTAACTAACTATAACCTGGGATAACAACGATGCAATCTTAAACCTATCCTACGCTTACCAAATCTCACCTCCTTATGACTTTTACTCTCTCTAGAATCTCCTAGATAGTGATTCTTTCTCATCACCTCCTCTGCAACGACAGTTATTTCAGTAATCTAATTCTTCTGCAAGATTATGGCTTTTTTTCTTCAATTTCTTTTTCTTTCTTTTATCACCTATTTTTTACCATTTTCACTAGTTATTATTTATATTTATTAATTCATATTAATTCAGCTTAATTCAGCCTGACCTTCACGAGGTCTGCCCCTGCCAATCTTCACCCCGCTCCTTTTACTCAACACCATGCCTCATTGCCCCTAAGTAGCTTTTTGACTTGAAGATTCCGCTTCTCTTCCGCTACCCAACTATCAACGTCGCGGCTTTTCCCTTCTTAACCTTGTAGTAGCTTATGCAAGTTTTATACCTTATTTTTCCGATTTAATTTTCATTCAAGACCTTATAATATCGCTCACCGAGACTCCCCGATACTTTACCTATTCATAAAAGTTTCCCCTCGATGAGAAAAATATTTATGTCAACCTTCTATGTCAACTTGCGGCCCCTTGCCCTTGCTAGCTTTTTATATTTAAAAAACTAATAATAACAATCAATTATCTTCTCTCACTCACCTATTTCCCCAAAAAATCAACCTGTTTTTTACCCACTCTTACCGCTCAATTCATCACCCCTCCAAAAACATCCTAATGACAGAATTACTCTTCTATGTGAAAAAATATTCATACTTCCAAACTTATTTGCGAATTTCTTTTTAGTTTTTAATATATTAGGGATATGTGTAAAACATTACACACTAAAGAATCCTTTTGCAAGAACCACCACCCTTCCTGTTACTTCAGGGCATATACTTTCAGGCTGGTCAAAAATCCTGCCTTGCGGGTTAATAGCTAAAATTCCCTTATCTTGGATAAGGTTACAAATGAATTAAGGAGAGATAGTCTAACCTTTTCTTCCTTCCCTTATAGACGATCTTAAATAAAAACTACTTATGCACAATAGTGCGATCTCCTAACTTTATTTGTAAAATTCAAATTTCATGCCTTCTTCGGCAAACTCCCAATTTTTTCTCAAAAAAAATCTTTTTCCCTCATCCCCCCATCCCTCACCCCCCACTTACAGGGGAAAATAATAAGGAAGGATGGGTAATTTTTTATTCACCTCCCCCTTTCCTCCCCTGTCAAGGGGAGGAAAGGGGGGCGGAAGTTCCATCCGAAGATGGAAGCATCTGAATCTTTCTTAGTCTCTAGACTCTAATCTAGGCATGAAGGAAGTGCCAGATACTTACGGAAAATACAAAGAGCATCACTAGGACTTACAACTCCATCTCCGGTTACATCACAGCAGGGCGAACAAGGACCAGTCTGCATATAACAGCGGAAGGCAATCAAAGCATCAGCCGGAGTTATAATGCCATCTCCATTCAGATCGCCATTGCAGGCAGGCAAGCTCCTCACGCACCCACCCGAAGCAGGCCAGCCCTTGATATCATCTACCAGGGCTTCCAATCTCAAGGGATATTGACAATCCTCCTGCTCGGAAATAATTTTAAATTTCAGAAAGACCAACACTCCCGTGCTTCCTTGAAGGATACTGCCGCTATCCAAACTGCTATCAAAACCACCAATATGGATGCGCCCACCAAGATCATTCACAGAAAAGAAATCAAGAGATTGACTCAACGGGCCCTTCTCATCATCAAGCAACCCATCATTAATATAGCTCAGGACGTCAGGATCATAAACCACATCAAAGCCAAAGCTCTCAACCTTATTGAGGGCCCCCTGAATTCGCACCGGAATTATCACCCCAGAGCCTGGCTTACCAGCCGCATCACCAAGATCTATGATCCCCTGGTTATCCTCATCACACTGGCATTCACCTCCGGTCGGCTGCTCAGGCTCCTCTTCTCCCCTGATGACGTTCGTATATCCAGAGGGCAAGCGATAGGCGATCTGAAGACTACTCAAATCCCCCACCGACTCATCCACATCAATCACTGCCTGACCATTCTGAGATAAGGCCTGGCCCACAATCTCACCATCCCTACTAATCAGAGAGACCAAAACATTATCCTCCCCAGTCGGAATCACATATTGACCAGTCTTAACCGGATCGGGTGGATTGGACAGTTTGATATAGGTAATCTCTTTATACAATTTTGTCCAAGGAATAACTATGGTTGGATGAGGATTTTGGGTCCACACTTCCATGGTCGGATCACCCAGACAGTGATACAGCTCAAATTCGCGCTGAGCCAAGCTGCTATCCCAGTGATCATTGACGTAGAATTTGGCGGCATTGAGCACATCGCCAAGCCGCTTTGATCTTGCCGACCCCGAAGGAGTAAGGTAGAAATCAGGCCAGATATATTCGGTCAGCCCCCGAATCAGATCATCATTCGGATAGGTGGGTGAATTTCTAGTCGCGGCAATAATAGCTACCGCCCCTCCCGCCCTGGTCAGAATCTGCTCGGCAAAGGATTCTGTGGTGGTTGATGAGTCTGAGTCGGTCTCGTGGTCAAACCAGCCTGACTGGCAGTTGATGCTAAAAATCACAGGACTCAAAGAGCCGGTATTCAGACCGGCCAAATCAGAGGTGGTAAAGCTTGGATGTGACCAGCCACTTCGAGACGCATGATCCCGATGAGCCAGAAGAATGGCCCCGGCGTTTAGCCCAGCTACAATGTCTGCGGCATTCCCATCCCAGGGAAACCCCGGCTTTTTCAGGTCTACCGGAATAGCGCTGCCATCCTGATAATACTGAGGATTGCTGCCGCTTGTAGCTACATATTCTCGTTGAACTGTATAGCCCTTACCAGTAAAAAAGCTGTATAATTCCTGAATGGTTTGAACATAATTTCGATCATCTCGGCCGTCAGCCCCACTGTCCTGAAAATACGCTCCAAGGATAATTCGGCGATAAAACCCTGAATCAGTCGGTGGAGTTTTTTCATAGGCAATGATTCGATTGACCAGCCGCTCGGCCTCAGTGGTGGAATTGACCGGCAGACGCCCTACAGCCAGATCAGGAAAATACTGCCCGGCCCCATCATCCATGTCAGCGTAGTAAAGATCGCCCGGAGCCTGAGGTGCTGCCCCTGACGGTGTCTGATAATGGGTAGGAATGTAGTCTACATCTCCGAAGAGCAATACGTAACTGAGCCTATTATGGTTATAAATACTCTTGATATATTTCCTGATATCAGAAGCCGTAGTTCCTCCCTGAGCCCTTTGGATGTCATCTAGGGTTTTCACCCAAGTGATAAATCCCTTCTCTCTCTTCCAGGTAGCCAGGGCTTCAGCCTGTGAAGAAAATTGGTTTGGAGTGATGATCAATAGATCACACCGAAGGTAAATAAGCCCACCCCATTTTTTGAAGATCTGAGCTTGGGTCAGCAGCCCGACCTTGGTCGAGTTGACTAACACCTGATTGTAGATGTCCTCAAAATAGATCGACCTGGTCTCTTCTGGAATGTAGCTATCTTCGCCTCCCTCAAAGTTAATATCAAGCGTAAGATTCGGATAGAGGCGAAGCTCTCTGAGGGCAGGATTATACCGAGCAGTGGTTACCTGAATAACCGCCACTCTACATCCCCGCAGCATATCATATCGAATGCTAATCAAACTCTCCGGCAAAAATTTATTCAGCCGATAGTTTACCTTATCGATAAAGGCCGGAGTCGTTTCAAAACTCTGATCCACCTTGATGACTTGGTCCTCAGGACTTGGCTGAATTGGCCAGACCCTGACACCAGTAATAATTTTTGGCTCACCCTCATTAACCGTAACCTTCATTTCGGCGCCAATCGGGATAGCCACATTTTTGATAAATCCTGGCAGTCCTGCCTGCCCCTCTTCCCCAGTCAAAAAACCTTCTCTTCCCACTAAAGAGATCTTCTGATATTCCTGGCCATTAGCTACTATTTAGGCCAAGTTGACTACTTTAAGCTGGCTTTCAAGTCTAAAATCCCGGCTATCCGGAGGAGAAATGACTTGAAACCCAAAAGACTGAATGGACTTAAGCTGATCTGGAAGAACCTTTTCGTTCAGGATAAGAGGCACAGGCTGAAGCGGCTGTAGCGTACCCAAAGTGGTAGCGGCCAGGCCGATTTTCGAAATATCTATACTCCTTATCCCTGACAGATTAATGGGCTGAATGCTTGTGGCTATCAACAGCGGGTCTTTTATGGGAATGAGCTCACCGGCGGCTCGAATTGAAGAGGGGAATAAGAAATGAGTCAAAATACTTAGACTAAAAACGAAAATACAAAACATTACTGCTGGAGAAATAAAAACATATTTCCCCACTCTCTTCCTAACCTTGTACATGACTGTCTCCTCCAACCTCAATGAATTTTATGGCTCAGGCTTATGCTGAGTTATAATAGTGAACATTTATTCCCATTTAGATCCCCCCCTATGAGATTCCCATACCGGACTGGATGAATAAGACTAAACATGCTTGCCCACACACTCTCAAGTAGCAAGCAAGCAGCCAATCAACCATAAAATAAATAACCATAATAAATAGAAAGTAAGCTCCCCGTAATAGAAAGCAGCCTCCCAGCTTGGCTTGGGTAATTATCCTTAAGCTAAGCCCTTCCCCTGACCAAGGAGCGCAATCTACCACCTTGCCCAAGGTAATTACCCTGCTTGTCCATCGCACACTGGGCTATTTTTGGCAAGCTATCAATCTCGTATGGTGTTCTCTTACGGTTACTCTTATGGTGTTCTCTTATGGTGTTGGATACTTACTTATCCTTGAAGTCTAAAGAGGTTCTTTCGCTAAGTACGTAAAACAAGTAGGCAACGGATCAATTATGGCAAATTTTAGGCACGGCCCTTGTACCAGCCCTTATTGCGCACCCCTTGTATCCGCACTTATTGCGCACTTTGTTAGCGATAGGACCATTAAATTAATATTCTCAAAATAATATTCTCAAAAAATTTAGGAATTGATACTAATTGCTGATTATTACTCCCCTAAACGATAACAATAACAGTCAGCTTTAAGATTGTTTATAGATATAATCATCAGCAGGATAACAATTTTTATACTCTGATATTACTGTGAAAATTATAACTAACTAAAACCTTTAATGTCAATAGTAATTATTGATCAAAATGTTTGCCATCAGGGAAACCCTCTCCCTTTTATTCTTGATCACATCCATTCTTGATCACATCCATCTTATCTTTTCCCCAAAATAGATCACCTAGATCACCTATCCCACCAATAATCATATTCCCCAATGATCACCTATCTCCCCTAATGCCCAGGCTCCACGTCTTGCTGCCGGATTGGGAGTATTTTATGCTAGCACCTATCTCCCCATATGCCCGGGCTCCCTGCCCAGCATTGCGCCAGCACTGCCCTGGTGCGCCCTATCTCCCCATGCGCCCGGACTCCCTAATACTGCCGACTGCCCACTGCCCGCTGCCCACCCTATCTCCCCATGTGCCTGGCCCCACTAATGACCAGGCTCCCCGATGTCCAGGCTACGACCTCCAAGCAGTGGTTAGTTGCCCGATTTGGTTAGCTGCCTGATTTCCCGCGGCCCTCGGGGTTGATGAGGCTCCTTGCACATCGCTTGTCTCTTGATGTACCAATTTGATATACCGATTTGCCGCGGCCTCCAGGTCGATGAAAAAGATAGGGGAGGCAGCCAGCTATGTTTGTTTACCTTCAGAAAAACCCTACACTATCGTATTATCCTGAGGGGAGGTGTCTCTTTGATTTATGAATACTCAGCTCTTATCCCATCAAACCGGTTTCACCATCCTTGAAATTATGACCGTTTTGGCGATACTTTCAATTTTAATTGCTATGGCTGGACCAGGCCTCCTTAACATGATGCCGATGATCAGGCTGAACAATGCTACCCAGGGCATTGTCAATGATCTACAGTTTGCCCGTATGCGCTCAATCACCACCTCCAAAGAGTACCGGCTGAATTTTGATCCTTCTACGGAAAGCTACCGAATAGAAGAAGGCGATCGCTCAGAAGGCTCAAGCTGGCCAGGGAGTTTAGTAGATCTTGAAAGAAGGTTAAATGACCAATCCAGCATGTTCTATCAAAAGGATATCGATATTGAGAGCGTAACTCAGAATCCGGTCTTCACTCCCAAAGGGCTATGCTCAACAAATTCAACGATCAAGATTAAAAACAGTGCCGGGGGTAAGAAAAAAATTACCGTTAACCTAGCAGGAGGGATTAAGGTCTATGATAGCTGGGATTAGAATCCAGCCAGTCAAGAGAAGCAGCTCCTTTCTATCAGAAAAAGGACTATCAGAAAAAGGATTTACGCTTATTGAGCTGATGATTTCGGTGGCGGCTCTCGCTGTGGCCATTCTCGGTGTTGGAAATGTAATTGTGAATGCGGCCCGAAGCAGCGCCATAGCCCGCAAGAACACTATGGCCTGCAATCTTTGCCAAGCAAAGATAGAAGCGCTCAAGGCCTTGGGTTATAATGCCTTGGCCAATGCCAACAGCCAGGAAAGTAACATTAATGAAAAGGGAGAGCAGGGCGGATGCTTTACCCGCACGGTTACGGCCACCAATGGCCCTCTGCCCGATACCAAGCTGATAACGGTTACAGTTAGCTGGACTGACCTTTTTGGCCCCCGGACAGTTTCCCTGCAAACTATGGTGGCCAATCTATAGTCTTAAAAAGGGAAAATTCTCACTTAGGGAAGAATTTTCTATGAATTAACAAATAATTAACAAGGGCTAATTAATTATGACTGAATGGCCCAAGAGGGAAGATTATCCGAATCTGAATGACCGAGGCTTCACCTTGGTGGAGCTGATGATATCTATGTCTATTTTCCTCCTTGCGCTTATAACCGTTTTTGAGGTTATTACCTCTCAAAAAAAAACCTTCAAAGAAGAGCAGGAAGTGATCTGGTCAACCCAAAATGCCCGTGCCTCGCAGGATATTTTACTAAGAGAGCTTCGCTCATCAGGTTATAAAGTACTTGAGCCTGAATTCCTCAACTATCTCTCCACCTGGGTCCCTGCCGACTATTTGCCCACATATCCCAAAGCGGTTGATCTCTCTTCGGCCTCCTGCCCGCTCATCACTCAGGGCAATGGTTCAGACCCTGACATGATCACGCTCCTTATGGCTGATGTCAAAGAAAATGCCCTGGCTGCCGCCGCCAATATTGGCAGCACGCAAATTACCCTTGATCCCAATAGCCCAGGCTTTGGCAGCGGCACTAAATTCAGACCCAATGATATAATTCGGCTTGGAGACCATACCGAATTTGCCCGAATAGTCTCTGTCTCTGGCCACACCCTAACTATTGATACCAACCCGGCGGTGGCTGGAAATCAAGGACTTGCCAAAAATTATCCTGCCGGATCGCCTGTCCGTGAGATCAATATCATCACCTATGCTGTGATCAATGAGAAAAATGATCCAGCCCATCTTCACCACACCGCAGGACATCCAGTGCTTAAGAGAAAGCATAATGAATCAGACTACCTAGACGTAGCCGAGGATGTGGAAGACCTTCAGATCATACCGGCTACGTTCCCAAATTATAAACTTTACCTCATCACCCGCACCTCAAGCCCGGGGGACTATACGATAAGATCGGCAGATAACTATAAACGAACTGAGCTTGTGGCCGATTTTCGGCTGCGAAATTTTAGGCAGACAATCTGCCCGAAGCCAGATTCCCCCACTCTTGGCCCCTTGTCTGGCCTTGACTCATCTTCCCCCTGCACTATCCACCTTTCCTGGTCAGCAGTCAGCCGGGATAGCCAGGGCAGATCACTCTCCTCCGAGTGTGCGGTCAGCGAGTATATCATTGCCTATGACAGTAGCCCGCAAACCCGACGCTACAGTGCTCATCCTGGGAACCGAACAAGCTTTGACCTTGATATCAGTGCGATCAAAGACCCCAATCATCAAACATATTATGTCAGTGTGGCCGCGGTAAACAGCGGCGGAGTCGGAAATTACTCCACCGAGCGGAGCATCACCGACAGCCACCCACCGGCCGCGGTTAGGAATTTAGCCGCCAGTGCTCAAGAGCGGATGATCACCCTTAGCTGGACAGACAATCCCGCCTGCGACGTCTGTGCCTTTCGGCTATACCGCTCTCGCTCATCCGGCGGGCCCTACACCCTAATCTTTACCGATCCCAATGTTGAGCGCGAAGTTACCAAAACCTATACCTACCAGGATACCAATCTACCATGCGGAACCTATTACTACCTGGTCAGGGCCTTTGATGGCAGATATGAGAGTGCAGACTCTCCCACGGCCTCAGCTACGGCCACTGATAGTGATCCTCCCAGTGGTCCATCGGCCTTCTCTTTCAGCATCTCGGGCAACAGGGTAAACTTCACCTGGGCTTTATCTGTCGATGATCCAGCCTCAGGCCAGGGAGACAATGATGTTTGCGAATATCTGATTTACGGCCTGAATGGGGGGAATGAGACTCTAATTCGCGACTCTATTCCGGCAGGGCAGACGGCGAGCAGTATAACTACCAATACGTACAGCGACTTTGGCATCAAAGCAAAAGACTGCTGCGGTCTTACCAGCAGCCTGATCAGACAGAGCAATCCCTGCCAGCCTCCCTCAACCATAACCATCAGCAGACCGGCAGATGGCAGCACCGTGTTTGGATATGCGCTCATCGAGGGTGGAGCCAACTCACCCCGCACTCCGCTACGGGTCGAGCTGAAAATTGACAATGGCCCCTGGATTCAGCTTGAGGGGACTAACTCCTGGAGCTATCAATGGGATACCACGACCACAAACAATGGCACCCACAATATCTATGTCCAGGCTGTCGATAATGCAGCCTGCTCGGCTAGCGCCTCAGTGTCTCTGGTGGTTCAAAACTACCATCAGGGAAGAGATATAACTCCCCCGACGATCAGCAATGTGTCCTTTAGTCGATCCGGGGGAGGCTGGTTGACTGTCCAAGTTCAGGCCACTATTGTCGATTCATCAGGGATTGCCTCAGCCGGCTTTACCTACTCGTGCGGCACAAGCCCACAAGGTCCTGTTCAGATGGAGCACACAGGAGGCGATATCTATCGCGGCTCCTATGTCCGCCACAAAAATGACATCTGTACGATCACCATTTCAGCCACAGATTCAGCAGGAAATACCGCAACTTACACGAATACTGATAGTGGACACTAAGGGGAGATACTTCGGGTTTAAGGGCTAGACGAATAATTATCTATTTGAATTTGATAAAAAAAATCGCTCTTATTTATTATCTACCATTGAGAAACATAACCCTAATAAGAGCTAAGCCCCTTCGAGGGTTTATGGTTGTTCTGATATAGGGTTTATGGTGTCTGATCTTGCTACCGGACACATTTTATCTTTCGGTTTTGTATACGCACTGAAAGTGCAGGCATTTCATGTCATGCTCGCG
>JAILZY010000108.1 GCA_023512255.1 bacterium | reverse complement strand
ACCACTACCTCATCACCATCATCTACCCCTACACCACCCGCTACATTATAGGCCTCAACCCCAACAATCCGAGGAGCAGGCTCAGGTAATTGGACCTTACCATCTTTATATTGCACCTCAGAGATAAAATTACCAAAGGGGCCTGGGGTCTTTTTGGTAAGCTCTAAGGTGAGATAGCGGCCCTTGGCATAAAATTGATACGGAATTTCAATCCAGCCTGAAGAATTTACTGATATTTCATAAGGGCCAGAGGTTGGAGCATCCGGATCATAGGTCGGACCCGTGGTAACCCAAACCTTGACCAAGGCTTTCACCAGTTGACTGCTAGAGCTAAAAAATATCTTAAGCTGAGAAACCTGATACTGAGCCTGATATTTCGGATCAAGATCATAGGTGATTCGGGCGGTGCCGCTCATCACGGTCCAGGAGGTTGTGGTATCATTATCGATTGATTTTTTAGCATTAGTAATTCCCCAAGCATCCGGGCTGAAGCTGTGAATAGCCTCTGGGGTCCGCCACACAGCCTGCGGAGGATCAAAAGAGCCGATCAGCTCAACCGATCCCAAAATCGGATGCTGACCACGATCGCAAATCACACCACCCAGGGTAATGAGATCGCCAACAGCAATGGTTGGACTGGGACTGCTAGCACCAAAGGTTATGATCAAGGTGTTAGGATCGCTCCACTCTATTGCCTTGACCTGCCCCCAGCTATGACCATTATTCAACCGCAGGGCATCATCAATCTTATCCGGACTGATCGGCGTGCCTCCGCTCTGGCCAGCAAAGGAAATGATCACCTGATCACCTTCCTGAATCCCAGGATCCTGACTCTGGGACTGATTCACGGCTACTGCCCTGACCACAGAGCAGTCAAAGCTTCCCCTGATCACCTGCGATGAGACTATCGGTAGCTCAAACCCATCCACTCTCCCTTTCAGCTTGCTCGAGCACACCTCAACCACATCCCCAGCCGCAATGCTCACATCCCCACCACCCAGGGTTATCCTCAGCGTGTCATCCTTATTTCCCCCCTCATCAGACCAGACAACCTTCTTTATACTACCCCAGCTCTTTCTACTCTCCACCTTGTGATCCGCATCCCCATAAACCGCTAAAATAGAGGCTACATCATCTACACCCCGAATCACCTCAGAACCATTGGTCGAAACATTAAACCGCACCACTACCTCATCACCATCATCTACCCCTACACCACCCGCTACATTATAGGCCTCAACCCCAACAATCCGAGGAGCGGCATAGGGAAGCACATATGTGCCCTGAAATTGCACTTCATGGAAAAGCGGGCCAAGGGGACCTGCCCCAATTTTTGTGGCTTCAATCCGCAAATACCGGCCCGTGGCCTCAAACGGCGGGCTAACATGCGGTTCTGGAGTTATCGGTATCTCCCAAGAGTTAATGAGCGGAGATTTTGGATCATACTCAGGACTTGCCGTCAGCCACACCTTGACCATAGCCTTGGGCGGATCCGCAGCCTTATTTTCACTGCTGCCGCCGCTCAAGATTATGACCCTAAAAACTCGATATTGGGCCCCCAGATCATAGCTGATTTTCCCTTCCGCTGACCCGCCTAGAGACCAGAGTGTATTCGGATCTCCATCAATCGATTTTGAGACATCACCCCAGGGCGGCCCAGCAATATTGCACCAGTATACTCCCTTAGGGCTGATCGGGAGCAGAGCATCGAAGGAGCCTTCAAGCTTGACCGATCCGGTCATCTGATTTTTGAACCGATCATGAATGATATTCCCCAGGCTGATGCGATCACCAACCGCAATCGTAGGAGCAGGCGGCCCGCTGCCAAAGGTTATAGTCAGGGCATCATAAATAGGCTCATTCCATTTGATCTCAACCTTCCCCCAACTATGATCGTGGTCTAGACGCAGAGCCTGATCAATATTGTCTGAAGTCAGCCGCCACTCAGTAGTTGAGACATCAACCGAGCCTGAAAAGTAAACCGTTACCTGATCGCCTGCCTGAATTCCAGGCTCCAGACTCTGGGAATTATTTTCAGCTACAGCTCTGACCAGTGCGCAATCAAATGAGCCTGTAATCTGCTGATATGAGTCGATCGGAAGCACAATCGTGCCAAGCTTGCCATAAAGTTTTCCCGGCAGCACTCTAAGATAATCACCAACTGCAATGCTGCTGCCCACCTTTTGCAAGAAGATCCGTAGGGTATCATTCGAATGTCCCCCTGCTGATGACCATTCTATCAAAGCGGGCGTCCATTCCTTTTCCTGGCTCAGGCCGCTATCCCCGTAAATTTTGATTACGGATTTTACATCTTCAGCCCCTTGGATAACCTCTGGGTTATTGATGGCTGTGGTAAAGGTGATAGTTAGATAATCACCATCGTTGATCCCCTGTCCTCCATCGGGGCCGTTGTGAGCCACAACGCTCAGGATCTGGGGATTGACCTTGTTCGGATCAAGATAGGGTGAGCGGGAATATTGTATAAAGGCTCGGTGGCAGGTGTTGCAAATCTTATTTTGCGAAATCGAGCCTGGTCCGCTGCTAAACTGCCTGAAAATTTCTCCTCCACTGCTTTCCGCAAGGACCGTATTTGATGGCGGATAGGGGAGATAGCGGAAATTTAAGCCCGGCACTTTATCCGTAGAGCCAGGCGTGCTGATAAGCTCCCCATGACGCATCATGCGAGGAGATGGAGAGCCGTGCACATTATGGCAGGCAGGACAGCTAATGGCCGAGTCGCCGGTTTCACTCCAACTGGAGGTCCAATCGAGACTGTTACCCCCACCCCCTCTTCCAGTTAAATGAGTAAGATGGAGGTTTTCTTTCTTGGTATTGTCCTCCTTATAGGTACGGGCATCATTGTAAAAATTCGTCTGAAGGGGATTTTTATAGTATTCACCAGAGCTTATGCCATTGCCCAGCAAAGCAGATCTATCATGGCACTCAAAGCAGAGGGCAAAATCTTGCCACTGCTGCTGTGGATTATTATTAGGGCCGGTGGCGGCTGTCCTTGGAATATCAAGAGGCCGATTCGGGTCAGTGGCCAAGGGCGAGGCTTTGAGACGATAGCCAAGCCGATAATTGCTCTTATTGTTTGGGTTATCTTTCTGCCTGACTGAGTACGTACGATGAGCATGATCAATATGACCAAGGCTAGCCTCATGACAATCCGTGCAGGAGACTCCAGCACCCTGTACCCCTGAGGCCGGATAAGGTTTACTCTTTTCTAGACCATGACCGGTTACAAAATAACCATACCCTCTCCCATAAACCAAAAATGCCTGCTCATCTCCAGCTATGTTCGGAGCCATCACCCCAGAGCCATCGCTGCGGCTTGTAGCTGGCTGCCGATCATGACAGCCGACACACCACTTCTTTTTGCTCTCTTTGAGTTCTAGCCTCCCACCAGAAGCTACATACACGCCGCCTGCTTCCCCCGATTTTTTTTCGGCCTCCCAAATTTTTTTGGCCCCGATCTCAGGATCATTCACTCCGTCATAATCACCGCCCGGGCTATGGCAGTTATTGCACACAGTGGTCTTAGCCAGTATCTGGCCATCTTTAAAATCTACCCAACCATTGCTATGGGCAGGATCATCATGTGAGGTATGACACTCATCGCACTGCTCAACCGAATGTGGACCGCCCGGGCCCCGATCAGCAACCAGATGAGCAGAGTGTCCACCTGTAGAAATCGTGCTGCGGCAAGAGCCAACCCCAGCATAAACATCATGGCAGGTTCCGCAGACCTTCTCAGGCTCAGGCTCATCCCAGCAGACTGGAATCAGCACCCCGTCGCGACTGTGGCAGCTCACCAAACAGGTGCGCTTACCAGTATTGCTATCAACAGTATATTTCCCATTGGGATCGAGGAAAACAACATCCTTTACCCCATTGACATGGAAGGAGTATCCCCCATCCTCCCGAATAGTGTTTGAATCCTCACTGCAGGTTTTGGCATGACACCAGCCGCAGCGGATCTTCTCCTTGCCGCATGTAGCTTTCCCTGGTGTAGTAACCACAATATGCTTTCGGTGATACGAGGAGAGCTGGTATTGCTCAGCCGGCTGATCTAGATCCGTAAATCCATGACAATTATTGCACCGATCCGTGTCATGCTCATCCCAGGTCAGGTGAAATGAAGGGTTAGCCCGATAGCTATTCGCCCTAGGAAAGTTAGGCAAGCTGAGTGGATTAGCATTGCTATGACACCAGATATTGCTGCACGAATCCTGCCCCCTGAAGGTGCTCTGGTCGGTCCAAAGAACGCGGTTGGGATCAACCGGATCAGGCAAACAGCGGCTTTCGGGCCGCTCATAGGCTGAAGCATCATAGCCTGGCACAATCCCGGCCTTATCATAGGGATTATGGTACAAAGAGCGATAGCGGTAAGTTTTCTTATGGAGAACTTGCTCCTTCCAATCAATTGAATCAGAGCCGTCGCAGAAGCACACTTCTGCATACTGGCAAATCGCCCCCTGCGGCTTGCCATAGCCATGAGTGGCTTTTGCGGCTTTGCGGTTCTGTCGGGCATGGCAGACCTCACAGGCAAAAGCATATCGGTCAGTATGAGAGCGGTGAGGCCCACTATACACCTTCCTCTCCCAGGCTCCCTGATCCGCATGACACTTATCGCAACTGCCCGGGGAAGGATGATGGACATTTTCCGAATCGGGTTTATCATAGCTTCCGCCATGACAACTGTGACAGCTGCCAGCCGCCTCTCGTCGGTGCTCGGCAAAGTCAGGAATCGGCTGCATCTGAATTCCTTCCACCTTAGGCCATTTTTCCTTCTCACTCTGAGGAGAGTCAGAGGGCACATGGCAGCCAAAACAAAATTTTCGGGAGGAATTAGGATCAGTCAAGGTATCCTTAAGCCCACTCCACTCTGGCCGCTCATCCGAAAGGAGATGAAGATTAGGGGCGCTTTTGTTATGGCCCATTGAACCATGAGGGTTATGACAATTTGAGCAGGCCAGTTTATCCCCTGGCTGGGCAAACCCATTAGCACTTTTTATCCGATGCCCTGAGTAGGGATCATCCAGAGTATAATAGCTGGCAATTTTTTTAGTTTCGGCCCTCATCTCAGATGGCCCCTGCTCACTGTGGCAGCTAAAGCAAAGCTTATAATTATCAGCCGCTTGACTGCTTGAGTTAGGGGTCCCCCTATAGGGCAATTTGAGCATGTCAAATTGGCTCTCCGTGCCGTGAGGACTATGACAATTAAGACACGAGCCCCCATCAGGCATGGGGCCCTGCTCTCGACCATGCGGAGAATATTGCTCATTGTTGTAAACAGAAGCCCCCGGCCACCTTCCCCGATATTGCAGGCCGGCAAGCCGGACTATGGTATTATTGATTTGCCGGTTGGCTTCGAAGTAGCCAAGATAGGCTCTGTCGCTGCCAGGGACGACGGCAATACTGATCCTGGCTTTTGATGTCTCATCTGAAAAGGTGGTATCAGAAAGAGGATAGGAGGGCGGGCCGTCTTTATGACAGCCGTCAGTCAGACACAAAAACTTATTGTTAGCGGAAAATAAGTTATGCTCATAATAATCCCGCACCATGCCGCCGCTATTTTGGCCGCCACTGCTGCTGCCGCTGCTAGCCCCACGCGGGGTGCCGTGCTGCTGATGGCAATGCTCACACTCACCCCTAGCGAATTCTTGCACTCGATAGACCCCAAAATTTGGGTCCGCATGAGGGCTTGACTCATAATGCCCCTGGCCAATATTATGGCAAGCCTGACAGGTATCTCGCATGTATTGGCCGCTTTCTCGATCAGAGGCCGCAGGGTTTTCCCACAGCAACCCATAGCTGTGGGTTGAGCCATGAGCCTTATGACAGGTGCCGCAAAAGAGGCGATCCTCGCCCCGATTTGTGTCGGTTGGGGTTATGGTTGGAGGCCTAGTCGGAGGCCCTGAAGCTGAGCTTATCCACTTATCTCTGATCTCAGGCTTAGCCTCAGACATGCTAAGCCCATAGGTAGGATGAAGCTTCCTCGGCCCCTGGCTTTTGCCGTCGTGGTTAAAATCGGAATGGCATCCAGCACACCAGAAGGAAAGACCGGCAGAATTTTGGACACCGTCTCCCTCCTGACGGTAGATAATCTTGTTTAAATCATAGCGCAGAAAAGGTGAATCATTCGGGCCGACGGCAATCTGAATCACCTTATCTTTAGATGCGTCCGGTGAGGTGCTGATAAAATAGGTCAGAGGAGCTCCTTTTGCAGAATCATTTACAGAACCATTTGCAGAACCAACTAAAGGTTTTGGCCGAAGATTCCGATAATATGAATTGCCGTGAGGGTCATGACAGCGAGTGCAAGAGAGGATCCCCTCCCAGGCCCCATTATACCCAGGGGGAGGATCAGAAGAGTTTAGCGTGTGGCCAAAGACAGAATAGCTGGGATCAGAAGCGTTCTTTTCCTCACCTAAATAGCCGGCTGAACTCTGATAATTAAACGTGGAGGAGACAGACCCGGATAAGGGAGAGTAGGTAACTTGCGGTGCCTCGGGGTTAGTGCCGTCGTGGCACATGAGACACATTTCCGAAGTAATATTTTTTAAAAGATAATCCTGCGGCGCTCCTCCCCAAGGTCTTGCTCCGATAGGGACCTGCGGCGGGGCAGAGCCGTCCTGGCTGAAATGAAGTGTATGACAATCATAGCAGTTTAAGTTTTGCCCCTTGCCTGGGATATTGATATGGTATTCCCCAGCGATCGCGGGAAAAAGGGAAAAAATCGAAACAATACACAAACCTGCAAAGATAGAGACTGCTTTCTTCACGTCTAATTCCACATCATTCTAACTAAAAATTACGGGGAGCACTCTTCACCTAACAATGCAACTTGCTATATTCTTACCCAAACTTGATATAACCTTATCTTACTCTACTCTTCCTTCTTACTTCTTCCAAGAAGCGAATCGTATTTCCCTTATCTTTTATTTACATCTTTTCCCCTTCTCTCCCTGTTCTTTAATCTATCCATAGAATAAGTGGTCTTTTCGCTAATAAAGTGCGCAAGCTGCGGCGGACACAAGGTCCGCAACCTACGATTGATAGCCTAATTGATCCGCTGTGCACTTGTGTTACACACTTAGCGAAAGGACCAATAACTTGTTAATAATAATTAATTAATCTTTGATTTGAAATACCTGAAATCTATGGCCACTTTTTTCTAATATATATATCCTGTCCTGATTGTCAAAGTCAAGGTCAACGGGAAAATAAAATTTCCCCGCTTCTGTTCCAAAGATACCAAAACCAGACAGAAAATTTCCGCTTTGATCATAAACCTTGATCTGATGACGAAAAGCATCAGCTACCCATATCCTCTGGTGGCGGTCCACACAAATGCCGTTTGGAAAAGAAAAATCTTCCTCATGCTGGCCATGTCTGCCAAAGGAATAAAGATACTTACCCTGCTGGCTGAAGACCTGCACCGGGACCCCTTGAGCGTCGGTTAGATAAATCTTTCCCTCTCGGGAAAAAATATCAGTAATAAACTGAAAATTACCTTCTCCCATCCCCTTGCCGCCAAAACGAAAGGCCAAAGCCCCACTTGGCTCAAATACCCAAATTTCAGCCTTCTTTCTATTCACTGCATATATCCTGCCAGCCGGACCGAGCACAAATTTTCCAGCTAAAAATTCAGCATATTCCTTCCTCTTCATCGCTTCAGAGGAAGGAATGGAGAAAAGATACTTTCCTCCAGGCTCAAAGATGTCCAGCGACGGCCTATCTCGGTAGCTGATGTAGATTTTACCTTCAGAATCGACCGCTATCCCCAGCGGGCTGGCCAGAGGCCGATCTGTTGTCAAAACGCCCAGCGGCTCTCCTGAAAAGGAAAATATAGCCACCTGTCCGCGGTCCGTATCGGCGATATAAACCTTCTTTTTAATGGTATCCAGGAATATTCCCTGAGGACGACTGAAAGGTTGGCCCTTCTGGCTTCCATGCACCTCAAAAAGCCACTCCATACGGATCTTGGCCTTAGGATTAGCCTCCTTGGCTTCAGCACTCTTAACCAAAGCAGGTGAAGAGAAGCCCACCAGCGCGCCAAAAAGAATACTACTACCAATTATACCAAGACTGCCAATAATTATACCAAATATACCAAGGCTACCAAAACCAAGGCCACTAAGGCCGCACGCCGCCTTCACCAGACCAAAACTTCTCATTCGCTCCTACTTCTTGCTGTCGATTCTTACTGATTCTTGTTATACTTATCCGTATGACAACGGAAGCAGCCGCTGCCTTTGGTTGCGCTGGTTTTCATCTCCCGATAATCCCACCGCAAGGCATCGTCATACTGTGACCCATGAGCCCGATGACAAGATACACATAGGACGACCCGATCCGATTTTTGAAGATCATTTACTGTGCCCGTTTTACTTATCTTAGCAAAACCGACCGGTACTTCCTGAGAATAAAACTTGCCTTTCTCCCCAGGATAATCCCAATAAGCGGTGTTTGCCTTCATCACGATATCTGTTGGATGCCGCTTCCAGGGAGAGCTCATCTCACTATTACCTTCTCCCTTCAATCCCCGCAGACTATGGAAGCCGTTTTCGGTATTCCCCTCAGCACACCCATGACACTCACCGCAAAAGCCATTGATCGATCCATCAGGTCCAGGATGCCTTTTACTACCCTGTACTCCCTTATCCGTCCCCTGATAAATATTAATATCATCTCCACTCAAATCAGCCTGATCGAGAATCTCGTCTCTATGATCCCCATATTCCCACCTGCTAGCTACCCGACCCTTGACCCCAAGGAGCATCCGATAGCTGCTGGCCACTGTATTTCCATCCCGATAGCGTCCTTCATAAGTGTTTGCGGCCGGGCTATGATGTCCCCCCTTGATCGAAGCCAGCGGATCAGCTATATTCCTATCCCCATGACAGCCAGAGGCCCCCGCGCAAGTCAACTGATTGCTAAAATTACTCTTGATGCAATCTTCCGTCCCGCCAGGCGGCACAACTCCAAGCCAGCCATCTTCATTGCCACCATTATCATCCTCCATCCCAGCCACATTATGCCCTTTGCGGCAACTTTTCCCATTCTGCTCAGTTTTGTCTCTAGTGGTATAGTAATAAGTTCCCGCAGCCGATACTTTACCATTCGTTACTGCAAGATCAACATTAACCTGAGGCACGAGGCTGTTTGGATCATTCTCTATCAACCTGACCAGAAATTCTCCATTGGCTGTCGGTATCTTATGACAGCCAAGACAAGGGTTTGCGGCATTCAGGTTGCCTCTGCTGATCAGATATGACTGAGCACCTTCTTTATTCACTTCCTCTCCGCTCTGACTGTTATGCATGGTATGACAGGTAGAACATGCTCCCTTTACCCCTGCCTCAGACCTCATTACCCCTCGGATAAAAATCAACCCGCTGCTAAGTGCCACAGTCAACAGAACTTGAAAAATTCCCCTTCTTTTCATGCTCCAAACGCCCCCTTTTTAAAGATTCATCCTAAAAGATTCACTCCTAAAGTCGATGGTATAATATGGTATAATATAATAATGTTGTGGTTATCTTTCAAGTAGCGAGCCCTGAAGAAGACTTTCCCTTGAATTAATATTTCGGTATTTTTTTAAAAAATATATTACTTACTCATCATCTGCTCACAAAGCAGTTGTTTTTTAAGCCTCTCTATGGCGATTGAACAGCCAATACCTGAAGACGATGATTAAAAGAGTCGGCCACAATCAGACGGTGTTGCTTATCCAGACAGATCTGGTTGGGATGGCTAAACCAACCCGGCTTTTCACCCTGACCGCCGTATTCCTGCAAAAATACCCCTTCCAAATTATATATACTCAGGGTATGTCGCATATAGTCTATGACATAGATTAATCCCTTTGACCGATCAACCGCGATGCCAACCGGTTGACTTAGTTTCCCAAAGGATCCACCTTTTTGTCCGAATTGAAACAAAAACCTGTCAGGACTCTGATAAACATAGACTCTTCCCATCTGCGCACTGAGCAGATAGATTCTGCCGTCTGAATCAAGCGTTAGCCGATCAACAGCTACCGGTGTTGGCCCCATGCCCTCCTCCTTGGCTGGCTCCTGAGGAGTTATGGCCATCTTGAGCCTACCCTGGGGATCTATGACCAATGCCCCCTGCTCTGTTCCAGTAGCCAGATATAGGTAGCCAGACTGGTCAATAGCTAGGTCTTGAGCAGACCTAACCTTGCCCTTGGTCAAATGATCCAGATCAATCTTTCGGACAATCTTGCCAATGGAGTTAAAAACCAGGATTCCGCCTTCTGCATCGGACACATAAATATAGCCCTTCTGATCTGCGGCTACTGCCTTTGGCGATGACAAACCGCTCACCGCATCTAGCCTACTTAAGGGTTGATATTGATTATCGAAGATGAGAACAGCCTTGCTTGAAGAGTCGATCACATAAAGATTGCCGGAGCCATCAATATAAACATCAACCGGCTGACCAAGGGGAAGTTGATTGTTAAATTGGTGGATAACCAAAGCAGGAGTGATATTCTCTTTTAAATATTCAGCTATCGCTGCCTCAACTGCTGGGACAGCCAAAAGCAGCCACCAACATAGAGCCGTGCAAACGATAAAAAAGCTTGCCCTCTTCATAACCTTCCTCATTCTAAGCCCCCCCTTTCCCGGCTCTCCTTCTCCCTAAAAAGACGATCCCCAAAGATAGGTGCCCAAAGATGGGAGAGATAGATAATAATGATAATAAAATGATAGCATATCTTCTGTTTGAAAGGAAGAAAAATACTCAAAAAACAGATGTTCCCCATGTTTAAATTAGGAGGAGGAGATAAGCCGCAGGGTAAGGGTATTGAGGTAAAAGACAATAGT
>JAILZY010000015.1 GCA_023512255.1 bacterium | reverse complement strand
ATTGTCTTTTACCTCAATACCCTTCCCCTGCAGCTTATCTACTTCTCCTAATTTTAAATATGGGGAACATCTGCCTTATCATTGACTTGAGAGACATTTTCTGATAAGGTGGGCTAAATTATAAGATCGAACCTCTATTCCCTTAATTAGTGTCTTACTCTTTAGAAGATTGAACCTTCTCTTATTTATTTTGTAATACTGCCGCAAGATGGGGAGCTAATATTCATAAACTTCCAAGGAGAGCCAATGATTCATGACTAGGGAACCGAAAGAAAAACCAGCTCGGACCATACCGTATGCCCTTCTTTTCTCTCTTTTACTCTTCTGTCTTCTCTCCCTGACCTCAGGGGCTGCAATTCAAGCCAAGCAGCAGAACGATTCGAATGCCGTGGCAGATTCCCCTGAGGGGGATTCAGCAGCCGATCAGGCCCAACAACCTGATCCGAATGCTGTAGCTCCCAGCCGAAAAGTAGAGCTTGTGAGGAGAATTTATGGTTTTTCCCGCCAAAGCGGCCACTCAGGGAACTACATCCAGGATACTGACCAAATAGGCGGGACACCAGTCTTTATAGCTCAAAATTCAAAAGGGAATCTGTATGTAACTTATTCTGGTCAGAAGCAGGAGATTCAGGTGTTCGATCCAGAGGGCAAATTTTTGTTCAAATTTGGGGAGAGGGGAAATACGGAGCAAACCTTTTCCTCCTATATTTGCGGTCTAGCCATCAACAGCCGGGATAAGGTCTATGTCTGCGATGTCTTAAAGAGAAAGGTTTTGGTCTTTGATGCCCAAGGGAAATTTCTCTTTTCGTTCTCCTCAGTACAGGGGCTCACTAAGGAAGATCCAAAGCAGGATACTAGCCCTTCACATATTGCCATTGATGCTCAGGATAGGGTTTATATCAGTGATACGGCCAATGGTCATGTCTGGGTCCACGATGAGCGAGGCAGATACCTCTACCCGCTTGGGGGAGCCGAGCCGGGGCGCTTTCCTACTGCTGGGCATATCCGTTTTGATAAGCAGGGCAGGATCTATATCCTCGAAGGCCTAGCCAATAGGATTCAGGTTTGCGACCAGAAGGGCAATCCGTTGTTTACTATTGGGAAAACCGGCTCACGGGTAGGGCAGTTTTTGAGAATCTCGGGGCTGGCTATTGATAGTCAAACGAGAATTTATGCTACCGATATCGTCTTGTCAGCAATTCAGGTATTTGACTCGCAGGGGAAATTCCTAGGGGTGATTAAGGAGGTGCCCGATAAAAAGGGAGGACAGGGGCGATTTCAAGGCTTAGCTCACATCCTTATCGGGCAGAAGGATTTGATTTATCTAATCGAGCTGCCTTTTCATCGGCTGACGGTCATTCGGGATAAGGAATGACGAGAAAAAGAGGGGCGGCCTACTACACTGAAGCCTCAAGGTATCATATCGGGTGGCCTTAGGCGGGTATTTTAGGTATTTTTAGCTTGGGTGGGTATTTCGGGCCTTTTTAGATGGCTCTTCGAGAAGTGGGTTTTTTTCTTTCCTCATCAATGTAAACATAGGGGCAAACATAGGGCCCGGATAATCAAAAAGCGAAAGAGCGCTACATTGTGGGTAAAAATTTGCCTATCTTGCATTTTTTTGCATACCTTGATTAATAAATCACTGAGAAGAAAAATAAAAAAATATTTATAAAATTTAAGATTAATGATTTTTATGATCAAGGGTTATGAGCAGCCATTTATGGTATGTAAGTTGCACATATTTTAATTTGCTTATATTTGTTGAGTCTGTACCTCAAACCCTTGCGGTCTGGTTTTTGAATTGCGCCTTGTCTGGTTTTTGAATTACGCCTTGATGAGGTGTTCTTGTGTGCCCTGAAATTCGGCGGGTGGAAGGCTTATGAAAGATAGCGGGTTTTACCCCAGTGTGCTTATTATTATCTTGACGGCTACGGTCCTTGGTTTTGTAAACTTTACTGCATCTTTGGCTTTGGCTCAAAAAAAACCAGCCAAGGCTGATAGCGAAGAGGTGGCTGTTGGCCGGAAGGTGAGCTGCCTGGCCACCATCTATGGAGTGGATGAGCAGGGGAGGCCGAATCTTAAAGATGGGCTGCCAAAAGGGATTGCTCTCGATGATGAGGGAAAGCTATTTGCCATCTTTCTTGATCGGACCGAGGTTCAGGTGTTTAGTCCTGAGGGGAAATTTCTATACCGGTTCGGGAAGAAGGGGACAGAAGCGGGTGCCTTTCTGCTTCCCATGAGCATTGAAGTTACTAGCCGGGGAAGGGTTTTGGTTTTGGATCCGGAGCTTAAGAAAGTGCTAACTTTTTCAAACAAGGGCGAATTTCAGTCCGAATTCAGCTTTGCCCACATCCAGGGGCCTAATGATCGGCAGCCGATGCGCTGCACTAAGATGGGCCTCGATCGCAGCCATGATACTCTCTACCTCTCAGACAGCGCCAATGCCAATATTAAGCTCTTTAATCTCAAAGGGGATTTCCTCGGCCTCTTTCCCCTGGATCGTACAAAAACAAGAGCTGTGGCTGTCTTGGGTAAAACCTCTTTTGATAGCCAGGGGCAGATCTATATCATTGATTCCATCAATGGCTGGGTTCAGGTCTATAGCCGCCAAAGAGAATTTCTATTCTTCTTTGGAGAATTGGGTAGCCGGGTGGGAAATTTTGCCCGGCCTGTGGCTGTTTCGGTGAACAGCGAAGGGAAGATCTATGTTCTTGACCGACTGCTGTCAGTGATTCAGGTCTTTGACTCTGGCGGGCATCCGATAGGCATTATCAAAGATACGGATGTCCCCGATGGGTTAAATTCATCAGAACCGTTTGATATGACAATGGATCAGCAGGGGGCAATCTATGTCTCTCTCCAGGGCCTTCACTGCATTAAGATATTGAAAGATTTGGGGGAAAGGCGAAGATGAGGGCGAAGATGAGAAGGAAATATATGGCTGGGATAAAAAGAAGCTTTTCGGGCCCATGGGCCCTCTTTGGCTTTGCTGCTCTGTTTGCCATTATAACCTTGTCGCTCCTGCTTCTGTCTGCTCAGCCTCAGGCTGCTTATGGTAGTGACGGTAGTAGCGGCAGCCAGCCAGCCGTAGACAAAGAAGATGATCAGCTTGAGGTAAGTGGAAAAGATATGGAAAATGATATCCCTTCTCAGGCTACAGCCATTCAATTCGGCTGCTGGGAAAACCTTCGCTGTCTTGATCCAGACTGGTATAAAATTACTCTGTCTGAGGAGATGGCCTTAAAAATAAGTATTTTATTTTCAAATAGTCAAAATGGCAACCTGGATCTTATCCTGTATCGTCAGGGCGAAGGCGTCTCCACCTGGTCGCCAGGCAGCAGCGAGTGGATCGCCTCATCCTATTCCCAGACGGATAATGAGGAAATTATCGTTCAGGCCCAGCCTGGCACTTATTACTGTCAGGTTTTCTCTTCGACTCCTGGGGCTGACAATCGATATACCCTGAAGATCGAAGGATTTTCATATACCCCAATGATTGATCTTTATCAGTGGATCGAGCTCTCTGAGAAGGGCGAGCCACTCTATTCCCTAGCTTCGGATGACAGCTTTGAAGAGGTCGCCATTGGTTTTCCCTTCTTCTTTTTCGGCCAAGAAATTACTAGCTTGCTGGTTTCCTCAAATGGCTATCTGACTCTGATTGGGGATTATGCTACTGAGCCTGAAAACAATAACTTACAGAGTATAACTCAGCCTCTTAAGGTTATTGCTCCTTTCTGGGATGATCTGAATCCTGAGCATGGGGGAAAGGTTTACGCCTGGCTCGATGAGGAAAGCTCGCCTAGGCGATTCATTATTGAATGGCATGAGATCTGCTCTTATCAGGCTGTGGCCAAAGGAGCTATTTCCTTTGAGGTGATTCTATGGGAGGGGAGCAACACTATTACCTTTCAATACCAGGACCTTATCTTCAGATCCCCGCAGGATGGGTATAGCTATGGCCAATCAGCTACGGTAGGTCTCAAATATGCTCAGGGCAATCAGGTGCTGTCGCGGCTCTACTCCTACAATGGCCGAGAGGGAAATTATCCTGATCTGGCCGAGGGGCTAGCTATTTCCTTTGCTCCGTCAAAGACTAATCCCTATCCTTATGTCTTGAGCTCTGTTCCTGATAGCCGCGATCCTGATTCACTATTTTTCCCCCTGAATAAGGCTATTGTCATAAATTTCAGCAAGCCGATGAATCCTGAGCTAACCAGTGCCGCTTTTTCCATCGCCCCCCCGACTCAAGGCTGCATCCGGTGGCTGAATAATAATCAGAGGCTTCAGTTTCAGCCCGATGGTTATTGGGCCGCTCACCAGCTCTATACTGTATCAGTTAGCCAGGTGGCCCGGGACGCAGAAGGTCTGATGCTGGCTGCGGCTTTTCAATTTACCTTTATCACTGATCAGGCACAACCTCCTGAGGGGGATAAGCCTGATACCATCCCCCCGCAAGCGGTCCTTTACCTTGATGGTAACAGCACTGACAATGTTTCGACTTCGACCAAAATTTATCTAGCCTTTACCGAGCCGATGGTTCCGCAGTCGGTTGAGCGAGCCATCTCCTTTGTGCGCTCAGGTGGTGGAGAGGTAGCCTATATGCTCACTATGATGGAGGATGAGACCCTCTGGTGCATCTCCCCTCGCCAGGCGCTGGCCTATGATACGACCTATCAGGTAGAGGTTCGGACATCAGCCACAGATCAGGCTCAGAATGCTCTTGCCGCTCCGGTCAGTTTATCGTTTAAAACCCAGAAAGCGCCACCGATATCAGGATTGGGATTAGCAGGATCAGGATTAGGAGGATGGTCGGCAAATTCTCTCTGGACAGGGTATTCTTCTAACTGGACAGGATATTCTTCCAGCCAATTTTCTATGCCCAGCCAATTCTCTACGCTTAATTACTTACCTTCTAACTATTCTCCCTCGGCCACATCTTTTGCGACCATTGTGCCCGCAGGTACGACCATTATGCCCGCAAGCGGCTCGCTCAGTTTGCCTGACAATAGATGGAGCAGCAGTACATACCAATTTAGCGGGCTGGCTGGGTCTGGCTCACCGATCTGGAATCCGGCAACCTTGGCCCTGTCTTCAGCCCTGGGCTTTGCAGGCCCATCGTTTTATCCTGCCACCTTTTTATCTTCGGCCACATTTTCTGCCCTAACTGCCCTGCCTTCTTCAGCCGCATCCTTTTCCGCCGGCTCAGGTGGCGGAGACTTTTTCTCAAGCTTATATAGCTCCAGCTTATATAGCCAAAGCTATTTCAATCCGCTGGGCGGCAGCTTAAGCTGTCCGCCTGCCAGCGCCGCTGTTTGGTATGGGGCCGTAAGCGGCGCTCTTGCCAGCAGCTTTGCTCTTACCAGCAGCCCCTTTTTCTCCTCCCTTTTTGCTGGGCGGCAATACTGAGAGAAAAAAGAAACGAGAAGGCAGAGTGTCTCAAAAAACTCAAGGCAGGTGTGAGGATGAGAAAATTACCCAATGATCGAGTTTTGCAGGCGATTTTTTTGCAAGTTTTCTTGTGCTGGTGGTGGATGATTGGGATTTTTTTAATGATTGCCTCCTGGGGTGAGGGTAGTCTGGCTGCTACCATTACCAATATTACCCCTGATCATGGACCTCGTGGGGTAAATACCAACCTGATTATCAAGGGAGAGGGATTCTCGCCCGGGATGAGGGTTTCAATTTGGGGGGGTGGAGTCTATATCAAGGGATCGCACCTTACGACTGGGCCAGCTAACAGCCTGTATTGCTCTGGCTCTTATGTGTATCTTGCCTGTGGCCCGCAGCAGCAGACAAGGGCAGGCGAAGGGGGTGGAGTCCAGGTTTTTGATATTCACAACCCTTCTGCCCCACAGCCAATCGGCTTTCTGCCTCTGCCCGCGGCGGCCAGTGATATCCTTGTCTTTGACCATTACGCCTATGTAGCCGAGGCTGGGTTGCAGGTTCTGGATGTTGAAAACCCGCGGGTTCCTTCTCTAGTTGCTTCTTTCCCCATGCCCACAGCAAGAGCGCTGAAAATTTCCCTCTATGGCCACTATGCTTATCTGGCCGCGGAGGATGGGGGGCTACAGATTGTAGATGTCAGCAATCCGCAGCAGCCTGCTCAGGCAGGTGCCCTGTCTTTTGCTGAGGCCGGGTCTATTTTAGATGTAGTTGCCGAGGGGAGCTATGCCTATCTAGCTGCTGGCTGGTCGGGAGTCAAGATTATTGATATCAGCCATCCTCGCTCTCCTAGGATCGTGGCCGAGCTTCCCTGTCCGGGCCGCTTTGTCATTGGAATTTATAAGTATCAAAATTATCTTTATCTTTCCGAGTTGCAGGATGGGGTTGAGATCCTTGATGCTGCCGATCCCCTGGCACCAAAAGCCCTCTTTCGCCTGAGCACTTGCGGTCTTGCTCGCCAGGTGGCTATTAGGGGAAACTACCTCTATGTGGCTGATGATTATCGGGGGGTAGAAATTTTTCGGCATGACCTCCCCAAGGGCTGTAGCCTGGTTGGGTTTCAGGAGACCCCGGGCTGGGCAGTGGATTTGCAAGTAGTTGATAACCATGTTTTTGTTGCCGACAGCCAGGGAGGGTTGCAAATCCTAGATGCAGAAAATCCTCGCAATCCCTCGCTGGTCAGTGTGGTTGATCTCCTTGAGGGAGAGGATGGTCTTGAGGTCTGCGGGCTTACCTTAGCGGGAAATTATGCCTATGTCTTTAGTAGAGCCACCCCCTATTTTGGAGAAAATTGGCTGAAGATTCTGGACGTAAGCCATCCCCAAAATCCCAGGCTTATAGGGAAGAGCTGCAATATCGGCCCAAGGCCTGAGGAGTTGGTCATAAGTCAAGGGGAATATGCCTATTTGGTGGATGCTGATCTCGGGCTTCAGGTTTTCAATGTTACCGTACGGCAGGCTCCTCAGCGAGTGTCGTTTTATGATCGTGAAAGCTGCGGCGGTGGGGGAATTCTCCTTCGGGATAAAACCTTGCTAGTGGCCGACTCTATGTCTAGTGGCCGGCCAGCTTTAAAAATCTTTTCTCAGGATACGAAAATGCTGCCTTCGGCTCTTGGAGTGGCCTGGGTTGATGGTTTTCAAGGCCGTAGTGAGGCTATTGATGTTTTGGGCAATTACGCCTTTTTGGCCTGTGGTGAGGCAGGAGTAGCTATCTTTGACCTCCAAGATTTGAGGCAGCCTGTCGTGGCCGGCACGCTCCCCCTCTCAGGCTCGATCAGCGATATTCTCATCAGCGGGCCATACGCCTATCTGGCTAACCGGGCCGCGGGGCTCATCCAAACTGTAGGGATCGAGCAGCCAAGGGAGCCGCATCTGGTCAGCTCCTGTAAACTCAAAGGGAAGCCTCAATCCCTTGCTCTTTCCGAAAAGCAGCTCTATGTGGTCGAGGGCGAAAGCGGCCTAGAGGTGATAGATCTTAGCCAGCAGGCCTTTCCCTTGGCTGTAGCCTCTCTTGCCACCTTGACCCCGGCTGAGGATGTAGCTGTAGCCGATGGGGGAGAATATCTATATCTGGCTATCCGAAATGGGCTTGCGGTTATGAGAGCTTTCAAACCCTGCCCAACCGTATCATATATCGACTCTGAAACCTTGCAAGTTTCTACGCCATGCGGTCTTGCTCCGGGCACCTATCATATTACCCTGACCGACCCAAATGGCCATGCAGTTTTCTTGCCTAACGGGTTTACGGTCGAGGCTAATCGCCCGCCCCTTATGGAGCCTTTGGCTGACAAGCCACTGATAGCTGTGGCTGAAGGGCAGACCTTGACCTTGACCATCAAGGCCAGCGACCCTGACGGAGATCCGCTCACCTACGATGTTTCTCTGGCCAGACTGCCGAAGGGGGCTACCTTGGTTGGGAATGTTTTTACCTGGCAGCCACGCTCTGGAGACAGCGGCCTCTATCCTGATATCCGCTTTCAGGTTTCGGATGGGGAGTTTATCATCGAGCAGACAATCAACCTGGCCGTGATCGACAATGGGCTCGATACGCCGCCAGAGCTTGAGCCTATTGGCAATCGGAGTATCTCAGAGGGGGATTTGCTCTCTTTTTCTCTCTCAGCTAAAGACGCCGAAGGAGACAGGCTCATCTTTTCCGCAGAGCCGCTGCCTCGGGGAGCAGAGCTTTTGGGCAGCCGCTTTTCCTGGAGACCTGACTTTGACCAGAGCGGCACCTATACGATCCGATTTACGGTTCGGGAGGAAAATTTTAACCTTGCCGACAGTGAGGAGATCACAATTACTGTGACTGAAACCAACCAGCCGCCCGAGCTTTGCCTGATCCCGATCCAAACTCAAGGAGAGGAGGGGGAGGCTATGGCAGTGGCGATCGAAGTGCTTGATCCTGATCCGCAAGATCGGCAAAATCTTACTATCAGCATGTTGAATGCTCCTGCTGGGGCCCTCTGCCGGGTATTATCAGGGCAAGCGGGAGGGGGCGGCCTTGAAGGGAATTTGTCTAGGCAGGCGGAGGGAGACCGTTTGCTTGTGGTGGGGGGAGATAGTTTGCTTTTGGCTGATAAGGCTTTGGATGATCAAAATAGCCACCTAATAGCCTGTTTTCTTTGGACACCTACTCTTGGGCAAGCAGGCAGATATACGATTACTTTTGAGGCTTCAGATCAGCGGCTTTCGGCCCGGCAGACTATTGTCCTGGATATTGGCCCGGCAACCTCAAGCCAGACCTCCATAGAGCTTAAGCCAGGAGCCAATCTCTGGCTCTGTCCAGTCGGCAGGGATCAGCAGTATACTTCCTTTTCCTTTCTGAGGGAGCTTGGCGAGGAGACCCTATCTTCTCTCCAGGCCTACGACCTAGATGGGAGGCTGCTCAAAAGCTGCGCCTGGCTCTTTGGCCGGCCCTGCGGTGATGACTTTCCCATGAATCAGAGCCTAATTCTGCGGCTTCAGGCTAAGCGAAGCATCTCTTTCACCTGGCCCAAGGCGGCGAGAAGATAGGAAGGAACTTAGCATATGAATCGAAATGATGCCCTGGCCCTTATTCGGGCGGGGGTAAAAAATGAGAATTTGATCAAACACATGCTGGCCACCGAGGCTATTATGCGCGCGTTGGCTGAGCATTTTGGAGAGGATAGCGATCTTTGGGGACTGGCTGGGCTGGTCCATGACCTTGACTATGACCAGACCCTCAAAGAGCCAAAGCAACATGGCCGTCTGGGAGCAAAAACCTTGGAGGAGGCCGGAGCAGCCCCTCTTATCTGTCAGGCCGTAGCCGCACACAGCCCGCACTACGATCAGCCTAGAGTGAGCCGGCTTGAGAAAGCCCTCTTTGCCGCGGATCCTCTCTCTGGCCTGATCGTGGCCGCGAGCCTGGTTCACCCGCAAAAAAAACTGGCTAGCCTGGATGTATCTTTTATTCTCAAGCGATTTCAGGAGAAGTGGTTTGCCAAGGGAGCTAGCCGTCAGCAGATTCTCTCCTGCGAGCAGATAGGGCTTAGCCTTGAGGAATTTATTGATCTTGGGCTCAAGGCTATGCAGGGAATCTCAGAAGAGCTTGGTCTATAAACCAGAAGGGCAAAAGCGCCCCTGCAAAAGTGCCTCATGAGATTCCCTTGCCGATCAGGGTTAGGTTGTCGATTCGCTGAACCAGGGGCTGAGGATCGGCGATGGTGTGTCCGGTGAGGCTCTGGCCGAGGTCTTGGAGAGTTAGATCGGGCAGGTTGAGCTGCTGCTCAAGTTTTTGGCAGATCAAGGGGATAACGGGTTTGAGCAAGATAGCCAGGTCCCTGACCCAGTGAACACAGGTCGAGACGATGCGGGCAGCCTCTTGCTCTGACTCTTTGATCTTTTTCCAAGGCTCGGCGTGCTGGAAATATTTATTGGCAAAGTCACTCAGCTCAAGAATACCCCGAATGGCTGAGCGAAACTCAAACTTGTAATAGCTATCAATGATAGCAGGAACCTTTTGATCGTAAAGAGCGCGGTATTCTCCCTCATCAGCAGTGGCGATTTTCCCATTGAGCTTATTTTTTAGGAAATTTAGGCTTCTGTTAGCCAGATTGGCTACATTGCCGAGAAGCTCGCTGTTGATTCGGTCCTTGAAGTCGTTGAGGTCAAAATCAATATCAGCAATACTGTGGGAGAGGTTGGCGGCAAAATAAAACCGCAGATAGCTCGGATCAGCCTTCTGCCAATATTCCCTGGCGGTGATAAAGGTGCCTCGAGATTTGCTCATCCGCTCCTTGTTGACCGTCAGGAACCCATGAACCACGATATTTTCAGGCAGACGGAATCCACTGCCCATCAGAACAGCCGGCCAGAACAAAAAATGAAAATAGATTATATCCTTGCCGATAAAATGAATAATCCTGCCGGTGTCCTTGACCCAATAGCTGTCAAAGTCATCACCGTGAGTCTGACAGTAATGCTTAGTGCTGGCCATATAGCCGATAGGAGCATCTAGCCAGACGTAGTAATACTTGGTTGGATCATCGAGAATCTGAAAGCCAAAATAGGGAGCATCACGGGTGATATCCCAATCCTTTAGCCCAGCATCGACCCAGTTCAGGATATAATTTTTGATTTCATCCTGCAAGTTCTTATTCTCAAGCAGCCAGGCGCGCAGCCGATCCGTATAGCTGCTTAAGCGGAAAAAGTAATGCTCTGACTCCTTGCGGGCAGGCACACTTTTGCAGATGGCGCAGTATGGGTCGATAAGATCAGTGGTGGCATAGGTGGCATTGCAGACTTCGCAATTGTCTCCGTATTGGTCATGGGCGCCGCAGCGTGGGCAGGTTCCCCGAACGTAGCGGTCAGGCAAAAAGCGTTGGCATTTGGGGCAGTAGCTCAATTCAACCACTTTTTGGTAGATATCCCCTTTGTCTCGCAGCCGTGAGAAGATCAGATCGCTGAATTCCTTGTTCTCTGGAGAATTAGTCGAGTAGTAAGAATCAAAGCTGATCTGAAATTTCTCAAAATCCTCAGTGTGCTCCTGAAAGGAGCGGGCAATAAGCTCTTGCGGCGTGATCCCAAGCTTATAGGCATTGATTTCGATAGGGGCACCGTGGGTGTCATCCGCACAGCAATAGATGACCTGCTCTCCAGCAAGCCGCAAAAACCGGACATAGATGTCGGTCTGAATATATTCTACCAGATGCCCAAGGTGAATCGGCCCATTGGCATAGGGAAGAGCGCTGGTTACAACCAGTTTCATAAGCTACTCCTTTGAAATTAAAATTAAACAAAAACAGACCTAAGCTTAACATCAGACTCTTGAGCTGTCAAGCTGGAAAAATTAGCATCGAGTTAAGGGGAAAACCCTTTTGAAAAAGGGTTTTCCCCTTGTAACCCCTTTCCTAAAACTTTAATTAATATTAATTAAAGTTTTAGGAGGATGGTTTGGAAGGAACCCTTATTGAATAAGGGTTCCTTCCAATAAATTTGCTTACTGCTGTCTTGTGATGCTATACTAGCGCTGTTTTGGGCGAAATTTTTTTACAGGTAGGGATACTCTAGTGAATATTGGCATTGTCTGTTATCCAACCTATGGGGGAAGTGGCGTTGTGGCCACAGAACTTGGCCAATTAATGGCTGAGAGAGGACACACGGTCCATATTATCAGCTATCATCTTCCAGTGCGTCTTAAGTCAGGGCTAAGCCGGGGGATCACCTTCCATCCGGTAGAGGTGGTTTCCTATCCGCTGTTCAAATTTCCTCCCTATACCCTGGCTCTGGCGGCCAAAATCATCGAGGTGATTCAAAAATATGGCCTAGAGATTATTCATGTCCACTATACGGTGCCGCATACTATGGCCGCCTATCTGGCGCTAAAAGCCCTGGGTGATTATCCGGCCAAGATCATTACTACCCTGCACGGCACCGATGTCAATCTGGTTGGGATGGATTCCTCATATCGCAGTATCACCCGCTTTGGGCTAGAGATAAGTCATGGAATTACGGCTGTCTCTCGCTATCTGGCTGAAATTACCCGACAGGAGTTTCAATTTTTCCAACCTATCAGAGTGATTCATAATTTTGTCAATCCCAATATCTTTATGAAAACAGAAAATCAGGTTGGACGAAAAAAGTATGCTCCTTGTGGGGAGAGGATCATTACCCATATCTCAAACTTTCGGATGATCAAGAGAATCCCTGATGTGCTGGAGGCTTTTCAGCTCATTCAGCAGCAGATGCCCGCGGTGCTGCTTATGGTGGGAGATGGGCCGCAGGCTCCAACCGCCCAGAAGCTTGCCTGTGAGATGGGTCTGGCCTCGAGGGTGCATTTTTTAAAATTTGTCAACTCGGTTCAGAAAATCTTAAATATCACCGATATACTCTTGCTCCCCTCGGAAAATGAGTCATTCGGGTTAGCTGCGCTCGAAGCCATGAGCTGCCAGGTGCCAGTGGTGGCTTACCGGGTAGGGGGGCTGCCTGAGGTAGTTGAAGATGGCCGAAGTGGTTTTTTGGTTGACAAGGGAGATATTGAGGCTATGGCTAGGTTTGCTCTGCTGATCCTGGAGAATGAAAAGCTCGGGCGCAAGCTTGGCGAGCGGGGAAGATTTCTGGCCATGAGCCGATTTTCAGCCCAGAGTAAGGCGGCTGAATATGAGCAGTACTATCAGCAAGTGATGCAAGAGAGTAAGTAAAAAGGGCAAGAGAGAGTAGGTAAAGAGGACAAAAGAGGTATGAGGTTTGAGTCATGGGCTGAGCTTGCTAGTCTAAAAAAGTATATCCTTCGGTTCAAGCTGGCCTATACGATAGGGTTTATTTCTCTTATCCTGACCAGTATCTTCACTCTGCTCATTCCCTGGATGCTCAGAAAAGCGATTGATGGTATCAAGGCTGGGGCCGAGCCGGCTATTTTGTTGCGATACGCCGGCCTGATCGTCCTCTTTGCACTCATTCAGGGGTTTTTCAGGTTCTGGATGCGAAACCTTCTGATTGGCATCTCTCGCAAGGTGGAGTATCTTCTGAGGAATGACTTTTTCGCCCATCTCCAGACCCTCTCGCTCTCTTTTTTTCAGCAGAGGCGAACCGGCGAGCTGATGTCTCTGGCGACTAATGATCTTAATGCTGTTCGTAATCTTCTTGGCCCTGGTATTATGTATCTGCTCCATACTCTGATTCTGTTTCCTATGGATATTGGTTTTATGATCGCCACTAGCTGGCGGCTTACCCTGTCGATCATTATCCTCTTTCCCCTGATATCTATTGTGGTTATGCACATTTCCCGATGCCTTCATATTCGGTTTAAGGCTGTACAGGAGCAATTTTCTCTGATTAATACCCAGATTCAGGAAAATTTCTCCGGCATCAGGGTGATCCAGGCTTATGCCAGAGAGGGTTGGGCAGCTGAGGAATTTCAGCGGGCCAATGATCTGTATTTGGAGCGGAATATGCAACTGGCCAAAGTCAGCGGCATATTTCATCCGATGATGTCCTTTCTGACCGGCTTTTTTCTGCTGTTGATTATCTGGCTTGGAGGTCTTCAGGTCATCCGGGGGCAGATGAGCCTTGGGGGCTTGGCTGCTTTTGTCGGCTACCTTGGATTGCTTCTTTGGCCAGCAGTGGCCCTTGGCTGGGTAATCAATCTCTTTCAGCGGGGAGCAGTGTCGATGGGCCGGATCAATGAGGTGATGCGGATTGAGCCTCAAATTAGAGATGCCGCGGCGACAACTCCTCTTGCCAGCCCTCTGCGGGGAGAGATTGAGTTTGATCATGTTGATTTTGCCTATACTCCTTCTGGCCCCAGGGTTCTTTCGGATATAACCCTAAGGATCAACCCGGGAGAGTCAATCGGTCTGGTCGGTCGGACCGGATGCGGCAAGAGTAGCCTGGCTAACCTTATTCCCCGACTGTATGATGTCTCAGGCGGGGAAATTAGGATTGATGGCCTGCCGATCAAACAGATTCCTTTGCAGCAGTTGCGGGAGAATATCGGCTATGTTCCCCAGGAAACCTTTGTCTTTTCTGAGTCGATTAAGCACAATATCGGCCTGAGTCTAAGAGAGGAAAACCCTGACTTGATTAGGGAAGCGGCCTTTTTCGCTCACCTGCTTGACGATATTGAGAGCTTTCCTGACCAGTTTGAAACTGTAGTCGGAGAACGTGGCCTTACCCTGTCAGGGGGACAGAAGCAGCGGATGGCCATATCTCGAGCCCTTATTCGCAAACCCCCGATTCTGATCTTCGATGATGTCTTCTCAAGTGTGGACCTTGAGACCGAGCAGCAGATTCTCAAGAAAATCCGCCCGCTCATGCAGGGGCGAACCTGTCTGATCATTGCCCATAGGCTGTCCGCGGTCCGCGACTGCCACAGGATCTATGTCCTTGAGCAGGGGAAAATCGTAGAGTCAGGCACTCACACTGAGTTGATCAGCCTTGGCGGCTTCTATGCCCAAACCTATCAAAGGCAACTTCTTAGCCAAGAGCTTGAGTGAGGAGGATTAAGAGCCGCAGAGTCATGCATACACCAATTTCAAGTGATGAGCTCACCGGCAAAATCTATGACTGGAAGCTGATCCGCCGGCTCCTGGGCTATCTTGCCCCCTATCGGCCCCTCCTGGCCATGACCCTAGTCTTTCTCCTCCTTGGTGCAGGCCTTGAGCTTGTCGGCCCCTACTTGGTGAAGGTAGCCATTGATACCTACATTAAGGCGGGGGATTTTAGCGGTCTGTCCCTGATCGCTCTTCTGTTCTTGATAACCTTACTGCTTAAGGCATTTTTGAGCTTTCTCGATAATTACTTCACTCAACTGCTCGGACAGCGGGTTATTCGTGATCTTCGGATGGAGCTTTTCACTCACGTGCAGTCTCTTTCTCTCTCCTTCTTCGATCGATATCCAGTAGGAAGGATCATGACTAGGATCGGCAATGATGTTGAGGTCATCAACGAGATGCTGGCAGATGGGATACTGATGGTGCTGGCAAATGTGCTTACCTTGTGCGGCATTGTTACGGTTATGCTCTGGATGAATCTGCGTCTTGCCCTGGTGGCTTTCTCCATACTACCCCTGCTTGTTGCCGCCAGCTTGAAATTTAGGTCCAGCGTGCGGGAGGCCTTTCGAGAAATCAGGGAAAAGATCGCCAGGATCAATTCCTTTATGCAGGAAAACATTACCGGCATGAAAGAGGTTCAGCTATTCGGGCGTCAAGAGCAGAATTTCCACCACTTTGACCAAATTAACCGCGAACAGCGGGATGCCTATCTGCGGGCTGTTTTCTCCTATGCCCTTTTTTTCCCCTTAGTCGAGGTCCTGGCTTCAGTTTCAACTGCCCTGATCATCTGGTATGGAGGCTGTCGTGCCTATGAAGGCACCCTGACCGTTGGCCTTCTGGTAGCCTTTATCGAGTACATGGGACGATTCTTCCGTCCGGTTAGGGAGTTAAGCGAGAAATACAACCTGCTGCAAGCCACTATGTCTTCGGCAGAGAAGATTTTCGGCCTGCTGGATAGCCGGAAGCAAATTGCAATCTCAGTAAATCCTAGGCCATTTCCTGGCTTGCAGAGGGAAATTGTCTTTGATCGGGTTTGGTTTGCCTACGAGGGGGAAAATTATATCCTGAAGGATGTCTCTTTCTGTCTGCCGAAGGGGAAAACCCTGGCTATTGTCGGCACCACAGGAGCAGGGAAAACATCCATTGTTAATCTCTTGGGCCGCTACTACGAGTTTCAGCGAGGCCGGATTCTAATCGATGGCCTGGATATTCGGGAGTACGATCTTAAGGAGCTTCGATCAGCTATATCAATGGTTCAGCAGGATACATTTTTATTTTCAACTACTGTTCTCCATAACATTACCCTGGGAAATCCAGCCATAAGTCTGAAGAGGGTGCAGGAAATTGCCGAATATATAAATGCCAGTGGCTTTATTGAGCATCTGCCCGAAGGCTACCACACGGTTCTGACCGAGAGGGGAAATAGCCTGTCTGCCGGACAGAAGCAACTTTTGGCCTTTGCCAGGGCTTTGGCTGCTGGCTCGGACATTCTGGTTTTGGATGAGGCCACAGCCAGTATCGATTCTGAGAGCGAGAGCCTGGTTCAGGATGCCTTGCGGAAGCTGGTGCGAAACCGCACCTCGATTATCATTGCTCATCGGCTGTCAACCATTACCGATGCGGATCAGATCCTTGTTCTGCACAAGGGGAGGGTAGCCGAGCAGGGGACTCACCACACGCTGCTTGAGCAGGGGGGAATTTATAAAAAGTTATACGAGACCCTGGCTTGGAAACATTGACAAATCAGACCAAGGATGGTATCTATTAATTTATTATTTATATTATTTACAAGTGAAAATTTAACCGCCAGAGGGTTATAAGGCAAGATCAGCAGTTATTACCCCGTTGTTTGTTCAGAAAAAGGAGAATGATCTATGCAATTTTGGTCCACCCAAGTTAGACAACGAGTTAGGCTCACTCTCATGCTGTTGGCCATTGTACTCTTTAGCGGAGGGATCATCTCTAGCGCCAGGGCACAAAATACCAAGCAGGTACAACAACAGATAGCTGCTGGGAAAAAGATTTTTGATGAGGTGAATTGTCTGATGTGTCATCTTCTCAATGGAGAAGGGGGAGATGGTAAGGGGCATCCACTGAATAATTCCAAGGACCTGGCCGGGGTAGGTAGCCGACGTGACCAGGCGGACCTGCGGCAGTGGCTAAAAAAGCATCTCTTTGAGGAGCCGCGGATTGATATGTTCGAGGAAGATCCTACCGATGCTGATATTGAGGCTCTGGTTCAATACCTTTCTATCCTAAAAACCCCTCCTGCTGATGCGGCGGCTAGTGGGTCGAAAACCTCATCCCCGCCACCAGCCAAAAAGTCGGGCAAGTAAGACAAGGGGGGAAGGACTAAGCTTTAAGGACTGCTTAAAAGCTTTAAGAGAGCCTATCCTAAATTTTTTTTAAAAATCAGCAGACAATAGGTGTCTTGAGGACACTTTTGGGATAGGTTATTTTAGTGTGGGGCTTGCGGTGTCTGATTCAACTAAGATGAGTCAAAAGCCAGGGGCCGAAAGAAAGGGCTTGATTTTCGGCTCTCCTGGCTTTTTCTTTTTAATTGAATTTTATAGAGGCTTTTTGAGGTTATGAGAGAGAGAAATTTTGAGGTTATGAAAGAGATAAAGAATAATTATCCGATCTATGTTCCTCTACTGCGCAATCTGTTCAACCTGGCTCTTTTGGGGCTTGGGCTTTGGACCCTCGCCGGGATTCACCTCAGCCTGGCCATTTTGTATGGCCTCTACTGCTTGGCTGCGGCTATCATGATTATGCCTGGCCTTCGCTGCACTCGATGCTTCTATCACGGGCGGCGATGCAGCACTGGTTTTGGACTTGTGGCTGGCCTGCTCTACCGCAAGGATACCCACCATGTCTTTACCGACGGGGTTTGGCACAATGTTTTCCTACTGCCTATCGGCCTTTTTCCCCTGGCCGGGGCTGTGTGGCGGATTATTTTCTGGCAGGATCGGTTGAGCCTTTGGTTAGGGCTTGGGCTGGTTGTGGTTGTCGGCGGCCTTTTGACTGAACATGCCCTCCTTGGCTGTCGCTCTTGTCGGGAGCTGGCCGGATGCCCGGCCCGCTGGGTAGTGGGCTCTCCTGCTGCTGCTTCGGCCGAGCCAGACGGAAAGAGCCATTGAGTTCGGTCAGAATCCGCCTGTCAGGATATTTGAGATAAAAAAATGGAAAAGAAAATACCAGTAAGGCGGCCAAAGGAATTTAGGTTCGAGGGATAGGTTTAGCAGGGATAGGTTTAGCGATGATTTCATGGCTGAGCGAAAAGCCTTCCGCGGATAAACAAAAAAAAACGCCTTGACAATTCCCCACTTTTTACCTAACCACAATCAGATGAAAAACAATAGCCGCATAAAGCCCCATCAAGAGAGCATGACCAAGCCAGAAGCACGCCTTGGCCTCGCCGGTTTTTCTCTGCCGGTGTTGATAGATCTGCCACAGGCAAAACCAGGAGAAAAATAGCCCGACAAGCAAAGTCACGGCCTGAAGCGGCTGAGCAATCGGCCCTTGCGCTAGCCAACCGGCCTTTGAGCGAATTAAGTAGTGGAAATATTCCCCACCAGGAATAAATTGCAACTGGTGGGCTATGTGAGCCGCCAGAGCCAGGGGAACATAGGCATAGGAGGTATGCCAGAAGCGGGCCCAAAGGAGCGATTTTGTCCTAGGTGAGCAGAGCAGGCCAGGGATGAAAAGAGCTGCGGCTATGGCCACCGGTATGAGAAAGTGAGCTAGGCTATAGAGCAGCTTAACCTCTCCTCCCTGAAGAGCGATTTTTTTAGTCTCAAGATAGATAACCGGCAAAAGAGAGCCAAGCAGGGCACAGACAAAAAAGGACATCTTGGCCCGGACTTGATTGGAGAGCCAGATTTCACGCCCCGGTAGGCGAAGATTCAAGGACGCGGAATGATTAGGGCAGTTTCGGATGCACTGCAAGCACAATTTGCAGTTTTGGTTGTTGTCGACAAAGAGAAGATGCTGAAACAAGGGACAGCCAGGGTTTTCCGCGGTCCCATTGTAGCACTCGGCCCCCTTGCACTGATTTTCGCAGATCGTGGTATCAGAGCGCAATTCGATCACCGAGCTCATGGAGCAGACCCCAATCAGCCCACCCATTGGGCAAAGGTGCCGACACCAGCTCTCTCGGCGGAAGATGACCGCGCTGATTATGGCCAAAGAGAGCATGGTAACCATAAGCCAGCCAGTGGCTCGGGGAGATGAGCGCATGTGGGTGATCTCCTCAGCCCAGAGAATGATGAGAAAGGCTAAGGTTACCAGCAAGACATCATGCTTGCGAATAAATGAGGGGACCGGAAGCTGATACGCCCTAATCTTTCGGACGACGTGGCCATAGGTCGCATAAGCACAGATAGAACACCAGGTGCGGCCAATCCAGAAAAATGACAGAAACATCAGCGGCCACCAAACCCTCCAGACCAAAAAGGCAGCCGGATTGCGGGCAGCACTCGCTGGGCCAAGAAAGCATAAAAGCATCAGCAAAATAAATATGCTGGCAGTAATATACTGAAGCTTATCAGGATAAATTTTATTCATTACCCATCGGGCAAAGGGCTTGATTTTTAACAGATTGAAATACCAATTGTCAGGCTTGACTGCCGGAGCGCCAAGGAAAAGGTGCCGAGGCCAGATCTGGTTATCGCTTGGCAGAGCCACAGCCCGCTCGATGATCTGCTCAAGCTCTTTGATGTTGCCAAGCCTATAGTCATGTTTAAGAAGGGCCTGCATGGCCTCTGGAGTAACTCCAGTAATGTTCTTATTGACCAGTTTGGCATATTTGGCGATGAAATAATCAACCAGCTTGGGGATTGTGTTTTTGCGCTCTCTCAACGGAGGCAGATAGATATAAGTGCCACCAAGGAGGAGTTTAGCTAGCCCTGGATCAAACTCCCCTGCCTCGACCTTATGGTTTAAATTTATTCTAGTGCTGGCCATGAGCCGAAAATCAGCCTGCCGGACCTGGGTTGAGCCAAGTCGACTGTAGGAGCGGGTTTCAACCACTTGCCGGATCCGCTGTTGGGCCTGCAAGGGGAGTTGATCACAGTTTTTGAGGAATAAGGTTCCACCTTCAGCCAGCTCAATATACCCGAAGGCGTGCTCTGTAAGGTGAAAAAAGGGCTGTTTGTGCTCCCGACCAAAGAGGGCCTCTTCCCAATTTCCCTCTTCCATCAGAGCTCCGCAATCTACTGGAATAAAGGCTTTTTTTGATCTAGCTGTTTTGGCGTGAATCTGCCTGGCCAGAAGCTGCTTGCCAGCTCCGTATTCGCCTTCGATTAACACAGGGGCAGAATTATTGATCGCCCGCTTTATACCCTCAAGCACTGGCCGCATGAGGTTGCCTCTGGCAATAAAAATCGATTCAGCGTAAGGTTTGTATTCTTCGGAAAGGAGGTCGATGAGAGCCTTTTTGTATTCCTTCTCCTCAAGGAGTCTATTGGTTTTGTGGAGTCGCTGGGTAAAGGTCCAGATAAAGTGGCGGCTCAATTCAGGATAGCTGGTTAGGAATTGATAAAAATTTTCCTTAGACAGAAGATAGACCTCGGTATCCTCACGAGCAACTACACTGCAAGAGTTTTCCTCCTCAACCAGAAGGGCCCGCTCGCCAAAGTAGTCGCCCGGCCCTATGGAGGCAAGATAAACCCGTGAGCCATCCTTCTCATCGACTAAAAGGTCCACTAGACCCCTGACCACGATGTAGAAATGCTGGGTCTCTTTGGCCCCTTGGCGGATGATAGTCTCGCCTGCCCGAAAAGTTTTTAGGGTAAAGAAACCCTTGAGTTGATTGAGGGCCTCTGGCGGCAGGTGCTGAAAAAGGTCTGTCTGGGTTAGAAGTATTTCCTGGCTCATGGCGTTTGATCTTAGTTAGTGAGGTAATTTCGGCTTGTCGGCCAAAGCCGTCTTACGGCCAATAAAAATCTGTGAATAAAAATTTTAGACTCTTTTGGAAAGAGTCGATCGAGAGCGTAGCTTGCCTTGTTGTAGCTTGCCTTGTTACAGTGCAGGTCTTACGGAAGCAGCGACTGCCGCAGGGCAAAAGCCGCTTCTTTGGCAAAATAGGTGAGAATAATATCCGCTCCGGCGCGCTTTATTGAAATCAGAGTCTCCATCATAACTCTTGTTTCATCAATCCACCCATTGCCGGCCGCGGCCTTGATCATGGCGTACTCTCCACTGACGTTATAGGCGGCCACAGGCACAGAGAATTTACTCTTGACCCGGTAGATGATATCCAGATAGCCAAGGGCCGGCTTAACCATGATAATGTCTGCTCCCTCTTCAAGGTCTAGGGCACATTCCCGCAGAGCCTCCTCAGCATTGGCCACATCCATCTGGTAGCCGCGGCGGTCTCCGAACTGGGGAGTCGATTCTGCCGCTTGACGGAAGGGGCCGTAAAAGGAAGAGGCATACTTAGCCGCATAGGACATGATCGGAATATGGCTATAGCCCCGCTCATCCAGAGCCTTGCGGATGGCGCTAACCCTTCCGTCCATCATATCGGAAGGGGCGAGCATATCGGCTCCAGCCTCAGCATGAGATACGGCGATTTTGGCCAGAAATTCCAGGGTTCGGTCATTGTCAACCTGTCCGTTTTTGATGATCCCGCAGTGCCCATGAGCGGTATATTCACACATACAGATATCGGTGATGACCAAAAGATCTGGAAACCGACTTTTAATGGCTCGGATGGCCTGCTGAACTATACCCTCAGGGTCATAGCTTTCACTGCCAAAATCATCTTTTTTTTGTGGAATACCAAAAAGCAGAATACCTGGAATCTTCAGCTCACACACCTTTTTCAGCTCTTCGAGGAGAAGATCGACAGAAAAGTGGTTGATGCCGGGCATGGATTGGATGGGCCGTTTTATCCCCTGGCCGGGGACGACAAACATAGGATAGATAAGATTATCTACGGCAAGATGAGTCTCCCGCACCATTCGACGAAAGTTTTCACTAAGGCGAATTCTCCGCGGGCGATGTACTGGAAAGGGCATGATCGTTTTCCTACTGACTCCTATTCTTTTGGGTCTATTTCTTACGTTTTGGTAGAAGCTGATTGGTAAAAACTGACAATCGCCTCGGTCAGGGCGGCAATGGTATATTCTTTCGGCACAAGGCTGACCTCAAGCCCAAGGGACTTAGCCTCCTGAGCACAGATAGGGCCGATACAGGCAATATCCACTCCCTTGAGCAGCTCGCTGGGCAAGAGATCAACTTTTTCCTTTAAAGCTGACCAGAAATTTTTTACCGTCGAGCTACTGGTAAAGGTAACCATGTTGACTGCATTTTTTTGCAGAAGGTCTAAAAGATAGGCAGTGTCTGCACTGTCTGGCAAAGTCTCATAAACCGGAATCACTGAAACAAAAGCACCCTCTTCGGTAAGCTTCTCAGGCAGGATATCACGTGCCTCAAGGGCTCTTGGGATCAGAATGCGCGCCGCTCGCACTCCTAATTTTATGAGGCCATCAATGATTGCTTCTGCCCGATACTCAGGGGGAACATAATCAGGGATAATCCCATGCTGTCGCAGGCCAGCGGCAGTCTCCGGGCCGATGGCACAGACTTTGGCTTGGCCTAAGGCCCGACTGTCTTTTTTTAATTCATTGAGTCTCTTAAAGAAAAACTCAACCCCATTGACACTGGTAAAAATGATCCACTGATAACTTGAGAGAGCAGCAATGGCCTCATCGAGCAATTTATAGTCCTTTAAACCAGCCAGGCGAATCGTTGGAAATTCGATCACCTGGGCTCCAAGCTCAGCCAGGTTTTGGCTAAAGCTGCTTGCTTGCGCCCTTGATCGAGTAACAACGATAGTTTTGCCAAAAAGAGGCCGCTTCTCAAACCACTTAAGCCGATCCCGCAATCGCACGACCTGCCCAACGACAATAATAGATGGCGGCCCCAGGCCTTCTTCTGCCACCCGTTTGACCACAGATTGCAGGTCAGCCACCAGGGTCCGCTGCTTGGGGCTGGTGCCCCATTGGATAACCGCTACCGGCGTTGTGGCTGAAAGACCATGCTGCTGTAGCCGCTCAACAATGGTTGACAGATGGGACATGCTCATCAGAAAAACGAGTGTTCCTGCTCCAGTACTGATCTTTTCCCAGTCAATGTTTGATTCTTCCTTGGTCGGGTCTTCATGGCCAGTGATAAAAGCCACGGTTGAGGTAAACTGCCGATGGGTCAGGGGGATTCCGGCATAAGCAGGGACTGAAATGGCTGAGGTAACACCTGGAACAATCTCAAATGGGATACCATGATCAGCCAGTATTTCCGCCTCTTCTCCTCCACGGCCAAAAATGAAAGGGTCTCCACCTTTTAGTCGGGCTACCCTTTTCCCCTCAAGAGCTTTGCCAAGGATAAGCTCATTGATTTCCTCCTGCAAAATGTGCTGAGTTCCACCCTTCTTGCCCACATAGAGCAGCTCAGCTTCCGGTTTTGCCCAGGAGAGAAAGATGGGATTAGCCAGGTAATCGTAGATCACCACCTCAGCCGCCTGAATGCACTCCTTTCCCCGCAAGGTTATTAGGTTAGGATCGCCTGGGCCGGCACCGATCAAATAGACAATACCTTTTTTATTTTCCACCTTAAACTGGCCTCATTTTGCTTATCTGTCTGTAAGTTTATATTCTGTAAGTTTCTATCTTACCGGCGGCTGTTACTTAGTTGGCCACCAAGAAGCCCCTTCTTCTTTTTCTTTCCGAGAATTACCACCCTGGGTCTGGGGAATTAGCTTCTCCTGCTCAGGAGCAGTGGATAATACCCTTTTGGTTAGTTGTATGTCGGCGTGAAACGGACCAAGTCCCTTGATGGCAATCACCGCCGAGTTAATGGCAAAACCTTGCTTAGAAACCTGAATGGTATAGGTCCCCTCAGCCAGACTAGTAATTATAAACTTCCCCAAATCATCCGTTAGCACCGTGGATGTCGGCGGATCAGTGGTTACTGTGGCCTGCTTGACCGGCTGTCCGTTATTATCTACCACCGTGCCGATCAAGGTGCGAAACGGTATCGTCCGCAATTGGCTAGTGGGTGCAATGCAGGCACAGAAAAAAAGACATGGGGCACAGATAAGAAAAATCAACCAAGAGCTCACAGCCCTTCTCATTCGATAAACCTCCTCGGGGTTTTTAATACTATCCCTAACCTAATATAATTTTTGAAACGCCTTTATGAGCCTTTTCTTAAACTGCCTGATTGAGGGCAAAGATTTCCCTTAGGATTTCATCAGCCCCCTGGTCGATCAGCTTTTGAGCAAGCAGAAGCCCGAGCTCTTCAGGCTGGTCAATGCTCCCCTCAATGGAATCCCGAATGATCCTCTCACCTTGCAAGGAACCTACCAGAGCCTGGAGAGATAGCTTGTCTGCCGTAACTTCGCCAAAAGCTGCAATCGGAACCTGACATCCTCCTTCCAATTTTTTCAGTAAAGCCCGCTCTGCTAGGACCGCAGCCCTGGTTTCCATATGGTCAAGAGCACAGACAAGCTGGGCGATCTCCGGACGACCTCGGTGGACCTCAATGCCTAATGCCCCCTGACCAATGGCTGGCATGCAGATGTCCATCGGCAGATACTCGACAATCTTGTTCTCCCAGCCCATGCGATGGATTCCAGCCGCGGCCAGAACAACCGCATCTAGGCCATTTCCTTCAACTCGGCGAAGCCTTGTCTCCAGATTTCCCCGCAGTTGCACGATCTGAAAAGTTGGAGAATAGCGCAGCAGTTGGGTCTGCCGTCGCAGACTGCTGGTGCCGATCACGGCGTCTTTAGGCAGATGCTTTAAGATCAGATTGTTACGGGAAATAAGGACATCGCGAGGATCCTCCCTGACAGTAATAGCCGCAATCTCTAATTCAGGGTGCAACTCCACCGGCACATCCTTCATGCTATGCACCACAAAATCGACCTGGCCATTCAGAAGGGCTTCTTCAAGTTCTTTAATAAACAACCCCTTACCACCGATTTTGGCGAGAGGAACATCGAGAATCTTATCTCCTGTAGTTTTGATCTCCACAGTTTCAAACTGCAGATCTGGGTTGAGATTTTCCAGTTGAGATATGACCCATCGTGTTTGTTGCAGGGCAAGTTTACTGGCCCGGGTACCGACTCTGAAAAGTTCTTGCATGAATTTTCGTCTTTCCTCCATATATAGATGCTTTATGGCCTCTTATAGATGCTTTATGGCCTCTTAAAGCCATCCAGATTAAAGAGTTCCTTAGCTGCTTGAATGTAATATGCCGTATTGCTGCAATTTGACTTTTTTTTTAACAGGCAAATTGGATCGTGAAGCATCTTTTTGGTTATGGCCGAAGCCAGACAGCTAATAACCTCCCGCTCAGCATCAGAAAGATTGGGCAGTTTAGAGAAAGCCTTTTTCAATTCCTGTTGACGTATAGCCTCAAATTTTTGCGTCAATTCTACGATTGTCGGCACGACATTCCTGGAATTTAGCTTCTCCCAGAACTGCTCCACAAATCGCTCGACAATCGTTTCCGCATACTTGGCCTCTTTTTGCCTCTCCAGAAGATTTGAATTGACCACCATCTGCAGGTCGTCAATATCATAAACGTAAACATCGCTACATTTGCTGACCGCCGGATCCACATTTCGGGGAACCGCAATATCAATAAAGAAAAGAGGCCTGTTTTTTCTCCGGTGAAGGGTTTTTTGAACCTCTTCCTTATTGAAGAGAAAATGAGGAGCACTGGTAGAGGTGATAATAATGTCCATCAGCTCAAGATTTTCTTTCACCGAAGCAAAAGGAAGCACCTGGCCATTGAACTGCCTGGCTAGCTCCTCCGCCCGCTCATGAGTACGGTTAGCTACGTAGATATTAGTTACTCCATTTGACAAAAGATGCCGAGCAGCCAATTCACTCATCTCTCCAGCGCCGACGAGCAATACGGATTTCCCCTCGATCTTGTCGAAGATCTTTTTAGCCAGCTCTACCGCAGCAAAGCTGATAGAGACGGCGTTTTTGCAAATCCCTGTCTCGGTCCGAATTTTTTTGGCCACGTGAAACGATCTTTCCACCAGTTCCGTCAGCCAACTGCCGATTGAGCGGTCCTCAAGAGCCTGGTTATACGCCTCCTTGAGCTGGCCTAAAATCTGTGGCTCTCCGATGACCATAGAATCCAGGCTGCAAGCCACCCGGAATAAATGCCGAATAGCTTCTTTTTGCGTATAAAAATAACTCACATCATCAAGAATCTGCGGCGAAATATGGTGGAATTTAGCTAAAAATTCCTTAAGTGCCTTGACACTTTCTTCGGTTGAGTTCACCACAGCGAATAGCTCAACACGGTTGCAGGTTGAGAGGATCATAAGTTCCTGAACGATCTGGCTATTGATGCATTCCTTATGAGCATAGCTGATCTGGGACTTAGAAAAAGAGAGTTTCTCTCGGATTTCTACTGGAGCTGTCTTATGATTTAATCCAAAAACAATAACTTCCATCGCCTTATGAACCCAAACTTAATAATTACGGATTATACCTATTTTTAAATCTGTTTTCAGCAGAATTTTAATCCTATCATTATAGATATAGGTTTTACTAACATCGTCTAAAAATACTTACAATTTCTACAAAATATACAATATTTCTCTCAGGCATAAGAGTGTAAACCCTTGAGCAGGAGATTTACCCCCAAAAAGGTAAACAGTACAAAACAGAAACCAATAATAGCCAGATAAGCGGACTTCCTTCCCCGCCAGCCGATCGTGAATCTGGCGTGAACTAAGGCTGCATAAATAAACCAGGTAATTAATGCCCAGGTTTCCTTAGGATCCCAGCTCCAATACGACCCCCAGGCCGTGTTTGCCCACAGCGATCCGGTGATGATCCCTATGGTCAATAAGGGAAAGCCGAAAACCAGGCTCTTATGGATCAGATCATCTAACACTTCCAGAGAAGGCAGGCGGTAGTAAAAAAGGCCTATTTTTTTTGATCGCAATTGATTTTCTTGAATTAAGTACATGATGCCAGCCACAAAAGCAAAAGCAAAAGTGGCGTATCCCCCAAATGAGGTCGTGGTGTGAATACCTAACCACATACTCTGCAAGGCAGGTATCAGGGGCTGAATCTCCTTGGGCAGCATCGAGGCGGAGAATACAAAAACTAGGGCCAGTGGGAGGACAAAAGCTCCCAGGGAGGGGATCCGATATTTATACTCTAAAACAAGATAGAACAGAATAATTGCCCAGCCAAAAAAAGAGAGAGACTCGTGAAGATTGGCAATGGGAATATGCCCTGAGTGCCAGAGCCGAACAATTAGAGCAAGAGTATGAAAGATGAATCCTGAAAGGGTCAGCAGGTTTCCCCACTGACGGGCCCATACTCTCTGATTAATGAGATTCATCAAATGGCAAAACACTGCTCCAAAATAACACCCCAGAGAGATCAAAAAAAAGGCGACATTCATAGGAATTCCCTAATTCGTTCTTCAGCAGCTTCTCGGCCGCTTTCTCGAATAATTTTTAACAGCTCGCTCCATTGCGCCAGCTGTTGAAAAATTTTTTTTCGCTTGAGAATGTCCGGCTCCTGCTGGAGGATATTTTTTCGAAGATTTCCGAGAATGTCAACCAAAATCTCGTATTCATGCCCGTATTGGGCTTCCATATCCTCTCTTATTTTCCGAGCCAAGGCAGGGCTATTTCCTCCGGTAGAAATACTGATCGTCAGATCTCCCCGTCGAATCAGAGCCGGAAGGATAAAGGTTGACTCATCCGGTGAATCGACCACGTTGACCAGGATATTCCCTTGTCGAGCTTCCTGGCTGATGGCTCTATTGATCTGATCGTGATCGGTAGCCGCGATGACCAAGAAAAAGCCCTGAGTGTCGCCAGGCTCAAACTCCCTGGCCATATAGGTTAATCTCCCCTCATTCCCTAGATGGGTAATTCTGTGGGTAGCCTTAGGGCTGATCACGGAAACCTTGGCCTCATAATCCAATAGCGTCATAATCTTGCGCTCGGCAACAGCACCTCCCCCGACTACCAAACAGGGCTTTTCTCGAATGTCTAGACAAATTGGATAATATCTCGGCATTTTACATTTGCTCTCTTTATGCTTCTTCTCAAGGCAGGTTAATAAAGAGCTTAATTTCAAAATCTAGCTCACACACTCAGGCTTACACTACTATCGCCAAGTGCGGGAGAAGATCAAATTACCCAATCAATCGCAGGGTACAAGACCTTCCTGTCCGCACTAACCTTTGCGCACTTTGTTAGCCCCAGGAGCACTTATTAGGTTGCTCTTTTAGCTAAGTGCGTAACACAAGCGGGCAGGGGATCAATTACCCAATCAATCGCAGGGTGCAAGACCTTATTGTCCGCACTAACCTTTGTGCACTTTGTTAGCGACAGGAGCACTCAAGCTAAATGGGACTGGCTTGTGCCTGCCGCGGCAGCTTTGAGATAGCCCATCAAACTACCAGACCGAAGGGGAGTTATTGCTCAAGGGGCGATTATCCTTTGGATACAGCAGCAACTTCTTTCATCTCACCAGGTGATTGAATAATCTTTTGTGGGCACCTTTCAACACATATCCCACAGCCAGTGCACCGCTGCGGATCAATGAGTGCTCGATTGTCGTCTAGGGTGATAGCCTGCTCTGGACAGCTCTTTACGCATAATCCGCAGGCAAGGCAGCCCACATCACAAACCTGCCGCACCGCTTTTCCCCTCTGTCGTGAATTACAAGGAATATACCACATCTGCCGGGCAGGGATCAACTGGATTACTCCCTTTGGGCAGGCGCGGATACATGCTCCGCAGCCAGTGCAGGCATTTTCATTGATTTTGGGCAGCCCTTCTGGCCCCATGCTAATGGCTCCAAAAGGACAAGCCTTGACACAGGAGCCAAAACCAAGACAGCCATAGGCACAGGCCTTAGCTCCTCCGCCAAGGAGCACAGCCGCTCTGCAATCTCTGATGCCCTGATAGAGATACTTGACTTTTGCCTTATCGTTTCTCCCTTGACAGAAGAGTTTGGCGATCATTTTTTCTTTCGGCACGTAAACGATGCCCAAAATCTTGGATATTTCCTGTATGGCCGCATCGCTTGAAGCCTTGCACTCGAGCGGTGCGGCCTGGCCAGCCACTAAGGCTTGCGCAAACCCCGCACAGCCTGCATAACCGCAGCCGCCGCAGTTGGCACCAGGCAGAAGGCTGATGATGGCAGAAACTTTAGGATCTTGCTCAACGGCGAAAATACGGGAGGCTAGGCCGAGCCCAAGGGCCAAGATAAAAGCCACACCTCCTAGAGTAGCTACAGCGGCGATCATAATTCCTTATCCTTTAGATTACTTTAGATTATAAGCAATAATCAAATTTTTGTAAAAAATCATTCTTATTAATTTTTATCTATTTAACCAGTCAGTTAAGGCTCTATTTAACCAGTCCATTAAAGCCCATAAAAGCCAGAGCCAAAAGGCCGGTGGTTACCAAACCAATAGCCGTTCCCTGTAAGGCTTCGGGAACATCAGCCAGAGAAAGACGTTCGCGGATGCCGGCAAAGAGCACCAAAGCCAAGGCAAACCCGACTGAGGCGCCAAAACTGTAGATCAGTGACTCGATAAAGCTGTATTCTAATTGTACAGCCAGAACCGCCACTCCCAAAACCATACAGTTAGTGGTGATTAGGGGAAGATAGATCCCCAGGGCCTGATATAGGGCGGGACTGGTTTTCTGAAGCACCATTTCGACAAATTGCACCAGCCCGGCAATGACCAAGATAAAGACAATCGTCTGCATGTATTCAATATGGAACGGCTTTAAGATCAACATCTGCATCAGCCAGGTCAAAGCTGTTGACAGGGTAACCACAAACGTTACCGCAAGCCCCATCCCTACCGCGGTTTCTGTTTTGCGAGATACACCCAGGAAAGGGCAGATACCTAAAAATTTTGCCAGGACAAAGTTGTTTACCAGGATCGTACTGACAAGTATCAGAAGTATTTTGGTCATTGAAAATCCTCAATAATTTAAAGCGCCAATCTTTGGTTAATCTTGTTCATCAGCCCAAGCAAAAGTCCCAGCGCAATAAAGGCTCCCGGAGGCAAGATAGCCACCAGAAAGGGAATATAGCCGGGCCCAAATACTGATAAGCCAAACAATGATCCACTGCCCAGCAACTCCCGGATACCGCCGACAATCAAAATGGCCAGAGTATACCCCACTCCCATGCCGATCCCATCCATCAGAGAGTTTAAAACCGGATTTTTCGAGGCAAAAGCCTCAGCCCGACCAAGAATAATGCAGTTGACCACAATCAGGGGAATAAAGATGCCCAGCGCTCGATGAAGCTTGAAAAAGAATGCGGCCATAACCAGGTCAACAATGGTTACAAAGGTGGCTATAATAACAATGAAAGCGGCTAATCTGACCTTCTTCGGAATCAGCTTGCGCGTGCTTGAGATAAGAACATTCGAGCAGATTAGGACGAAGGTTACCGCCGCTCCCATGCCAATAGCGTTTTGAGCCTGAGTAGTTATGGCCAGGGTTGAGCACATGCCAAGAACAATCCGAAAGATTGGATTTTCTTTCCATATTCCGTTAACGAGATCACGAATCAGATTCACACTTTTTCTCCTTAGCTTAGCCAAAAGATAGCTTAAGTCTTAGCTTAACCTAAAGACACTTAGCTAAAATCCTAGCGGACAATGGCCTCCTTATGCTTTCGGTATAATTCCAGTCCCTCTCTTACCGCCTGAACCACGGCCCTGGGCGAGATAGTTGCTCCGGCAATCTGATCAAAGTCTCCGCCATCCTTTTTCACCTTAAAACGAGCATTAGCTAATGATCTACCCTGAAATTGCTCCTTGAATTGAGGCTCAGTTATTTTTGCCCCAAGCCCTGGGGTCTCATTCATCGAGGTAATCTCAATCCCCCGGATGGTTCCATCAGGATCAAGACCGATCATTACTCCAATCTGTCCGCTATATCCTAGGGCAGTCATTTCAAAGGCCACACCGGTCAGCTTGCCGTTTTGAAACCCACGATAAACCAGCACAGACCGATTTTTCCCATCATTTGTGTCGAGGGGAATCTGAACCGCGCTCTGATCAGGCTCATTATCATGAGGCGCCAGGACCCTATTTACCATTTGCAGCCTGGCCAGACGCCTCTGGCTAGCGATCGGCTCTTTGGTCAGATCATATACCTTAGCCAGCGATATAGCAGCCATAACGCAGATGGTGCTCAGGATGATGATCATTTCCAGAATGTCACGCATGGTTTTTCTTTCTCCTTCTGCTCCTCCCGAACCCTTTCGGCAGGGTATAGCGATCGATCATTGGACAGAGAGCGTTCATGATCAGGATGGCAAATGAGGTCCCCTCAGGATACCCTCCGAATATCCTGATAATAATGGTCAGTATTCCAATTCCAGCACCGTAGATAAGCATCCCTTGGCCGGTAATCGGACTAGTAACCATATCGGTGGCCATAAAAAAAGCACCCAGGACCAGGCCACCAGTGAGGAGATGAAAGAGCGGATTGGCGTACTGCTGAGGGTTTGATACCCAAAAACAGCCGCTAGTCAGCAGGGCGGCAGCCAGACAACTTGTCGGGATATGCCAGGTTATATAACCTTTCCAGAGCAAGAAGGCCGCGCCCACAAGAAGAGCCAAAATAGACACTTCCCCAATACATCCACCCCGATAGCCGAAAAAAAGATCAAGCAGCCGAAGGTGAGACAGGCTTGCCAGCCCATCGGTTTTTAGCATTCCGAGGGGAGTGGCCGCAGTAGTCGCATCGACCGATCTGGCAAACAGATAACTTGCGCTCTGCCAGCGGGTCATATGCACTGGCCATGAAACCAGGAGGATTACCCGGGCAATCAGGGCTGGATTAAAGGGATTGTTTCCCAGCCCGCCATAGACCGCTTTGCCTAGAATAATGGCTAGGGCCGCGCCGCACAATACCATCCACCAGGGAAGGGACGGAGGAAGGGTCAGGGCCAGGAGCAGGCCGGTTACAGCCGCACTTCCATCCAGAACCACTGAAGCCTTTTTCCCCAAAAGCGGCTGGATGAGGGCCTCGGTGGCTACTGCCCCAAAGATACCAAGCAGGATAACCCACAGGGCACTCAATCCAAACAGGTAAACACCAGCTAGGCTGGTCGGCAGGAGGGCTAAAAGAACAGTGTACATAATCTTAGAAACCGTCACTTCACTGCGAATATGGGGTGAAGCAGAAACGGTTAGAAGCATATCCAGAGTTTGCGGTATACTCTCTACCGCGGCCAGATCTTGGGTTGGCATAGGCAAATCCTTAAAATTCTTTTCTTCCGTTATCAGTTGTCGTTATGCTTTGGGCTGTTTTCGCTTTTTGGCCAAAATGGCGCTCTTTCCATATTTCATCAGATGGACCAGATGCCTCTTGGCCGGACACACATAGACACACGAACCACATTCGATGCAATCGAGCACATGATAAGCCTCTGCCTCTTCAAGCAGACCCTTCTCACAAAAGGTCCCAATCAGGCTCGGCACCAGCCGCATGGGACAAGCCCGGACGCACAGGCCACAGTTGATGCAATGGCTAGCCTCTGCTGCCTGCGGACACTCCTCCTTGGTCAGGACTAAAATCCCCGAGGTTCCCTTGATCACCGGAACCCGGGTCGTATACTGGGCCAGACCCATCATCGGCCCGCCCATTAGGATTTTTTCCACCTTTCCCTGAAAACCGCCACAGTAGCCAATGGCCTCAGCAAAGAGGGTGCCGAGGCGAAGGCGCAAATTTTTAGGCTCCTTGATCCCCCGGCCGCTCACGGTAACAATCCGCTCAATGAGAGGCTTTCTTAGACTGACTGCCTCATAAATGGCGTAGGCAGTGCCCACGTTCTGCACCACTACCCCGACATCTAGAGGCAGAGCCGGCGGCGGCGGGACCTCTCGATTTAAGATGGTTTTTATCAATTGCTTTTCCGCACCCTGGGGATAGCGCACCTTGAGGCTGACTACCTCAATCTGAGGAAAGCTTGAGGCCGCCTTGCTCATGGCCGAAATCGCCTCAGGCTTATTAGCCTCAATTCCAATATAGCCTCGCTCTACTCCCAAAACGTGGAGCAGAATTCGCAAGCCCTGAACGATTTCTTTGGCTTTTTCCACCATCAGCCGATAATCTGCAGTCAGATAAGGCTCACACTCGGCTCCATTCAGGATGATCGCATCAATCGGCTTTCCCTCCGGTGGAGACAGCTTCACGTGAGTGGGAAAGGCAGCCCCCCCCAGCCCCACGATCCCAGCCTCACGGATCATCCCCCTGATTTCTTCCGGGCCAAGCTCCAAGGGATCTTGTCCATTGTGCGGCTCCTGAAACCACAGATCCCTTCCGTCTGATTCGATGATGATCGTAGGCACTTCGCTTCCGCTCGGGTGAGGATGGTTTTTGATATCCACCACCGTGCCGGAGATAGAGGCATGAATAGGAGCACAGATCAAGGCCTCGCTGTCGGCGATTTTTTCCCCTTTTAGCACCTTTTGCCCTACCTTGACCCTAGCTATGGCAGGGGCGCCGATATGCTGCGTAAGCGGCAGATAAACCCTCTTGGGCAGCGGCGCGTCCTCGATGCGGTGCGAGGCGCTGAGTTGTTTTTGGTCCGGTGGGTGGATGCCACCTAAAAATGTTTTTAATTTTATACTCATATACTTATACTTACCTTGTGGATATTTACCCCTGCCTCATCCATAAGCTGGGTTGATAACTCATCAGGGTAGCCATCCGCGTAATAGATATTGTGGATACCAGCATTGATGAGCATTTTGGCGCACAGACTACAAGGCAGGTGAGTAGAATATAAATCCCCCCCCTTAATGCTAACTCCGTACACGGCAGCCTGGATAATGGCGTTTTGCTCTCCGTGGAGCCCGCGGCATAATTCGTGCCGCTCTCCTGAGGGGACCTGTAGTTGATCTCTCAGGCAGCCAAGATCGAGGCAATGTCGCAATCCGGTTGGTGCACCATTGTAACCTGTAGATAATATACGCTTATCTTTAACAATAATAACACCAACTTGACGTCGAATGCAAGTAGAACGTTGAGAAACAAGGTATGCAATTTGCATAAAATATTCATTCCAACAGGGTCTTGACATCCTTGCTCCTTACCCTATCTGATCCAGTTGACCTTTAACCTGCTCAATTTCCTTGATCAATTTAAGCCTCCTCACCCTATCCGATTCGGTTAACCGCTCTGGTTGACCGCCCCGCCATAGCGCCCTAGCCGAGATTGATAAATGGGAAAACGGCCACAAAGCTCCCTGACCGCCTCTTTGACCCTAGCATAGACCGCCTGATCTCCAATATGGTTCAATACCTCTATCATGAGTTGAGCGATGTATTTCATTTCCGGCTCCTTCATGCCGCGGCTAGTAACTGCCGGGCTGCCGATGCGAATGCCGCTGGTGATACGGGAGCCTTTAGTATCGAAGGGAATTTCATTTTTATTGATGGTTATGCCTGAGGCATCGAGGGCTGCTTCGGCATCCTTGCCGGTAATCCCCTTGGGCGAAAGATCCAAAAGGACCAGATGATTGTCGGTCCCGCCAGAGACGACCCGAAATCCTCCCCCCTGCATCTCCTCAGCAATTACCTTAGCATTTTTGACTACCTGCTGCTGATATAGCCGGAAATCCTCACTTAGAGCTTCCTTGAAGCAAACCGCTTTGGCGGCGATGATATGCATCATTGGCCCTCCTTGGGTTCCGGGGAAGACCGCTTTATCGATTTTAGAGGCAAACTCACGTTTGCACATGATCATCCCCCCGCGAGGGCCGCGCAGGGTCTTGTGGGTGGTGGTGGTAACGAACTCACAGTACGGGATCGGTGAGGGATGAAGTCCGGCGGCTATCAGGCCGGCAATATGGGCGATATCGGCCATAAGAAAGGCCCCGCACTCATCAGCGATTTGTCTGAATGCCTGCCAGTCAAGCTGCCGCGGATAGGCGCTTGCTCCGGCCACAATCAGCTTTGGCCGGTGAGCGAGAGCCAGATTTCGTAAGGTTTCAAAATCCACTGTTTCTGTTTTGCGGTCTACACCGTAGGAAACGCAGCGGAAGTATTTACCGGAAAGATTAGCTGGGCTCCCGTGAGTGAGGTGTCCACCATGAGAGAGCTCCATACCAAGGATAGTATCCCCAGGCTCAAGGACAGAGAAATAGACAGCCAGGTTGGCCTGGGTGCCAGAGTGCGGCTGGACATTGACATGCTCTGCCCCAAATAACTGTTTGGCTCTCTCAATAGCCAGAGCTTCCACTTTGTCTACATATTCACAGCCGCCATAGTAGCGTGCTCCTGGATAGCCCTCGGCGTATTTATTGGTCAGAATCGACCCTTGAGCCTCCAAGACCGCTTCACTGGCGTAGTTTTCCGAAGCGATCATCTGGAGGTTATAGAAAGTGCGCTCAGTCTCCTGCTCGATCGCGGCACTGATTTGCGGATCAACCACTTGCAGTCTGCTCGGGTGCATGTTTTTTGCCTTCTCTCCTATTGTTGTCTGTTCAGTCTGCCCTTGTTGATCACCCTGCTGCCCACTCTCCCCTAGAGGATCAATTTTGGCTATCCGACTAGCATGCCTTCCTCCGGAAAATTCGCTCGTCAGCCAAGTTTTGGTAATTTCAGCAGCCATTTCCTTGCCGATAATCCGCCCTCCCAGAACCAGTACATTGGCATCGTTATGCTCTCGGCTCAGCCGGGCGGACATCGGCTCACTGCACAGGGCAGCTCTGATGCCCGGATAGCGGTTAGCCACAATGGACATGCCAATTCCTGTACCACAGATAAGAATACCTTTGTCTGATTTTTTGTCAACCATGCTCTCTACCAGCCGTTTTCCGATCTCGGGGTAATCTACTGGCTCGGGTCCGAAGGTCCCAAGGTCTTTGACCTGGTAGTTTTGACTTTCAAGATAGGCTTTTAAAAATTCTTTTAATTCCCATCCACCATGATCACTGCCAATTAAAATCACCACAATTCACTTCCTTATTTTATCTTTCTCTATCGATAGTTTTGGTTGATAACTTCAAAAAAATAAATTTACCCTTCAAAAAACAAACTTATCCTTAACTAAAACCCTCACTGGCGGACACATTTTATCTTCCAGTTTTGTATGCGCCTTCTTAAGTGCAGTCATTTCATGTCATTCCCACGGAGGCTGGAATCCAGAGGGTTGCTGCAACCATACATGGATTACCACTTTCTGCGGAAGTGACGATAAAAGTGTCGGTAGTGAAAATAAAACAGGTTTCAAGGATAAAGTGCCTTGAAATATATTCAAGGATAAAGTGCCTTGAAATATAAAAGGAGCTTAGCTGCAAAGAGCTAAGCTCCCCATGATATGTGCCGTGTTAACGCAAACTCAACTTGTAGATTAATTATTATCAGCTACTCCTTAGGCTTCGGTGCTGGAGCCGGCTTAGGTGCTGGAGCCGCCTGATGAGATGCTGACCCTGCCTGTGCCGGATGACACCAGATGCAGAAAGCTTGGGTATTGCCCGCCGAAACCTGAGGGCCTCTCAGATACATATAGTTGGTATTTGACGGGTGAGGATCATGACATCCCATGCAGGTAAGCTGATCTTCCTGCCCCTTGAAACCCTTTGCACTTTCCGGTAAAATGACCTTCTTTGGTTTGATGCCGCATGGATGAGTGCTCTCCATTTTGATGGGCCGATAGCCTAGACCATCGGGCTCGGCTGCATGACAGGCCATGCAGATTTGCTCCATTCTCTCCAGCGGCTTTCCAGTGGCAGGATTAATGGTCGTAGTATTCGGTTTTTCGGTCAAAAGGCCTGGCCCTACTGCCGTGTGAGCTCCATGGCAAAGGGAACATTCCTCATGCCCTTCACCGGCTAAGGCAATTGCTGGGGTAAGCAGAACCACGAGAAGTAGAAGGGGTAAACACTTTTTCATTTTCTGAACCACCTCCTTTCCTGTATGGTTTGGAGTACCACATAGTCGTGCTTACGTTACGCTAATATTACTAGAGTGGAGTTTTCCTTGTCAAGGAATTAGTAAAAATGCGAACAAGGAAATCCACATTTTTTACTAGCAGAAGGCTCTTTTGCAGGATGAGGAGCCGGTTTCTGAAGTAAAAACTACATCTTGCCTGATCATCAGCAGAAAGCACAGTAGAGCGATTTTTCACTGTTGAGAAGGCGATAAAATTTCGAAGACGGTCATCTTTTTCACTTTTTAAGTTATTATAATATCGACCAAACAGAGGGATTTTATGGACAAGGATAAGGGGAAAAAAGGCTCCTGCCCAGCTTTGGCGGGCAATGGGGGTCTGATCAGGCCGCTTTTAGTTACGATCATCATATCTTCAGGTTTATCCTTTTTATTTGCCTTTGCTCTATTTGCCGCGGCGGCGCTTCCAGCCAAGCTGGCCAATAAGATTCTGGCTACGGTTGACAAGAGGAAAATCACGGTTGAGGATTTTGTCGATTTTTACCAAACCAGACCGCGGATCGCCCGCTGGAGCTCTCCTAATAGCAGCGCTCAGGATTCTCCGAAAGAGGTGCTCGATGCCCTGATCGGCCAGGTGTTGATGGCTGAAGAGGCTCGTCGGCTATATCCTGATGCCTTGCAAGGCTATCGGCAGGAAGTAGCTGACTTTGAGCAGACCCTACTGGTCAATATGGTTGGCGAAGAGCAGATTGATAAGGGAATCAGGATAGATGAGCGTGAGGTTGAGCGGAGAATTCCAGAAAATCAAAAGTTTGAAGTGCACCTTCGCCGGATCGTAACCGATACCCAGCAGAAAGCCCTGCATCTTCGGAAACAGCTTGAGCAGGGGGCTGATTTTGCCAGCCTGGCCAAAAGGTTCTCCCTGGCCGAGGATGCCCATAAGGGAGGAGATATTGGCTATATGGCCTTTGATCAAGGCATTTTCCCCAAAAAGGTAGTCGAAGAGATCTTTGGCTCGAAGAAGGGTGAAATTATCGGTCCGGCATCCATCCGTGAGGGATATGCCCTGTTTCAGGTGATCGGAACTCGCAAAGTTAGCGCCGAGGCTCTTGAGCGCACCAAGCAATATATTCGCCAGCAGATTAGTTTGGAGCAAAAAAAAGAGCGCTGGGATCAGCTTCTTAGACATCTTAGCGAGGAGTATCAGCCCCTGATCAATGAGGATTTGTGGAAGCAGATCGAGCAGGCCATCCTTGATGCTCGGCAAGCAAAAAGCCGCACTCAGAGCACTAGCCGCAACAGCCAGACCTCAGCGGCGGCCTCGACTCTAGCCCGGATGAGCGGCCTTGAGATCGCCAGGGTAAGGGGCCGATCTATCCGGCTCAAGGAAATTATCCCTAACCCCTCAGACCCTGCCTTTGGCGGCGAGCGCCCCTGGGAGAAAGACCCTGCTTTGCTTCGAAGAATCCTGGATCGCAAGATCAAGATCGCGCTTGTGGCTGACTATGCCCGACAGCTCCACTACGATCAGTTGCCCAAGGTTAAAAAAAATATCGCCCGCCTCAAAGATGACCTGATTACCAGAAGGTTGGTTGCCGAAAAAATCTACAAGGGTCTTATCGTAACTTCCGAAGAATGCCAAAAATATTACCAAGAGCATCTGGCCGAATATCAGGTCCCGGAGCGGGTCAGGATAAGCCAGATTATCGTTCCTGATGAGAAGGCTGCAACCGAGATTAGCCGGCAACTTGCTCGGGGAGAGCAATTTAGCGAATTGCTAAAAAAATATCCGCCGCCAGATTCATTAACACCAAAGGGCTTGTGGGCAAGAGGAGGGAGCGGGATGGGGAGGGAATTCGAGGATCGGGTTTTCAGTTTAAGGCTAGGCGAGGTGAGCAAACCAATCAAAACGGCCAAGGGATTTCACCTGGTAAAGCTCCTTGAGCGGCAAAGCGAGGGTTTTGCCAAGCTGTCTGAGGTGGAGCCAAGAATAAGAGAAATCCTGCTGTCTGTAAAAAAAGAGAAAGCACTCCAGGATCACATTGCCGCTTTGAGACGCAAAAGCAGGGTAGTGGTGAATGAAACTCTTTTTCAGGAAGTGGTTAAAAATGTACTCTAGGCTGAGTGTTCAAAGATCAAAGGAGAGAGGATGCGCCAAGAGATCATTGCCCCTGCTGCTTGCAGGCTCTTTTTTGGCTGCCTGGGTCGCTCTTGGCTCTCAGGCTTTGGCTGTAGATGGAGGGGCTGGATACGAGAGCGGTGCCCATAATCAGAAAATAGCAGCTATTAAAGGGCCGGTTTGTACCTATTGCCATTTCTCTAAAGCGGGCAAAAAGGAAGGGGAAAAGATCTGGGCAGACACTCCGCTTGGGGCCCAAACCATCCCAGGGGCAAGAGGTATTAAGACGATATGCGGCAGCTGCCACTATCCGGGCAATGCGGTCAATGCCCGCTCCGGCTTTACCTTGGGTAGTCATGAGCCGCAGGGGCATGATTTTATTCATGGCAACGTACTGCTAGATACCTCACTGCTGGGGATTGGAGAAAGCCACGTCATGGCCGAGCAGGTGGAGCTTGATCCAAACCGGGGCAAACTCCCGGCGAGTCTTGATGAGAGCACCTTTCCTCTTGCGGCCGCATCTGACAATCGAGACAGCGGCTTTACCTGCACGAGCTGTCATGATCCTCACACGCAGCCAAATCATGATATCAGCGGCCGGGGAGACTATCTGCGGACCAAGGAAGAGAAATCAGTCGGGCAACCGGATCAAAGAACATCTTTCTGTCTTCAGTGTCATCGGGCCGACTCAAAAAATAAGAATAGCAGACAGCACGGAGCCTCGCTAAGCTGTAGCCTCTGCCATCATCCCCACGATGGATACTACCAGCTCGGCCGCCAGCCACAGCTTGCTCGGGCCATTTTGATCAGCAAGGTAAGGCCGGTAAAGTTTAAGGCACTGCCGAACGTAGTGGCCTTTGGCCCTGCCGCGGCTGGGGGAGGCGTGGTGGCTGGGGGAGGAGGGGAGGAGGATGTCTCCAGCCTTTGCTACAGCTGTCATGGGCCGAGCGCTTCACCGCAGATGCGGGAGGCCGGGGCCAGGCCTTTGTTTGGCGATGACTGCGAGACTAAGAAGGCTCATCATCCTATGGGCAGCCAGGCCCAGCTTGGCCGAGCCCCTCGTGCTCCAGGGCTTAACAAAGCGGTTTTAAATAGCTCAGGGCAGGTAACCTGTACCTCATGCCACAATGGGTTTCACCGGGGAAAGAATCCACATTTTCTTAGAGCAAATTTTACCGCTGATTCTGCCACCTTGTGCACCTTCTGCCACTGTGACAAGAGCGCCAAAGAGCTTGGAGCGCCAGGATACGCTCACCGCCAGCTCTTTGGCCAGAGCCCAAACCAGCGGAGTGAGTGCATGTTTTGCCACTTCATCCATGATGGCCCTGACCGAGGAAGCCGCAAGGTCCCGGCCACTGAGGCTCTCCTTAGGCCTGATCCGGTCAATTTGGCCTGGTCTGATCAGGCCGATGATACAGACACAGAAGACTTTGAGGACCTTTGCTTTGGCTGCCACAGCCGCGATCTCTACATGAAGGGCAGCGGAGCAAAGGGAGCTAAGCTACAGCCTGACAAATACTTCAGCCATCGAATCTCATCTGTCCCTTCGGAGAAAATTCATCCGACTCTGCCGATTTCTGATGGGGATCAGCTTAAGGTAGTGGATGATTACGGAGCAGGGCAGGGGAAGATTTATTGCGGAAGTTGCCACGATGTCCACAAGAGCGCCAATCCTCCCTATCTGAGGGGCAAGGATTCTCCCTACCGGGGCAGCGGCTTTTGCGCCCGCTGCCACAGCGAGCTTCCGGCCGGAGGGCAATCGAGCCATCCGGTCAATGTCTTCCCCAGACCAGGGATCACTGATGAGAGATTTCCTCGCTTTGCCTACGGAGGAAAGAGCGGCCTGCCTTATGGAATCACCTCTGACGAGAGCCCAAGCGGCCAGCTTCTGTGCCTGAGCTGCCATAGTATCCATGCGGCCAAAACCAGCCCAAGCGGCCAGATCAAGCTAGCTTCCAGTGCGGCCGCTGGCAGAGCAGAGGGAAGGTCTCATGGTAAGCTTTTGGTGGTGGATAATTTTTCATCACAAGAGGGAAGCGACCTCTGCCGCGGCTGTCATACTCCTTATGAGAGCATTGTCGGCTCGCGGCATGATTTTTCTAATCTTAACCTAGGCTCTTCGACTGGTGGTGTCTGTGCGGCTTGTCATCTTCCCCACGGATCTTCGGAAAAGATCAGGCTCTGGTCGCGCAGTCTAGCCCAAGAGCGTAAAATATTTAGCCAAACTAAGAGGCCAAACTATACCTTAGGGGTAAGTCTGCTATGCTATGACTGCCATGATGATCATTATACGGTTGATGATGATCCGCCGATCAATGCCTTTCTCTCCCCGCCCCAGGATATTGCCTTCAGCGATGGTCCTGGCAAGAACTCAAAGGTTGGTTTTTATGAGACTATTCCACCAGGGAGCATAGGCGAAAGTGGCTTGGGTGATCTTCCTCCCGAAGGGATGGAGACCGGCGGACATTACATAAAGACAGTCGGCCTAACTGAAACTACTAACGGCATCAATACCGGTGACAAGCTCTCGTGCAGCCTCTGCCACGATCCGCACAATCGGCCTGGCGGCAATGAGGCCTTTTTACGCTCCCCCTTGGGGACGAGCTCCTCAGACAGACTTCGAGCAAGCAGAAACAGCCGCAACGGAACCGGAACAGGCCGGGAAATCTGTGCCGCCTGCCATGGCTATTCTGAGTCAGATCTGCCGAAGAATACACCGGTGCGACTCTTCGGAGTAGAAATTGTGAAAACCCCCTCGCAGGATAAACTCAGGCTGGTTGAGCATACGGCAGCCGAACATAGCACCCCCTGCACCAAGTGCCATCTCCACAATCGAATGGCTGTGCCAAAATCCCCCCGCACTGGGCCGGGCACTCATGAATTCCACTTCAGAAGCCTGTTGGCTGGCGGGGAGGATTCGATCTTACTTCATCAACAAACCCAGGGAGGCGCTGCCGTCTCAGGCCGAAATTGCGATATCTGCCACTCTCCGGAGCTTTACTTTAAGGCCGGCAAATTAATCTTTAACGATGGGAAACCCCTGGCCGAAACCAGCGTTTGCGATATCTGCCACAGTCGGTGGGGGCGTTATGACGGAGTGAATGGGAATTCAGCCACCAATGGAGCCAAGGCTTCCTGGAAAAAGGGCGTATACGATAAGGAGCAAACAGACTGGCAACTTAAGTCGGGCAAGGAGGAGTGGTGCATTAGCTGCCATGATGATCAGCCATCCCGGATCCAAAATCCCAGTCTGCCGGAGACACTATGGGTTCAGGCCCCTAATATCCTAGGTGATCCGACGGATCGAAGCAGTGGATTTTATATCAGTGGGCATGGGTTGCCTAAGGGAGGAAATTATGAGCAATCAGGCCGGGGAGGCGCTGGGCTTGACTGCACTGCTTGCCATGCGCCGCAGGCCAGACACATCGTTAATAGCCAGCGAGAGAAAAAGAAGAATTTCAAAAATTGGCAGGCTAACAAATTCCGGCTGAGGCTGCCTCTTGAGCTACCCCGCAGGTCGGAAGAATATCGCAGCACCGATTTTACTCTCTGTTTTAGCTGTCATAAGGAGGCTTCCATTATTGGGCTCCCGCCAGGGTATTGGGATTATACTGACAATCATAATCCTTATGTAAATCTTAATGTTAATACCTATCCCCTGACCAGCTTCAGTAACGCAGATGAGCACGGGATCTATCCTCTGAGAAAGATGGGACAGGGCATAACTATTGATTTTAGCAAGCTCTTTCCCATGCGCAGATACAATCTTCACTGGAATCATCTCTCGCTGCCGGATGCTGTTATCGATCCGAACGCGATTATAAGACCACAGCCACAAGGCAGCAGCAGTAGCAATAACCGCAGAAGGCAGACCTGCTATTCGAGCCGATGCCATGCCGGCACAAGCATAGTCAAGGAGAGGCCTTACGCCTTCTGGGATTCGGATCGGGACGGAATATTGGACTCCCGGCCCTCCTGCACGGCCTGCCATAATCCGCATGGGTCCCACTACATCTCTATGACCCGAGATGACCTGGCGATCGAGCATCGGATAGATGAGGAAGGGGAAGAATATGGCTCTATTGGCAGCAGAGAATATGGGGTCTATGATGACAGCCTTGATAATTACCTAGACCTTTATTGCTGGGAATGTCATGGCAAGCTGCAGCGGGTGGGTGGAAATTACCGCTACTATCCTCGTCCACTTATGGATCGGACGGCACCGGAGCCGCCAGAGTGAGAAACCTGAGTCGCCAGAGTGAGTAAGGTGACAGCTGAGAGTGAGTAAGGTGACAGGTGTGGACAAGAGCGAGAGGGTTAAAAATCAAAAATCGCTCCCTTCGATATTCTCTTCGCTCTTATTTATTTATTAGCTACCATTGAGAGACATAACCCTAATAAGAGCTAAGCTCCTTCGAGGGCTTATGGTGTCTGATATATAAGAGCGATTCTCTTTTTGGCATTCTCTAGGAGATTAAAATCCTGCCAGCATGTAAAACATATTGTAGTTTTTTTCACAGTAGGTTAAAATAATAAAAAAGCTACTCCCCAGGGCACAGGAACTAAACTTGCATAATAACCTATCGCTGTGTCAGATTTAACCTTAAAAATAATACCTTACTTTTTGATGGCAGCTTGAGGCTGGCCGCATAGGCAATAGCCTGCAGGTTATTTTCTGCCGCTTGAAGGATAGAGTAAGAGAAGCTCATTACCTGTGAAAAAAGCTGACCGAATTATGAAAAATTTTTCCTATATCTTTCTCTATTCGGCCATTACGGCTATGGTGGTTTTCTGCTGCTTTCACCTTGTCTTCCCTTCAGTCTCCTTAGCTGTGTGTGGGCCGCATTTCTTTGATCCGAATATGGAGGGTGTTGATCGGGGGGCTTACCGAGGTGCTTGCGCCATCTGTCATATACCTCATGGAGGAAAGGGGCCGAAGATCTGGGCCAAAGATATCCCGGATCCAGAAAATGCCACCTTTGGTGGAGTACGCGGGCTTTGCTATTCATGTCATGACGGCTCAGGCGGTGCTTATAGCGGTCTTCGGGATGTTTTTTCCCGGAAAAACTTTGAAGACCATGTCATGCACGGTGCAGCCGCGGTCAAACCAGGCGACTATCCCCTGGCGGCCAGTCTGAAGTTGGTTGGCAGTATCAACAAGAAGATTTTCCCGTTAAATCCCGAAGACTGGGATACTGTGCCATCGGTCAGGGAAGGAACCGCCCATGGTCGAGCGAATCTCAACTATCAGCGGGGAGGGAGCGGCTTCTATTGCGGCTCCTGCCACAATCCCCACGGAGACTCATCGGGAGTCTACCAGCCGGGCAGTGACTACCTTCGCACCAAGGATGGAAATGTTGGCGCGCCTGGCCGGAGGAAGGAATTTTGCATCGAGTGCCACGGCAATCTCCATGCACCGGACAATGACTGTCTGGACTGCCATCATCCCCACCGAGGGGCAACCCTTATCTCTGATAATGAAGTCATTGGCCGCAAAATTTTCATCAAGGAGGTAGTGCCTGTACCCTTTGTGGCCAAACCCAATGTGCCGCGAATTGACGATGGTAGTACGGGAGATTTTCCATCCTCTCTCTGCTATGGCTGTCATGGCCCTCAGGGTGCGGCCCAATGGGGGCCAGCAGGTGCAACCACTATTCATGGCGATGATAGCCCGACTCCTCGCGAGCATCATCCAATGGGCACTCAGGCCGTTTTCGGGAAGATTCCCCGGGCCAGGGGATGTGGTCAATCCCTGATGAACAAGGCTGGCGAGCTGACCTGTGTTTCCTGCCATAATGGATTCCATCAGGGCGATCGGAATAATAATTTTCTGCGGTGGGATTTTTCGCAAGATTCGGCCCTCTTTTGCTGCGTCTGTCATCCAGACAAGAGCGCTTACAATCTGGGAGATGAAGGGCAGGGGCATCATCAGACGGTCGGGACCTCGCCAGTCAAGCGTCTTATAACCGTAAAGGATCCAGAAACCAAAGCCAATGTCCAAAAAGAGACTGGTTGCGGAAATTGTATGCTTTGCCACTTTATCCATGACGGACAAAATATAGACGGAACCCAGCGGGGAGAGATTTTGACCCCTGATCTTGATGCTCTGATGAGGGTTCCGCCTATGAATCTGGCCTGGGCAGACAAGTGGAATGATATTGATTTATTTGACTATGAAGATATGTGCTTTGGCTGTCATGGCCGCTCTGTTATTGTCAAGGGGCCGGGGCTTCTTGGCTCGAAACTGATTCCTCCCCGAAGTCTTGATCCGGCAGAGAGGAATATCCCAGGCAGTATCAGATTCAGTCATCGCTTTGCTACTGCCCCAAAGAGCGAGACTACGGCCATTAATATCCGGCCAGGCGGCAAGTTTCCGCTGTCGGATGGGCCGGGGTTGGCTACCCTGGATGATTACGGAGTAAGCGCCGGGCTCATCTACTGTGGAACTTGTCATGATGTTCACAATAATCGCTCAAATCCCCGCTCTCCCTACCTGCGCGGAACCCAGTCTCCCTATGTGGCCATGGGATTTTGCGAGGAGTGTCATACTGCTCCCGGTAGTACCATGTTTGTTGATCCTCTGCTCAATCATCCGCTTGGGCGAGGGCCAAATCTTGTCTCCGGCACAACCAGCACCACCTGGCTGCCTGAATTTACTACTGGCCTGAGCGGTGAAAAAGGAGGGGTTACCTTCACCCCTGCCGGCGAGGCTCCGGTTGTTGGACGGGTCATTTGTCTGACCTGCCACAGTGTTCACGCGGCGTCAACTACCTTTGACGGATGGGCTGATTTTCCCCATTCCCTTGACGGGGTGTCGGCCCCGGGCAATCACGGCAATCTCCTGGTCATAGACAACTACTTTGATCCCTCAGGCAGCGATATGTGCATCCGCTGCCATCCTGGGGTTTCGGGTATCGTCAACTCTCCCCATGATTTTTCACCCGGCTATCGGCTTGGCTGCAAGATCGGCCAAAAGGGCGTATGCTCGGCCTGCCATGTGCCGCACAATGCTGCGGCAGGAATAACCTGGAATGGCAAGCCGATCATGTGGGCTCGAAGTCTTGCTGCCGAAGAGAGCTGTTTCCAGCAGAGAATTAATCCCGCCTATACCCTTGGCGACACTATCTTGTGCTACGATTGTCACTCTCGGTGTAATGATGATCCTCCGCTGGCTGCCTACGGAGAGTTTATCCCTCAGGATATAGCCTTCACCGATATGCCTGGCGGAGAGCTGATCGGCTACTATGAGGTGGCTCCTCTCTGGCTACAAAATGTACCTCCCTATGGGTTTAAAACTGGCGGCCACTATATCAAGTCGCCGATAGCGGGAGGTGGCATTATGAAGGGTGATAAGCTAGCCTGCAGTGACTGTCATGATCCTCATCGGGGATGGACCAAGGCTAAGACCCAAAACCAGGCTTTCATTAAGGAGGTGCTCGGCGGCAAGGTCAATGCCGGATTCTATGCCAGTCGCAATATGGCCTATCATAAAGAGCAGCGCAACAGCACCGAAAGCCGCCTGATCTGCGTCAACTGTCACGGCTGGTCGTATCAGCCCTCAAGCGGCCTTGGGCCGACCTCGGTCCCATTTGTGGCCGTAAATCCATCCTGGGGAAGTCCGCTGCCGATTACCCCACCGACCCCGACCGTCTATGAGCACTCTAGCCTAGGGGCCTACGCCTGCACCGATTGTCATCAGCATAACCGGATTACGGTATTTTGCATTGACTGCCACAGCTTCCCGCCGACAACCACTGGCAATGGCTGGTCTGGGCCCGGCGATACGGATGAGAACTATCCGGGCGGGGCCGGAGCCCATTCGGTTCACGTGTTCAATTGCCGATATGACTGTCTGACCTGCCATATCGGCTGTCTGCACAATGCGGGTGGGGCTACGGTGGTTAACCCTGTTTTCATCCGCTCGAAAGTCAGTGTTGATTTTAACCCCCTGTTTGGTTTTCCCCGGCTAACCGGAGAGTATCCGACCAAGATGAGCTATCCGGGATTGCCGGCCTTATACAATCCTATTGAGCAGACCTGCTTTGTGGGATGCCATAATCCTCTGGTAGGGGATCCAGATGAGGCTCCGAATCTGATCAATCCAACCCCAAGTTGGTCTTTGGCTGTCAAGCGCCCAACTCCACCAACACTTCCTTCACCTCCGCTGCCTGACTGGATGCCCAATCCGCTGCTTGATGCCGAATATCGAAAGCTGCTTGTTGCCCCACAGGCGCTGCCGCCTGCGGTTTTACCCGCGGTGCCCTGGCCTCTGCCGGCTATCCCTTAGAAAGGTCTGCTTTTGACCGATAAAAAATTTAGGTGAGGAGATGAAGATTGCTTTGAAGGTAAGCGGGCATAGAAAAAATTATTCATTCAAGAAGGGAATCAAGATCTTGGGCTGGAGCGCCTTGTTGGTCGGTATAGGGATTTTGGGATATGCCATCGTGCATACTCTTTTGGCTGAGGCGCAGCAGGTACCGCTGCCTCCGCCCACAAGCCCTCCTTTGAGCTGCACGGGCTGTCATGATTTTCAGGCCAGTCTGTTCACTAATTTTGCCGATCATCACCCCAATGCCGTAGCCTCTTCGACCCCGGTCGATATGGTTACCAAGGTGAAAGCCATTCGGCAGGACTGCTGTGCCTGCCATAATTATCTGCTCAACCATACCCGGGGTGTGGTTCTGCTGCGCGATCCTGATCCTCTGGATGCCTATCCCTATAATGGGGATCCGATCATGACCAACAATTTTTGCCTAAGTTGCCATGATCTCCCCAATGATCCGGCAAATCCGCCGGTCTGGTTCAGTGTCAACGGAGTGGTCTCCCCGGGTCGGATCATTGCTCCCCTGTGGAGTCTGCCCTGCGGCCATGCTCAAAACCGCAGGAGAAATCTGCGCTGTCTTGACTGCCACAAATACCACGGATCAAACTTCAAGAGCATGCTCATGCTTGAGCAGCCTAGGCTTTGTTATATGAGCGGCTGTCATCCAGAAAAGGCCACTGAATTCGATCCTTCAAATCCATCACATCATCATATCGAGGGGGTCTTGCTTGGCGGTGTGCCGACTAATGTAATCGGCTGCTGTGACTGCCATAATCCGCACCACGATACCACTGTGGAAGCCGGACATCCGATTTCCGATCCTTACTCAAAGGCGGAGTTATATCCGGTTACGCCGGTTCCTCAGGCGACGCTGCCCATTATCGGCCTGGCTGGCTATCCGATCTCAGGATCGCCCTTCTTTGTTGGCAATGTCAATGCCGCTGGAGTTCCAGCTGTGGACCTCTTCTGCCTGGAATGCCATGCTCCAGATATCTTCACTCCTCCTAATCCTCCCTGGCCTGGGGCGCCGAATATTTCCTTTGAGCTTAACAATAAATATTACGATCCGCTCTTGACCGCATCCAATTTCTACTATCCTCATACTCATACACCGGCTACGGGCGGCTGCAGTACCTGTCATCTGGTTAAGACCGGAATAAAACCGTATAATATTATAAATGGCCACTTTACCCACTTAAAGAATGCCTCCTGCACTTACTGCCACGATCCCCACGGCACTCTGGGGACATATGTTGGGAAGACAACCAGTGGAATTATCGGTGTTCAGCGAGGACATATCTTGAAAGACTGGCTGCTGGCTAATTCAGCCGTAGTCAGCCCTCTTCCCGCTGGCGGAGGATATCAAGCTGTGGGGAGTCCGGCCACCGCAACCGGCGTGATCACCTCAGTGGATGGTGCCTCAAGCTGTTTTATCAATGACCCAGCAGGTGGCTGCCACAGTATCACTCACATTCATAATCCGGTCAAGATCAAAACGAATATAAGTTGCAATACGACCTCCTGTCATCTGAAATTTGTTCCTCTGCTCGCCCGAAAAGGAGGGAGCGGATCAGGGGAAAAGGATACCGTGGCTCCTGAGCCACCTAAATAACGCAAAGAGAGCTGCCAGCACAAAAACAAAACATGATTGAGGAGCAAGATTGGCCATGTTGATCACGAATCTGGACAAGAGTTTGAGACCGAGAGGGGATAAGCCGCCTTTGTCAGAGTCTGCTGGTTGTTATAGTCGTGGATTTGGCCGAGGGGCAGGGAGAGGAGCGCTCCTTAGTAGAGGAGTGCTTCTTTTTATGGGAAGCTTTTTGTTTTTGATGGCTAGCCTGTGGTGGATAGTGCTTTTTTCTTCTTCGGCCTGGGCTATTCGGGCTATAGGAGGAGATGGGCAGATACAGATTTCCTGGATTGCACCCACGAAAAATGTGGATGGAACACCTCTGGTGGATCTTGCCGGATACAATATCTATCGAGGAACCAGCCGACAGGAGCAGAACGAGAAGATCAATAAAGAGCTTGTCTCTGAGTGCTCTTTTATTGATCGCGGGCTTAAAAATGGTCAGACCTATTACTACATTGTCAAGGCGGTTGATTTTAGCGGCAATGAGAGCCCTCCCTCAGAGCTTGTTTTTGCCACGCCCACTATTCTACCGCCCGCCGGCTTTATGGCCATTGGTGCTGACAGCCGCATCAAGCTCTTTTGGGAGGAAGGCACCTCGGACTCAATCCGTGGATACCACCTGTATCGGACGCTAAGGCCTGGTCAGGACTATCAGAAAATTACCAGTGTGCCGATCGAGTGTACCTATTTTGAAGATCATGAGGTTAAAAATGGCCTAAGGTACTATTATGTAATTACCTCAGTGGGTGAGGATGGCATGGAAAGCCCTCGGTCTGAGGAGAGGGAGGCAACTCCTATGGCTAATCCGGTTGAGCCTTCTGATCTTAAAGCCACCTATGAACTTGGCAAGGTAAGGCTGGAGTGGCCGGCAAGCTCTGATCCTCAAGTGGTAGGCTATAATGTCTATCGTCGGGAATCTTTGGAAGAGAAGCAATTTCAAAAGCTTACTGAAAAACCCCTAACCAGCACCTCCTATGTGGATGAAGCGGTTGAGGAAAATAAGAGATATCTTTATTCGGTGGTCAGTGTTAATAAAGAGGGCCGAGAGAGTCTGTTTCCGCTTGAGGTTTCCTGCTATACTCAAGCTCTTTATATCGCTTCGATTAGTGAAGATACGCAAGGAAAGCCGAAAAAAGCGGGTGATATCATTACCCTAATCATGCGTGGTGAGCCTGGCTGTCAGGCCTCTTTCACCATCGAGGGCTTGACTGAGAATCAGCCGATGAGAGAAACAGGGCCAGGCGTGTATTATCAGGAGTTTACCGTACCTTCGGGAATTAATCTTAGCCAGGCGCCGGTTTGGGGATGTCTGGCTGACCCGCAGGGCAATCGAAGCATGAAAAAGGCCGCAGGCACGATCTCGATCAAAAATGATCCCCCTCCTCCGGTACTTTCTCTCAACGGTAAGGTTAATACCTATGGCCAGCCTGAACTCTCCTGGACTCTGCCGGCTGAGGGTAGTTTTTCCGCCGTAGAGGTAATTCGCTCACCCTCGGCTGTTGATCCAAACTTTCCGCCGCCCTCATATGTTCTTGTCAAGCGGGGGATTTCTTCCTATGTAGATGATAAGGCCGAGAGCGGTGCGGTTTACTATTATGCAGTCAGGACCGTGGATGAGGCTGGAAATCGATCAAAACTCTCTGAGCCGGTGCGAATTGATTTAGCTCAATATAGCGACTCGCCAGCTATCTTTTCAGTTACCGACGATACCTTGGGTATTCCGGTCAAAACGGGCCGGATAGTAACCATAAAGGTTGAGGCGGATCGGGGCTGTGAAGCGTATTATTCTATCGAGGGAGTAGTGCCTTGGACCGCGCTCGAAGAGGTCCGGCCAGGGGTATATCGGGGTGAATACAAGGTCAGGGCTTCGGATCGGGCTGAAGAGGCAGCCCTGGTGGCTAGGGTCTCTGATCGGGCAGGGAGGCAGAGGCTGGGCAAGGGAGCAAAACCCTTGCGGATCAATGTACAGGTGGATGATCAAGAGCCCCCTGTGATCAGCAAGCTGTCGCATAATGGCTCTCGGATAGCTGGGATTTCGGGAAAACTGGTGGCTGGAGATCAGCTGGAGGTCATTCTTTCTGGAGAGCCTGGTGCTATCGCCTTCTTCAGCCTCGGTGCGGAGGGGAAAAAGATCCCGATGCAAGAGTCTCGCTTCATTCAGGGAGAGTATCAGGGCAGCTATGTTATTCAAATTGGGGATGATGCGGACAAGATCGCAGTCTTTGGCTACTTATCCGATCAGGCTGGCAATTTAACCACTAAGAGCAGTGAGGAGACCCTCTCCATCGACACCCGCTCAGTGATTACCGTATCTGCCCAAAAGCAAGAGCTTCGGGCTGATAATAAATCACAGGCCAAGCTTACCATGGAGATTAAGGATGTCAATGGGAACCCTGTAAGCGGCCATCATGTAGCTCTGACTTTGGCCACAACCGACGAATACACCGATGTCATCGGTGGGGGGAATTTTGGCCAGGAAATTGACGGCAAACTGGCCATTGACTTTGAGGGAGTTACCGATAGCTTGGGGCGGTGTGAGGCCACCTATACGGCTGGCTTTGCCGCCAAGACAGCCTTGATTATTGCTAAAGACCTAGACAGCGGCCAAGCTGGAGTAGGCTATATCACCAGCTTTATTGAAAGCAGTCTGGACATTTGGTTGCGGTCAAGGCAGCGAAATAGGGCTCTGGCGGCGGCAGCAGCAGGGCCAGGTGATGCGGCTAGGATGATCCTGAGCGCAGACCCGCCCAAAATCACGGCTGATGGCCGAAGCCGCTCAAGAATAAGTGTTAGGCTGCTCGATAGCCAGGGAAAGCCGGTGAGCAAAAAGTATCGGGTTTCATTCTCTCTGGCAGATGGAGAAGTGGCTGAAGAAGGGAGCCTACAACCCCAGAGCCTGATTACCGATTCGGCAGGCGCCGGATATATCTTTTATCAGGCTGGGAAAAATATCGGTACGGTAACTATCAGCGCCGTAGCCAGCCGTCTTGAAAATCCCGATGGCGCCCCATATCTTGAGGACTCGGTCAGTATCATCCTGATGAGTGATGCTCCGGCCAAACTCATCATGACTGCTTTGCCTGATGCCTGTCTTGAGGCCGACAGCGACGAGGTAGCTGAGATTGCCCTTACGGTTACCGATATCAATGAAAATCCAAATCCGCAAGCCATTATTCAGTTAAGGCTTCAGGATGAGCAGGGAAGGCTATCCCGAAATGGTGAGCTTTCAGCCTCAACGCTCCAAACTAACCGAAATGGCCAGGCCTCCTGCACCTACCGAGCGGGAAGAGAGCCAGGGCTTGTGCAAATCAGGGGCAGGGTTTCCTCCGAGCCTCCTAAGCAGAGAGAGCTTCGTAGAGCCCGGGGGAGCCTGTTTGTTCCGCTCTGCAGGGTACAGGAGGATGAGGAGGAGGGTAAGCCGCGAGAGCGTGACGACCTTATGGATAGTCTAAAAGATGTTCGCGGCCGCCTCCTTGAGTGGCTAAAAACCGAAGGTGATGAGGTTCGCCGAGGAGAGCCGCTGGCTAGGATCGAGATCGAGCGACATGGGCAGATCCTGCTCAAGGCCCCAGGGGATGGAAGACTAGTTAAGATCAAAATCCTGCGGGGCGAAGAGGTCTTGATTGGCCAGACTATAGGCTTTGTGGAGCTTTCTGAGGAGTGAGAAATTTTTAACCTGAAAACAAAAAAGCGGGGCTGGTTAACAACCCCGCTTTTTTTATTTTTAATCCTTATTTATTTTGGAAGGAACCCTTTTGAAAAAGGGTTCCTTCCAAGCCATCCTCCTAAAACTTTAAATTTTTCATATCTATCTTCCCATAGAAAAAATCAAAAAAAATATTTTTGAAAATCTGTTCTAAATAGGATAAAATTTAAATGAATAAGCTAATATGATAATATTTTCCCTATATCCTTATCCTATATTCTTAATTCTTATATAGGATAGCCACTATATGTTAAGTAAATGGGGGGGAGATAAGAAGAGGTGCTATTATGGCTCATATGACTCCAAAAAATATCTTTAAGGTCTTGATTTTAGTCTTAATCATAACTTTGGGGATTAGCTTCTATCTTCCCACAGCCTCAGAGTCTGCCAACTGGATAAACCTACCTCCTTACAATACCTTATGGCCGCTGTGGTCTCCTCCTCTTTCACCGACCAATCCCCTGACCGGCCTCCCCACGCCTATTGTCAGCAGCTTGGAATCAACCAGAGTCCTGCCTGTGCAACCAGGCCTTACCTGGGACCCTCGAAGACCCTATCCTTGGCTTTTATATTATGTTCCCCCTGGTTTGGTTTATTACGACCCTCTGTATGGAATAAATCCCTGGCCTCCAGCATATTTAAAAGACCCGCTCACTGGGCTTCCGGCTCCGATTAACCTTTCTTTAATCAAAGGCTGGAGCCTTCTGGCGCCTACCGCCACCAGTTGGCTGACTAACAATGTGCCGGTAGCCAACAATACCTTTGTTGCTGCTTATCCACCCTCTTCTGTAGCTACAACCCCTTCCCTTACCTCTTTGCTAACCGCATCTCTTATTCTAGGCTTAGGGCCTATACTTCCCTAAAAGGGGGAAATCTTTAGTGGCTCTTTCGCTAAGTGGGTAACAAAAGTACGCAGACAGATCACAGAGCGCTCCACTCACCGCCAGCTCGGAGCGCGCGTAACACAAGGTCCGCACAGCGGCTCAATGATGCTATCAATTGTAGGTGCGGACCTTGTTGCCCACCCCTAGCTTGCGCACTTTACCGCCGCAGCTTACGCACTTTATTAGCGAAAAGACCGTTTAGTTAGCGCTTATCTCTAGGTATCATGCTAAATATAGGTATTATGCTAGATTTACCGTGAGGGGACAGAGAGTGTGGAGTAAGTTTAGTTAGACTAAGTTTAGTTAGACAAATAGAGTCTGGAGTAGGTTTATTTTTAGTTAGACTTTATTTTTAGTTAGACAAAGAGAGTTTGGAATAAGGTCTATTGGAATAAGGTTTATTTAGTGGAGTAGGTTTATTTAGCTAGAGCATAAGAAAAGAAAAATCCCTCTCTTCCGCTTCCCTCCTTCCCTGCCCTCACCTTAGTGGGGGGCAGGGTAAGAGGGGAAGAGAAGCCTTTAATTAATCTGAGATTTTTCTCCTGGATTAACCTTTCTACTCCTGGATCAACCTTTCTACCAATGAGTCTACTAATGAGGAACGAGCTTTTCTTGCACTTCGCCTTTTTCAGTCTCGATCTGAGTCCAGGATTGATCCGCTTCTCGCAGGGTTAGTCTCAAGGTGGTGATCTTCTCTGGCGGAATTGACTGAAGCTCAGAGGCGGTTACCAAGACCTCAAGTCGCTCCTTATCAATTGGCTGAACCTCAAGAACCCCTGAGATTTTAGCCTGGATCTGTGAGGCTAATTTAGCCTCAATCTGGGGGGATTCGCTTTGTAGGAAGTCTTTAGAAAGTTTGTTAACTACCTTCGGATCAGCCCCCAGGACCGTATCGGTCAAATGTCCCCTAATGACCGAAGCTGCGGCTTGGGCAATACTTTTCGGCTCAATCTCTTTTTCTTCAGGCAAAAGCTCAGACAATCTCTCCATAAACTTGGGATGAGTCTGGTCCATGATGCCCGAAAGATCAGGAAATTTGCGGCTGAGCTTCTGTAGAGAGGGCTCACTAGTTACTGCCTCACGGGTCATCTTATCTATCTCAGCCAAGATTTCCCTTTTTGCCTCAGCGCTCAGAACCTTTCGCACCGGAGCAGCCGAGATCGACACCTTAAGGTCGATCACCACTTCATCCAGGGTCATCTTCGGCACTGGGAAGGACGACAGGAGAGGGTGCTCTTTATATACCTTAGCCACTTCCAAGGTAGCCATATCCGCCTGACTTCGCCCCTTGCTGATCTGACTGATCAGGGCACCGACTACCTCTCCTAAACTTGCCATTGGGAAGACCCTCCTTGACTTAGGCTGTAGTCTCTTTGATCAACGATTCAAGAACGCTCAAGAGCTTAGCCAGCCCGCCGGGCATCTCCTCCTGAACAGCCTTCACCTTGACCCCCATTGAATAGTCTCGAGTTACAGTAGACCCCTCTTTGGTCTGCCTCTGATAGGTGGTGGTAACTTTGAGTCTTGCGCTTCCCCACAGCCATCCTGCCTTAGCCTCTAGCTCACCCTTTACCTCCAGGTTGGTGTCAACCTGCCGAAATTGGACAGAGTTGATCTTGGCCAAAAAATCCACATTGGCCTCCTCCACCCGCAGATAGGGAATTGGCAGCATGGCCAGGAAAGGAACGGTTAGGGTTGCGGTCTTTTCTTCTTCGCCGCTTCCATCCGCCTTGGGAACCATCTTCTTGTAGGTAAAGGTGACAGTTGCCGGCTCTCCCGTAGTCTGCTCGGTCGCAGTTTGCGTACCTGTTGGTGGCTTGAAGCCAACCTGCTTGATAAAATTGGCCGTAGCCAAAGCAGCCTGAGCCTGGGCATGGACAATCGCCACTAGCGGTCCGCCAATAAGACTTTCAAAATCCAATGAAGCTAATTCTTGTCCTGGTGTAGCCATAATATTTACCTCCCTTTCGGCCTGAAAAATTGATTTTTATACTCTGGCAAAACACTTAAGAAGCCTGCTAGAAGCAGCTTAAGAAAGCCTGCTGGAAGCAGGCTCCACTGGTTGCCATCCCTTAATTCTGCTCATGCATGTTTACCAATTACTTTTCCACCTTATTTAGTCCTGATTGATCCTCTCTTGGTAGATGTGCATGGTAAGTTGCAATCCCTTAATCATCAGGTCATGGATTTCTACGATAAATCAAAATCAGACGTAGACGAAGAGTTTCTCAGGATTGCTCTTCTGCCAAGGGGATAAGGCCTTTGATAGGATCAAAAACAGTTGGATTTTCAATGAATTTAAAAGCATCAGCTCGCCACTTTTCATCATTTATGGCTCTGGCATACTGCTGGGCTTTAATCTTATCTCTTCGCAGAGCATATAGGCAGGCAATGGTATGGGCAGTAACATCGCGGGCGTTTTCACCGGTTGTAAGCGGTTCTCCCCAAACAACAGGTACGGCATCACCCCACATCTTTATCATTTCATCCCAAGTCGGATTATGTGCCCAGAAATCAAAAATCAGATCATCATTGTTTGTTTTGGACATGGAATTAGCTCCTTTTAGGGTAGCACAGGTAGCCCAGGCGGCTCGCCTGGGCGGGCTGGTAGCACAGGCGAGCCGCCTGGGCTACCTGTTTGATTTTGCCTGTCCACAGGCTGTACATTGGTCATTGGTAGGGGCACGGTACAACGTACCCGTACTTGGTGTCGCAATCCCTTAATCATCAGGTCATGGATTTCTACTTATAATCTCCCCCTGGATTACAGGAGACGGGGAACGAGTCGCAATCCCTTAATCATCAGGTCAGGATTTCTACTCAAATAAAAATTAAAGCTATTACAAAAAATATTGAAAGAAGCATTAAAGTCGCAATCCCTTAATCATCAGGTCATGGATTTCTACCAACTGGAAGTTGCTGTCACTGCGGTTAGGTACAATAAGTCGCAATCCCTTAATCATCAGGTCATGGATTTCTACTGAATAAAAAGAAGCATACTAATACTATACGTTATTATAAAAGGTCGCAATCCCTTAATCATCAGGTCATGGATTTCTACTATGCATTATTATGTACAGTAATAATATCAATATTAGCAGTCCCGAGCTGCGTAAACGTATTCGTCGCAATCCCTTAATCATCAGGTCATGGATTTCTACTTGGAGAGGAGGAACTCCTCCCCATTACCGTAGAGGGTCGCAATCCCTTAATCATCAGGTCATGGATTTCTACTGGATATGAAATTTCATAACCACAATTATAATATAGAAAAATTGTCGCAATCCCTTAATCATCAGGTCATGGATTTCTACCAATCTGCTATGGAATAGGAACAACCCCCAAAAAAGCGCTCCTGGATGTCGCAATCCCTTAATCATCAGGTCATGGATTTCTACCAGCTAATCATAGTCGCCGAGGAGAGGGGCGGCGGTCATCGTAAGTCGCAATCCCTTAATCATCAGGTCATGGATTTCTACGTATTCAAGTTTGATGATTGTAGTTGCTTCTATATTATTTGTCGCAATCCCTTAATCATCAGGTCATGGATTTCTACATTACTACTAGTATTAGAAGTAGTTAACTTATTGTTGGATAGTGTCGCAATCCCTTAATCATCAGGTCATGGATTTCTACCAACAATGGTGAGGTGTTGCCATACTGTGTATTACTGTCGCAATCCCTTAATCATCAGGTCATGGATTTCTACCTAATAACAATTAATATAACCATTGTGTCAGGTGGCCAAACTTATGTTGCAATCCCTTAATCATCAGGTCATGGATTTCTACGTTACTGCAAAATTACTCCCGTACGTAGTGGTATACTATGTGCGGTCGCAATCCCTTAATCATCAGGTCATGGATTTCTACTTTTCACAAAATTCGGGATGCCGCGAAAATAATAAGTGTCGCAATCCCTTAATCATCAGGTCATGGATTTCTACCCAACGGCTCTCCGAAGACGAGGCAAAAAACTCGTCTGCAGTCGCAATCCCTTAATCATCAGGTCATGGATTTCTACGGAACCCTTGCGACCATTTAAGGTCGCTTTTACAGGGCATGTCGCAATCCCTTAATCATCAGGTCATGGATTTCTACAGAGAATTGAAAAAAAATAAGGCAGTATGGGAATCTTTATCAAATAAGTCGCAATCCCTTAATCATCAGGTCATGGATTTCTACTAATTTGCCGTGGGTTTTTTATCATCGGTATTGGGATAATAAAGTCGCAATCCCTTAATCATCAGGTCATGGATTTCTACGGAGATTGTCATTTTAAACTTTAATACATAGGAGGGAGTCGCAATCCCTTAATCATCAGGTCATGGATTTCTACTCAAAAACAGTCGTTGGCGGAGTCTCATCTGAATCGTCGCAATCCCTTAATCATCAGGTCATGGATTTCTACCCTTGCCTTTTTTGCGCCAATAGATTCAAATAGTTATTCTGGCATTTCCTGTAAGGTATCTTTTCCATGCTCATCA
>JAILZY010000107.1 GCA_023512255.1 bacterium | reverse complement strand
GGGAAATGAGAAACTCCCTTCTAATTGTAATCTGGTCAAGATCGTACTAGGATTGGATATAAATGGGGAACATCTGGGGCTCCAATTGATGAGTTGAAAAATTGAAATTAATAGTGTATACTAATTATACTTTGTAGTAATTATATAAAAGGTTAGTTAAAAAAATCAAAAGCTTATTTCTTGGCAATCGATTATGGTGAGTGTAGCTCAGTTTGGATAGAGCACTGGATTGTGGCTCCAGTGGCCGAGGGTTCAAGTCCCTCCACTCACCCCATGAGATAAACATTGATGAGATAAATATCGCGCCCGTAGCTCAGTTGGATAGAGCGTCGGACTTCGAATCCGCAGGCCGCAGGTTCGAGCCCTGCCGGGCGTATGTTTAACCCCGGTCTTGTCGGGATTGCACAGGCTGAATTAATAAAGTCGTGGGCCGTTAGCTCAACAGGCAGAGCAACTGACTCTTAATCAGTAGGTTGAAGGTTCGATTCCTTCACGGCTCACCAATTTTTGATTGATCGAAAAATGATCATACAGCAGACTGGAGGAACTCCTTCAAGTAGTCTTAAGGGAAGGGCTTGACCAGGTGGCTCATCTCCTTGAGTGGAGTTGCCTCCATTTTTTATAAGATGTTATAGTCTTATTAAGAGAATTATTATAGAATATTATAGTCTTATTAATCAAAGCGAGAGTGGCGGAATTTGGCAGACGCGCTGGACTTAGGATCCAGTGGGTTAACCATGCGGGTTCGAGTCCCGCCTCTCGCATAAAAATAAGAGATAATAGAGCCAGGGGAAGAGAGAGGATCCATGAAAATCGATGTGACCGATTTAGAAGACAGTAAAAAGGAAGTCACAGTTGAAATCCCTGAGGATGTAGTAACTAGAAAGATCAATACCGCCTACCGGCTGGTAGGTTCTGTCGCTAAGCTGAAAGGGTTTCGGCCCGGCAAAGTGCCAAGGGATTTACTGAAGACCTATTTTTGGAATAAAATCGAATCAGAGGTCATCAAAGACCTGGTGCCGGAATACTTTGAAAAGGCGGTTGCGGAAAAGAAACTCCAATTGATCGGACAACCTGAATTTGCAGGTGAATTCCATGTTCAGGAACATGCACCTCTATCCTTTAAGGTGATTGTAACTACCTGGCCCAGGGTTGAATTGCCTCCCTACCGGGGGATCGAGATCGAGCGTGAGAAAGTGGAAGTGACCGAAGAAGATATCCAAGCTGCCCTCAAAGATCTGCAGGAGCAGCATGCTAGGTATCAGGCCATCACGGACCGTCCGATCCGGGAGGGTGATCTGGTGATCATTGATTATGAAATTTTGGACCAAGAGGGCCAAACCCTGATCTATAAAAAGAAAGACGCGCTGATTATTCCAGGTGCCCAGCCGTTTTTGCCTGAATTTTCTCAAAAGCTTATCGGTCTGACCAAGGGCGAAGAACGGGAATATGAAGTAGATTTTCCGCCTGATTATCCGAATAACCGATGGGCCGGGAAAAAATTTTCTTTCAAACTGGTAGTTAAGGAAATCAAGGAAAAGGTTCTCCCTGAAATTGATGATGATTTTGCCAAAGACTGGGAGTTTGACAGCCTGACAAGCCTTAAGGAACAAGTAGCCGAAAAGATTAAAAAAATGCGTGAGGGGGAGGCAAAAACGAAGATGGCTGACTCCTTACTCCATAAATTACTGGCTCAAACTTCGATTACTCCTCCGCAAGCTCTAATTGAGGAGGAAACCGATGAGCTGGTCTACGATCTAGAGCTTCAATTATTGGCTCAAGGACAGGTGCTTGATCAGGCTAAGGAAAATCTCGCCAAGGTGCGAGAGCATCTTCGGGAAACAGCGGTCAGAAATGTAAAAGTGGCTATTATTCTCCAGGAAATCGCTCTTCGAGAAGGAATCGAGGTTACGCCAGCAGAGATTGATCATCAGATTCAATTATTAGCCAGGCAGTACAATAAATCCCCTGAAGAAATGAGTAAAAAATTATCCAAAGCAAAAATCGAAAGAAACATTCAGGAAAGAAAAACCATAGACTTCCTGCTGGAACAAGCCCAGCTTCGATAGCAGGGGGAGGAGCGAGATATAAGGTGAAGGAAGAAATGACTCTGATACCGATCGTCGTAGAACAATCTAGCCGTGGGGAGCGAGCCTACGATATCTACTCCCGACTGCTGAAGGATCGGATTGTATTTGTGGGTAGTCCTATTGATGACAATATTGCCAATCTTGTTATTGCCCAGCTTTTGTTCTTGGAGGCGGACGATCCTGATAAGGATATCCATCTCTATATAAACAGCCCTGGTGGTGTAGTAACTTCAGGATTGGCTATTTATGACACGATGCAATATATCAAGCCAGATGTCTCAACCATCTGCATCGGCCAAGCCGCCAGCATGGGAGCCTTACTCCTTGCTGCCGGAGCTAAAGGGAAACGCTATGCACTTCCTCATGCCAGGATCTTGATCCATCAACCCCTTGGTGGATTCCAAGGCCAGGCTACGGATGTGGATATTCAGGCCAGAGAAATCTTGCTCATGCGCAAGCGCCTGAACGAAATCCTGGTTAAGCATACAGGGCAGCCTTTTGACAAAATTCAGGCTGATACGGAACGAGATTATTATATGTCCGCCGAACAGGCCAAGGAGTATGGCTTAGTGGACGAAGTAATTCTTAAAAAGACTTAAGTATTTGTTTTAATTAACCATAAGGGATAAAAATGGCTAAAGGTAAAAGTTCTAAAAATGTAACCTTAAGATGTTCTTTTTGTGGCAAAACTCAAAATGAAGTCAAAAAGCTGATTGCCGGGCCAACGGTATATATCTGCGATGAATGTATAGAGCTTTGCAATGATATCATTGAGGAAGAATGGGAAGAGGAGCGGATTGAGAATTTTAAGAAGCTCGCTAAACCAATTGAAATAAAAAATTTTCTGGACCAGTATGTTATCGGCCAGGAGAGAGCAAAAAAGATCCTTTCGGTAGCAGTTCATAACCATTACAAGCGGATTGAAGCCAACATCGATCCCAAGGATGTTGAACTTCAGAAAAGTAACATCATGCTTATTGGGCCGACTGGTTCAGGGAAAACTCTTCTGGCCCAGACCCTAGCTAAACTGCTTGAGGTTCCATTTATTATCGCTGATGCCACTACGCTCACTGAAGCAGGATATGTTGGGGAGGATGTGGAGAATATCATTCTGAAACTCTTGCAGGCTGCCGATTTCGATGTAGCCAAGGCTGAGAAGGGAATTGTCTATATTGATGAAATCGATAAAATCAGTCGCAAGACCGACAGCCCATCAATTACCCGCGACGTTTCAGGGGAAGGTGTCCAGCAGGCCCTGCTGAAAATCATTGAGGGCACCATAGCCAGCGTTCCCCCTCAAGGTGGGCGAAAACACCCCCATCAGGAATATATCCAGGTGGATACCAAGGATATTCTGTTCATCTGTGGAGGAGCCTTTGTTGGGCTGGAAAAAATCATTGCTAGACGGCTAGACAAAAATCCAGTGGGATTTTTGTCCGGGGTAAAAAGTAAAAAAGAACGAAGCACATCGGATCTTATCAGTCAGGTACAGCAGATCGACTTGATAAAATACGGTATGATTCCAGAATTTGTTGGCCGCTTTCCGATAATTGCCACCCTAACTGAATTGGATGAAGAGATGATGATCTCTATTCTCAAAGATCCTCAGAACGCTTTAATCAAGCAGTATCAGAAGATGTTTGAGCTGGAGAATGTCAAATTGAAGTTTACTGATGATGCTCTGTCTGCTGTGGCTCACGAGGCCATTGCCCGGGGAACTGGAGCGCGGGGGCTGCGGTCAATCTTAGAGGATGTCATGCTCGATATCATGTATGAGTTACCTTCACACAGCACCGGAATTAAAGAATGTGTGATTACCAAAGATGTCATCAACCGGCATGAGACACCGATATTTCTGTACGAAAAGGTAGGATAACACTTTTTCCCTGGCCGCAAGGTTTTAATTTTATTTTTATATATTTATACTTATATATTTGTGCTTAATTCGCTCTTATTTATTAGCTACCATTGAGAGACATAACTCTAATAAGAGCTAAGCTCCTTCGAGGATTTATGGTTCTGATATAGGGTTTATAGTGTCTGATATATAAGAGCGACGATATTTATACCCAAACGTATTGAGTTATCATTTACTGCATAGTATTAACTTACTGCATTACTGCCGCCTACGCCTTCCCCAGATTCTACAGAAGATACTCTTTTTTGCGGAGGCAAGATGTTTTTCAAGGATAAAAATAAACAGAAAGATAACCACCAAACGCGGGTTCTTTCGTTATTACCGCTGCGGGACATTATTGTTTTTCCCCATATGATTGTTCCCCTGTTCATCGGTAGGCCAAAGTCGATCAAGGCTGTTGAGAAGGCCATGATGAATAACAATCAGCTCATCCTCGCTTCTCAGAAAAATCCAAAGATTGATGACCCGCAGCCTGAGGATATTTTTTCAATTGGAACCATTGCTGAAATTCTTCAGGTGCTCAAGTTGCCGGATGGAACCATCAAAGTGCTGGTTGAGGGAGTGGGCCGGTGCAAGATTGAGGAGTTTATCGAGACCGGTGAATTTTTCAATGTCTCGGCCTCTGATTGTGAGAGGGAGGTTGAGAATTCCCCCCAGATCGAGGCCTTGATGAGAAATGTCAATGCGCAGTTTGAGAAATATGCCAGGTCAAATCCTAAAATTCCGCCCGAGCTCATCCAGTCAGCCGCGAATATGAGAGAGCCTGGCCGTCTAGCCGATATTATTGCCTCCCATGTAGCGCTCAAGATGGAAAACAAGCAGGCTATCCTGGAGAGTCTCGATCCTGAAGATAGGCTGATGAAGCTCTACGGTTTCCTCTCAGCCGAGATCGATATTCAGGAGCTGGAGAAAAAGATTCGCAGCCAGGTGAAAACTCAGATGGAAAAAACCCAAAAAGAGTACTATCTCCAGGAGCAGATGAAGGCCATCCAGAAAGAATTAGGGGCGATGGATAATCGCAAATCGGAGATTCAGGAGCTTGAGGAGAAGATCCGGCAAGCCAAGATGAGTGCCGAGACCGAGGATAAGGCCTTGCGTGAGCTGAGGCGGCTTGAGCTGATGCCCCCTATGTCAGCCGAAGCCACCGTAGTGCGCAATTACATCGACTGGCTAATCTCGCTCCCCTGGGCCAAGAAGACCAGGGACAAGATCGACTTGCAGAAGGCTGAAAAGATTTTAAACCACGATCACTATGGACTTGAGCAGGCCAAAGAACGAATCCTTGAGTATCTGGCTGTGCGCAGGCTGGTTAAGAAAATGCGAGGCCCGATCCTGTGCTTTGTCGGCCCGCCGGGAGTTGGGAAAACCTCTCTTGCCCGCTCGATTGCTCGAGCTACGGGCAGAAATTTTGTCCGCCTCTCCCTGGGTGGGGTCCGAGATGAGGCTGAAATCAGGGGACACCGCAGAACCTATATCGGTGCCCTGCCAGGCCGGATTATCCAAGGGATGAAAAAAGCGCAGTCTAAAAATCCTGTCTTTCTTCTGGATGAAATCGACAAGATGAGTACGGATTTTCGGGGAGATCCCTCAGCAGCACTCCTTGAGGTGCTCGATCCTGAGCAGAACAACTCCTTCAGCGATCATTATCTTGAGGTCGATTATGACCTCTCGGAGGTCATGTTCATCACCACGGCCAATGTGATTCACAAAATCCCTGGCCCTCTCCAGGATCGGATGGAAGTGATTCGACTGCCCGGATATACAGATCTTGAGAAGGTCAAGATCGCCTCGCTGTTTCTGATTCCCAAGCAGTTGAAATCTCATGGTCTGGCCGCTAAAAACCTTGAATTTTCCGAAAATGCGATCAAATATATCATCTATCGCTACACCAGAGAGGCCGGGGTGAGAAACCTAGAGCGGGAAATCGCTTCAATCTGCCGCAAGGTGGCCAGGCAAGTGGTTCAGAAGGGAAAGGATACCCATGTTCAGATCGGGGTCCATAATGTCCCCAAATATCTTGGACCTCCCAAATATCCCAAGAAAGACAAGGCCCAGGAAGATGAAATTGGCATTGCCAATGGTCTTGCCTGGTCGGAGGTAGGAGGAGATATCCTGCCCATTGAGGCGGTCATAATGGAGGGTAAAGGGGAGCTTACCTTAACTGGGCAATTGGGAGATGTCATGCAGGAGTCAGCCCAGGCCGCTTACAGCTTTGTCCGCTCAAGGGCCAAGGAGCTGAACATTGCCGCGGATCTGTTTCAAAAGACCGATGTCCATATCCACATACCTGAAGGAGCTATTCCCAAAGATGGCCCTTCGGCTGGAATCACCATGGCCATAGCTATGGCCTCGGCTTTTACTGGAAAGCCGATCCGCAGTGATGTGGCCATGACCGGAGAAATAACCCTGCGGGGGAAGGTTTTGCCCATTGGCGGATTGAAGGAAAAGGTCCTAGCTGCTCATCGGGCAGAGATCCGTACCGTGATCATGCCTGAGGAAAATGAGAAAGACCTTAAGGAAATTCCTGACATGGTGAAAAAAGTCATGGAATTTATTCTGGTCAAAAACATGGATCAGGTCCTAAAGGCGGCTCTGGTAGGGTATCAAGAGCAGGCCAAGGAGCAGCAGCCAGCTACCTCGGAACTCCAAACCACTTCTTCTTCAGTTACCCCAAAACTCCAAACTACTTCTTCGGTCGGCTAGCCATGTCAATACCAGTAGTAGCCATTGTGGGCCGACCAAATGTCGGAAAATCCACTCTTTTTAATCGACTGATCGGAAAACGGCAGGCTATTGTTGATGGTCAGCCCGGTGTCACTCGCGATCGCATTTATGCTACCTGTAGCTTCGATGAGCGCAGTTATCTGCTGATCGATACCGGAGGGCTGGAATTAGATGCCAAGGAGGAAATTGCTGTTCAGATGCAGCGGCAAACCGACCTGGCCATTCAGGAAGCAGACCTTGTGCTCTATCTCATGGATGCCCGTGATGGCCTCCTTGGGATAGATCGGGAGATTATCCAGCGTCTCTATCGAAGCGGAAAAAAGATACTCTTTGTAGTCAATAAGATTGATATTTCTCCCTCTCAGCAGGCGCTGGCAGACTTTTACGCCCTCGGTGAGCCTTTTATCTCCATCTCGGCCGAGCACGCCCTGGGAATCCAAGAGCTCCTTGAGGCAATCGGACAGCAGTTCCCGCATCAGGCGCCCAGTGGGCAGATAAACGAAGAGCAAGAGGGTATTCGAGTGGCGATTATTGGCCGTCCGAATGTGGGCAAGTCCTCCCTAGTCAATTCCTTCCTACGCCAGGAGCGTATGCTAGTATCTGATATCCCTGGGACGACCCGCGATTCGGTCAATAGCTATCTTCGCTTCAACCGAAGGCAATATATCCTAATTGATACGGCTGGAATTCGAAAAAAAGGCAGAACAGAGCAGGCTCTTGAGAAATACAGCATCATCTCGGCGCTAAAAAATCTGCAAACCTGTGATGTGGCTCTCATCCTGATCGATGCGGTCGAGGGAGTTACTAAGCAGGATGCCACGATTGCCGGATATGCCTATGAGGCTGGAAAACCCTGCATTCTGGTAGTCAACAAATGGGATCTAGTAGAAAAAGACAGCAAGACTATGGCCTCTTATATTGAGAGGGTACGCTATGAATTGAGCTATCTGTCGTTTGCTCCGATTGTTTTTGTTTCTGCATTCACTGGCCAGAGGGTCTTTACCATCTTTCCCCTAATCGAAACCCTCTACGATCAGTATACCAAAAGGATACCGACGGGAGAGTTAAATCGGATCAGTCGGCAGATTATCCAGGGCAAGCCCCCTGCGCTCTACCAGGGGAAAAAAATCAAGTTTTATTATCAGACTCAAGTTTCGATCAAACCGCCGACCTTTGTCTTTTTTGTTAACTATCCCCAGGGCATTCATTTCTCATATGCCCGCTATCTTCAGAACCAGCTACGTAGCCTCCTTGGAATGGAGCAAATCCCGATTAAGATCATCTTTCGGGAAAGAGAAAAAAGGATCGACAAGCTCAATAAGGGGACCGGGTAAGGCCAGTTGCATAAAAATTGATTGTCTAATAATATCAATATCTTATAAATATCAAGATATTATAAAATTAAATTAATTATGCTTAATCTATATAACTATTTGATATATTTGATGAATATCGACAGATTTTCATACCATTGCCCTAGAGGGAATGGGTGAGGCCAGGAGCGCATTTTTGTGCGAACGATAAAATTAACCATAGAGTATGACGGCACTCTCTATCATGGATGGCAGGTTCAGCCGGGGCTGGTTACCATCCAAGGGGTAGTGCAGGATTGCCTGGCCCGGATTCTAGGGCATCCGGTATATGTCCAGGGTGCTGGAAGGACCGATGCCGGAGTGCACGCCATTGGGCAGACAGCTCATTTTCGGTGCGAAAGCAAGCACTCTTCAGCAGTTATCATGCGGGCCCTAAATGCTCTTTTGCCCGATGATATTGTTATTCGCCAGGCCGAGGACGTGCATCCTTCATTCCATGCTCAATTTGATGCCAAGGAGAAAGAGTATCGCTACTATCTACTCTGCCAGCCTGAGCGCTCAGCATTCTTTCGCCGCTATGCCCTCTTTGTTCCTACTCCCCTTGATCTTGACCAGATGCGGAATGCCCTGGCCAGGATAGTAGGAACGCACGATTTTTTCTCCTTCAGCACGGCAGGTGATGAAAGGGAAAATACGGTCCGCACAATCACCTCTGCCGACATCGGACAGGAGGGACACCTGGTGGCGATTACGGTTCGGGGAGAGGGGTTTTTGCATAAAATGGTCCGGCGGATCGTCGGCACACTGCTTGAGGTAGGACGTGGGAGAATGGTGGCTGATCAGATCACGCAGATTTTGCAAGCTAGGGATAAACGACTGGCTGGGCCATCAGCTCCGCCTCATGGCCTTTTTCTGATGTCGGTCCGATACTGAAAAAGTCTATTTTTTCAAAGCAAAGAGAGCAGCAGGAGTGTGTGGAATCTGTGGCTTTATTAATTATGATCTTCCTCGGGATGAAGCTGAGCGGGTAATTGAGCGAATGTGTCAGGCCATGTATCATCGAGGGCCGGATGATACAGGCACCTACCTTGATCAGAGAGCGGTACTCGGCATGCGCCGCCTCAGTATTATTGATCTTCAGGGCGGCCACCAGCCGATTCCCAATGAAGACCAGACTCTATGGGTTGTAGCTAATGGGGAAATTTATAACTTCCGGCAACTGCGCGAGGAGCTGCAAAAACGCGGCCATACATTCAAGACCGGCTCAGACTCTGAGGTAGTCGTCCATCTCTATGAGGAGCAGGGGGCTGAGTGTCTCCATCATCTGATCGGCATGTTTGCCTTGGCCATCTGGGATACGAAAAACCAAAGCCTCTTTCTAGCTCGTGATCGGCTTGGCATCAAGCCCCTACACTTTGCCCGTGTCCGGGATACGGTTATTTTCGGCTCCGAGATCAAGGCTCTCCTTGAATACCCTGGGTTGATGCGCTCACCTGACCCGCAGGCCATAAATCTTTATCTTACCTATGAATATGTCCCTGCTCCACAAAGCATTTTCCAGTCTATTCAAAAGCTTTTGCCTGGACACTTCCTGAGGGTCGATCAGGGAGGCAGAATCCGGATTCAGCAATATTGGGACCTTGACTATCGCTCCAAGATCAGCCTAGCCAGCCTTGAGGAGTACCGGGAAGCTCTCATTGACAAGCTCACTGTAGCGGTCCAGCGAAGACTGATAAGCGATGTTCCTCTGGGGACATTTTTGAGCGGAGGGATTGATTCAGGCCTGATCGCCTCTCTGATGAGCAAGGTTTCCTCAGGTAAGGTAGACAGTTTCAATATCGGCTTTCGAGAAAAATCCTTTGATGAATCAGAATATGCTAGGGCTGTGGCTCAGTATTTGGGAATCAGCCACCGCAGCCAGCTCTTTGATACCTCAAGCTTGCTGGCTGCTCTGCCCAAAGTAGTCGATCAGATGGATGAGCCTCTGGGGGATGCCTCCATTCTGCCTACCTATCTACTCTGCAAGTTTTGCCGTCAATTCGTAACCGTGGCTCTAAGCGGTGACGGAGGCGATGAGCTCTTTGCCGGCTACTACACTTACCAGGCTCACCGGCTGGCTAAGCTCTATACCCTTATTCCTCGCTTTATCAGGCAAACGATCCTGGAAAAATTAATCAACAGGCTGCCAGTTTCTACCGATAACTTCAGTTTTGATTTTCGAGCCAAAAAATTCATCTCAGGCATTGGCTATCCTGGCCACGTCCGACACCAGATATGGATGGGCTCCTTTACTCCGGATGAAAAAAGGGATCTGCTGCATCCTGATTTTCAAGCCGCAATTTATGGCCATGACGAGTTTTCTCCAATCCGCACCTATCTTCGCTCAGCGAAGGTGGAAGACTGGCTGGATACCATCCTTTATCTGGACATGAAACTATATCTCCAAGATGACCTTCTGGTTAAGACTGACCGGGCCAGCATGGCGAACGCCCTAGAAGTGCGGGTGCCTTTTCTGGACCATGAGTTAGTAAATTTTGTTACCCGCCTTCCCTCTTACCTCAAACTGCGGGGACTTACGACCAAGTATTTGCTCAAGCAAAGCGCCAAGGGGCTGTTGCCTCCATCAATCATTCACCGACCAAAGAAAGGGTTCGGTATTCCGGTGGCCAAGTGGATCAAGGCCGAGCTCAGGCCTCTATTTGTTGAAATTTTTGATAAAGGTAAAATTAAAGCGCAGGGGATATTTAATCCTGACTACCTTCATCGGCTTTTACAGGAGCATCTGAGCGGCCAATTTGATCATCGGAAAAAACTCTGGACCCTGTTTATGTTTCAGATGTGGTATGAGCGCTATATAACCGGGGCTAAATATAAGAGCTAAGTATAAGAGCTGTCTGCTAAAAAGGCCATCCATCCTTGACAGATGTTCCCCATGTTGAAAAAATAATGTTGAAAATATAAAGGGGAGGAGAGAAAATAAAGAGAGAAGAAAG
>JAILZY010000014.1 GCA_023512255.1 bacterium | reverse complement strand
CTTCCCTTAACAGGGTGTGCCATTCAATTTTTTTACCCATATCCAAAATGCTCCATACCAAAAGTGCAAAAGTATAGTAATTTTTATCGCTCTTATTTATTAGCTACCATTAAGAGACATAACCCTAATAAGAGCTAAGCTCCTTTGAGGGTTTATGGTGTCTGATATATAAGAGCGATTTTTATTTATTGCATTTTCATTTATTGATATATTATATGCCATAGTTACAGAATAATAAGAGTTGAGGAGGGTTAAAAATTAAAAACTGCTTCGCCCGACATTCTCTTATAAGTAAGGGAGGATTGATCGCATCGGGAAGGATTGATCGCGACAAAATTTACGGCATCGGGAAGGATTAATCGCGGCAAAACTTACTCACACTAGCGAATAATCCGGCACACCGCTGTGCCACAGGAGCGGTTCCCGATATTGGCTGCCTGGGCAATCTCTTCAATCCAGCACACCCTGCCACAGGCGCGGTTTCTACTTACTGCCCACTGCCCCGGCAACCCTGCTTGTAGGGGCAAAACGTTATGGCGGCTTAGGCGGCTTATCCGGCGACCCTGCTTGTAGTGGCGGTTTAAAACTTTTGGTAAGGGCAGGTTTCAAAACCAGCCCCTCCGATTTATGATTCCATGCCATGGAGAGTGATGATTCCATGCCTATAGCGTTTTTATTAAACCTTGTAAAAAAACCTGCCCACTCCCCACAATTTCTTTGAAACCACATCGAGCACCTTCTCCGGCGACTCTTCAACATGGCCGATTACAGAGCAAGCAATGCCGAATCGATGGCAGATGTCCTTGACAGTATCCTGGTCATCAGGATGGACAAGGACACAAAAGCCGATCCCCATATTGAAAACCCGAAACATTTCATTATCGCTAATTCTACCAAGTCGCTGAATTAGTGAGAAAACGGGCGGAGGCTCAGGCAGAGAGCTAATCGTGAACTTGACCTGTGCCCGGACCCTCAGAAGATTGAGCAATCCGTCACCGGTGATATTTATCAGGGCCTTGATCCGCAAATTTTGGGCCAAAAGCTCATTGACCAGCGGCACATAGATGATGGTCGGGGTCAGCAGCTCATCACCCAAGGTTTTGCCAAGCTCTGGAATGTAGCTGTCTACCCCGAGCGCCTCCTGAGTGAAAAAGACCTTCCTGGCTAGCGAATAGCCATTGCTGTGGAGGCCACTGCTGGCCAGCCCAATGATAAGGTCCCCGCTGGTCAGATTCTGACCCTCAATGATCCGGCCAGGATCGATCAGGCCAATACCCATGCCGGCCAGATCAAATCCGTAGCCGGGTCTGACTCCCTGAATTAGATCCCGCACCTGCGCGGTCTCACCTCCCGGAATAGTTACCCCAGCCTGCCTAGCCCCCTCCAGCAGGCCCTGCCCCAGTTGATCAAGCAAATCCTCCGCTGGGTCCTGAAGGGCGATATAGTCAAGAAAACAGATCGGTTTTGCTCCTACGCAAATCAAATCATTGACATTCATGGCCACACAGTCAATGCCAACAGTATCATACTTATTCATCATCTGGGCGATCAAAACCTTTGTGCCCACCCCATCGGCTGAAACAGCCAGGCCAAGACTATCGCTGATCCTGACGATGTTAGCAAAATATCCGATGGAGCTGAGCACCTGGCCAGGACCTTGGCCAATGAATTGAAAGCTCTTGGTTACATGTTTGATAAACTTAGCAAGCGACTTTTCTTCTTTGGAAATATCAACACCTGCTTCCTGGTAGGAGAGGCTTGATGGATTAGTTTGATGATGATTTTGGCTATTTTCCCTTGCGGGCCGATTTTTGTTGTCCATAGCTTCCCTTCAAGTAGGCAAAGAATTCGTTATCTTCCGAAAAAATAAAGGTTGTATTGGCTTTAAGAGAATTGCGGTAGGCTTCGAGCGTCCTGAAAAAAGCATAAAAGTCAGGGGCCTGGCCGTAAGCCTCAGTGCAGATCTTAAGTGCCCTGGCTTCTCCATCACCGCGGATTTCCTGAGCCTTTTTATAGGCCTCAGCCAGCGTGGCCTTCTTTTCCCTCTCTGCCTGGGTCCTGATTTTCATGGCTTCCTCCTCGCCTTGCCTGCGGCAGTCTCGAGCCCATCTTTCCCCTTCCTCCTTCATCCTGTCAAGGCTGCGCTTTTCATATTCAGGAGAAAGAGCGATCCTCTTAGGGCGAATATCTAAGATTTCTACTCCCAGGCCGGCTGATCTCTCTCTCACCACCTCAGTTATCTTTTTCAAGATAGATTCTTGAGCATCAGACACAAACTCAGCCAGCTCATACAGCCCGGCCTGAGCCCGCAGCTCGGCCCGAACAATATCTTCAAGCCGACTTTGAGCCTGCATCTTTGTGCCAACAGATTCCAGAAATGCCCTAGGGTTTACTATTTTCCACTGGCAATAGCAGTCAATCACCAGGCTCTTTTGATCCTTGGTGGAAATTTCATCAGGTCCGAAGGTAGAGGTCAAAAGCCGACGATCAAATTTAACCACCTGCTGAATAAAGGGCAGCTTTATATAAAGGCCGGGCTCGGTAATCATCCTGAGCGGATTCCCCATGTGCATGAGTGCGGCTTGCTCGGTCTGATCTACCACAAAAAAGGTATGGGACAAACCGACCAAGACGGCAACAATAAGGACGATAAGAGCTATCATGGCCATCGGCTGTTTTTTCTCCATAAGACCTTCTCCAGAGGGATTATTCTTTTGTACTTTCTTTTGTACTTTTTATAACTGTTTGAGATATTAAATTTTATATTATGGATTATGTACTTGTATATTATGGATTCTGCACTTTCGCTCAGTCTGCCGTAAAATGCAGCTGTAAGAATGCCAGAAGAATTAAGAATTATAATTAAGAATTATTTTTGAGTCTTTCCTTATGGCAGCGAATACTACCCTATCGTTTGAGCTGGTTTGGATCACGGAGCGGCTCTATCTGAGTTTTTTCACTCAGGCTAATTCCTGGCTTTTCAACCAAAGTGGGCTTTTCAGCCAAAGTGCTGAAAAGCCCCGGTGAGCCAAGCGGAAGAAGCCCAATAAATCTTTGATCTGTATCCATCAAAACATACTTTTGAGCCTCTGACAGTATCTGCTCCATGGCCTCAAGGTATAATTTTTTTCGGCTAATTTCCTCAGCCCCCCGATATTGAGCATAATTCTTTAAAAAGCGGGCCGTATCACCCTCAGCACGGCGGATAATTTCATCCCGGTAACTTTCGGCTTCGCTCACCATCCGCTCAGCCTCAGCCCGAGCCTTTGACATTTCCTCATTCAAGTATTCCCAAGCCTTGCTGATCAACCTGTCTCGCTCATCTTTGGCCGCGTCGACCTTTTTCAAGACCTCAGCCACCTCAGCCGGAGGATGAACCTCCCGCAGCTCTATAGAGGCGACCTTGATCCCTGCCCGGTAGCGGTCCAGAATCTGCTGCAGGAGCCTTTGAGTCTGCTGCTGAATCTGTTGTTTTGCGCTACTTAGGACGCTCTCGACCGTATGCTGGCCAATTACCTGCCGCAGGGCTGATTCAGCCGCATTGCGGACCGTTTTTTCCTGATCCTCGATATTAAGAAGATAGTCATGAGGATCGCTAATCTGGTATTGTACGGCAGCCTTAATCAGCATGATATTTTCCCCCCTGAGCAGCATACTGGCCTCAGCGGGAATTTCCCGATACCGGGCCGGCGGCCCCGGATCGGTCGTCCGAAAGCCAATCTCAAGGCTCTTTATTCCCTTAACCTGAAGGCGCACCACCTTCTCAATCGGTGCGGGCAGATGATAGTGTATCCCCTCTTGCTTGCTGATCTCATCTCCCTTGCCGAATCGCTGGATGAGCGCCACCTCACCCGGTCTGATAAGATAAAAACCGCTGGCCAGCCAGATAAGAATAACTGCCGCCACCATGCCAAGGAGAAAATGCCAGCTCAGGCCATCCGGCAACGGTAGACGAGATTCAGGATGATTCGCCTTTTGACCGATGCGCTTTGCTCTATTTCTCTTAAAGCTAAGATCTTGCCATTCCATACGCCCTACTTATTATAGTGCTTACATTTTGGTTTTTCCAAGCATGATTTTTGATTAGCTATTTTTATAAAAATTTATAGTTTATTTCAATATTGTGTTCAGTTTACCATAAAAAATATGTTAATTGACGTGATTATCAATATTCATGCCAATCAAAACCTAACTTGAACGAGTATACATTCTGGGTATCATTTTGGGGTATCATTTTATCATTTATCATTTTTTATAGATATCATTTTGGGATATAATTTTATCGCTCTTATATATCAGACACCATAAACCCTCGAAGGGGCTTAGCTCTTATTAGGGTTATGTCTCTCAATGGTAGCTAATAAATAAGAGCGAATTTTATATATCAATCAGTTATATCAACCAATTTATGATATCTTTTCATCTTCTCAGCCGATTAATAGCCACCGGCAGACAATCAATCAGGTCCTGAGCCAGCAGACCGCATTCTCCCTTCTGCTCCCGAACCAGATCACCGGCCAAACCATGCAGATAGACACCTGCCGCAAGAGCCTGATTTTTCGAAAACTTCTGGGCCAAAAGCCCGCCAATCACTCCGGTTAGCACATCCCCTGTCCCTCCCGTAGCCATGCCGGGATTTCCCGTCGGATTAATCAGCACATTCCCCTCAGGGTCCGCGATCAGGGTACGAAATCCCTTCAGGACAATATAAGCATTCAATTCCCTGGCTGCTCGACGGGCAATCGAGAGCCGATCTTCTAAAACCTCCTTAAGCTCGATACCCAAAAGCCTTGATAGCTCCTTAGGATGAGGGGTCAAAATAGGCGGCTGTTTAGCCTCTTTCAAAATATGCGCCTGTCCGGCCAGGACATTGATGCCATCGGCATCAAGGACCATAGGTATCTGGGCACTTCGGATTATCCACCTGATGAGCTCCAGACACTCAGGGTGCACACCTAGGCCAGGGCCAACAGCCAGCGCCAAAGCGCGGGGCAAAAATCCCTCGATAACAGATGCGGCTCTAGCTGAGATGGTCTTATCTGCGGTCTCAGGCAGAGGCAGGGTCATCACCTCGGTGAGCTTCACCTCCATTATGGCATTAAGGCTTTCAGGGATCCCCAGGGTAACAAGCCCTGCGCCGCACCTGGCAGCAGCCTGACTCGTCAGATAGGCGGCTCCGGTTTTGCCCACCGAGCCGGCTAAAACCAGAAGATGCCCATAGGTCCCCTTATGGGAATCGGCTGGCCGAGGTGGCCACCATTGCCGGATTGGGCCTGGCTCGATCAGCTCAACTTGGATATTTTCCCGATCAATGGCTTTTTGCGGGATGCCGATATCGACAATCTCCAATTTGCCTGCGGCCTGACAGGCTGGAGGAAGCAAATGAGCTAGCTTAGGTAGGGCAAAGGTAACGGTCAGATAGCCTATAATATGTGGCCCCTGAATCTGACTTGAGTCCGCGCTCAGACCAGAAGGAAGATCGACACAGACGATCGGTTTCCCCGCCGCATTGAGGAGCTCAATCACCTCAGCGGCCAGTCCCCTGACCGGAGGAGTAAGCCCGGTGCCGAATATGGCATCTACCAGAATATCCGCCCTAGCTATAGCCTCTCTTTGAGAGGCAAGGTCCTGGGCCGAGAGGATCTCACTGACCGCAAGGCCAAGATTGCGGACAATCGCCGCGTTAATCCCGGCCTCAGCCGACAGTGACTCTAATTGAGCCAAAAGAAAGATCTGCACCCTGACCCCAAGGGCCGAGAGGTATCTGGCAATAACCAGCCCGTCGCCCCCATTGTTCCCCTTGCCGCAAATGACATTGACCTTACACTGGCACAGGTTGGGGAAATGCTCAAGCATCTTAGCCACCACCTGGCGGCCAGCATTTTCCATCAATACCACCCCGGGCAAGCCGATCTCCTCAATCGTATACCGGTCCAGGGCTTGCATCTGTTGTCCAGTAACCACTTTCATTTCTCTTCTCCGAAAAGCTTATTCAAACTTCTGCGCATCTCCACCCAATGGGTCCCTGGCCAAAAGACCTTGCCACAGCGCGGGCAGAGAGAAAATTCCCGCTCAGTGTCAAGAACATAAGCGGGGACTTGGGTTTCAATTTGCGTCTTGTCCACTTTTATCAATGGCTCATTGCAATTCAGACAGCGTCTCAAGACCTGCGAAGGGGTCTTGAGGTTGAGCTCCTGGACGACCTGTTTCAACTGATCCTCCCACAGGTCGTAAGTTATGAGGATGGTTTTTAAGTTTCTCTGCTGGCTAAGCTTCAACAGGACATGATCACGGGTCAAAATCACACGGTTTTCCTGCTCGGCTTGCGCCAGAAGATCAAGATCACTGATCTGCCGGTAGTACAAAGTATCAAAGCCGCATATCCTCAGCCAGCGGCTCAATTTCCCCAGCATACAGTCGGCAATGAATCTTATCTCTGAGGTCATGTTTCACGTAAAAACCTTGTCTTGTTTATCACTTACTTATCGCTTAAAGACCCATCGGCTTCATCGCTCAAAGCCACGATCGACAAACAAGATGATCTATACCTTAACATAGAGATCTCGTTCAAGCAACTTTAATTTTACCCCAATTGATAATTTCAGATCGAAAGGTCTGGTATCAATATTGCTTACACTTTAGTGAGTGCTGCTGCTATCCGGCTTATTAACCTTATTCACCTAGATAGAGCTCACAAAAAGGAGGTGTACTGAAAGAAATAAAGAAAAAGCTGGTGAGATTTCCCTGTGAGATCTCGATTTAGGGTTCGCGTGAGTACGTGAGTATGAGAAATTAGGTAATTTTGAAGGTTGTTTCGCTTCTGTGTCTGTTAGGTGGGAGTTAAAAAAGTGGTTTGAGGAGGGATAATAATTATGTCTCACATTAGCAAATCTAAATCTTTCATTCTATCTTCCATTCTCTTGCTTTTCTTCACTGTAATGTCTGCTGGACCTGCTCAAGGATATTATAGCTATGGTTATGGTGGCCTATACGGTTACGGGCTCTACGGCGGGCTGTATGGCGGCCTATACGGCGGATATGGGCTCTATGGAGGATTGTACGGGCTCTACGGCGGGCTGTATGGTGGCTTATATGGCGGCCTATATGGTCTCTATGGCGGTCTATACGGTGGCCTTGGTGGGCTCTATGGCCTGAGATATGGATTGGCCGAGCAGTTTGGAACCTGGCAAGGAACCTGGTCTTCCGGCCTGACTAACGGCCCCATGACCCTGAACATTGTCCAAGATCCTGTACTTACCACCGTCGTTAGTGGTTATGTCCAGCTGATCGGCAATACTTACCTAGCAACCCTGGTTGACGTAACAGGTCAAATACTCAACAATCAGATCATTGTCTCAGGTAGCGGTGTCGGTGCCGGCAGCACGACATATAAAATCGACATCGTTGGAACCCTGACCTCGCCAACGACCATGCAGGGTAACTATACCCTAACTCAGGCCTCGTCTATCAGGGAAACCGGCGTATTCCAGTTGACATTACTTACCCCGGTTATCTAACCCTTGCCGCATTTTGAACAGCACGGTATCCATCCCCCCTCATCACCCTAAGCAAAGTGATGAGGGGGGATGCCCTCTTAGTAGTCTTTTCGCTAATAAAGTGCGCAAACTGCCGCGGCACAAGGTCCGCCCCTACAATTGATTGGGTAATTGATCCGCTGCGCACTTTGTGTTACGCACTTGGCGAAATAATCCCTAAGACAGCTTACCCAGCTCAAGTTAAGGACCATTCGGATCTTAATCACACAAGGCCCCCCACAAAGAAATGGCAGCCGGTAAGTTAAAATTTTATACCACCCCGCATAAAACCTACCCCCATAATAACAAAGGAACAATTCTCGTTGTAATATTAGAAGGCATATACAAAACCGAAGATAAAATGTGTCCGGTAGCAAGTATAGTCAATACGATTTTAAATCAAACTGAACCAATGCCACGCCTATGTCCACGCCTATGTCAATGAAAAACAAGGTATTAGTATTAAAAACCAATCCCAGCTAATTTGCCCCCTGGCAAATAGTTGATCGTCAACTACCCGATTATAGCCAAAACTGACGATCATTTTATATAATATAATCGCCCGGCGACGTTGAGACTATCCGCTTAGAGAAGGCAGGATTTGCCCATGAGGACAGATTGCTTTTTCTAAAGATAATCTAAAGGATAGTCTTTAAGGATAAAGTGAGGTAAGGTCATATTATGATTAAGCCGATGTCTCAGATATATTTATTTACCTCTTTGGTCGCCTACTTTTCCATGGAGGTTGGCCTTGATCCGGCCATTCCTACCTATAGCGGTGGCCTTGGGGTATTAGCTGGCGACACCCTCCGTGCTGCCGCTGACCTGAGCATACCGATGGTTGGAGTAACCCTGCTGCACCGCAAGGGGTATTTTAGACAGCATCTCGATGCTCAAGGCAATCAAACCGAAAGCCCTGCTGTCTGGTCGCCGGAGGAATTCCTAGAGCCTCTGCCGCCTTGGGTCTCAATAACCATCAATGGCCGAAAAGTGAGTATCCGCGCCTGGCGCTATATGCTGCATGGGCTGTCTGGCCATATTGTACCTGTCTACTTTCTCGACACAGCCCTGGATGAAAACAACCAGTGGGATCGTACCCTTACCGATTGCCTCTACGGTGGAGATGAATTATACCGCCTATGCCAGGAGGCGGTATTGGGACTTGGAGGGATAGCCATGCTACGGGCACTAGGCCATCGGAGAGTGCAGGCTTACCACATGAATGAAGGGCACTCGGCTCTCCTTGCCCTGGCCTTGCTGTCTGAGAGAACCCAAGGGGGCAGCCTCCAGGCTACTACCAGCGCAGATATCGAAGCCATCCGCCACCGATGCATATTCACAACTCATACGCCAGTGCCGGCAGGACACGATATCTTCCCCCTGGAGATGGCCCAACAGGTGCTGGGTGAGGAAGTGATCCGCTTTCTGCAAAGAATCAACTGCTGCTCAAACGATACCTTGAATATGACCTATCTAGCCCTCTTTTTTTCACGCTACATCAACGGAGTCTCAATGCGCCACGAAGAGGTCTCGCGGAGCATGTTTCCTAACTACCCGATTAACTCCATAACTAATGGAGTTCATGCCACCACCTGGACATCAATGCCTTTCTGCCGCCTATATGACCATTATATTTCCGAGTGGCGCCACGACAATCTCTACCTGCGCTATGCTATCAGCATTCCCCTAGAAAAGATAAGAGAAGCCCATGCCGAGGCCAAGCAGGAGCTCCTAGCTGAGGTAGACCGCCGCAGTGGAGTACGTCTAAACCCTTCGGTCATGACCCTAGGATTTGCCCGCCGAGCTACGGCTTATAAGCGCTCTGACCTTTTGTTTTCTAATCTAGACCGCCTGAAAACGATTGCCCAGCAGATCGGCCCTCTGCAAATCATTTATGGAGGCAAGGCTCACCCACATGATGAGGGCGGCAAGGCCCTGATCAGGCGGATCTTCGAGGCTGCCAATGCCCTGCGGGGAATAGTGCCGGTGGTGTATCTGGAAGAATACGATATGGCCCTGGCAAGATTAATGTGTGCTGGAGTTGACCTTTGGGTAAATACCCCCAAAAGGCCGCAGGAGGCCTCGGGCACAAGCGGCATGAAGGCCGCGCTCAATGGTGTGCCCAGCTTTAGCATTCTGGATGGCTGGTGGATCGAAGGACATGTTGAGGGAGTTACCGGATGGTCTATTGGAGAAGATTGGGGGCTTGAAAGCAACCCTTCTAAGGATTACGTATTTCTATATAACAAGTTAGAACATATCATCATTCCCATGTTTTATGGCCGGCACAAAGCCTTCACCGAGGTCATGCGTTCGACGATCGCCATAAACGCTTCGTTTTTCAATGCCCAGCGCATGGTGCTCCAGTATCTAGAAAATGCCTATCTCACTAGTGCTAACCATAACCACCCTGATAATCATCCTGAATCACCCTGACAAACATTGATTTGCATATTCTCCGACTTTATAAAAAGAGCTATCCCTAATCATTATTCTGTAAGCATGGCATCCAATAAAAATTAGAGCATAAAAAATAGCCTCCCCTGGCAATAGAGCCTATCCTGCTAAACTGGCCGTCCTCTATCCCTAGACTAGCTGTCCTCTATCCAATAGAGTCCAATAGAGGATAGATTTTATACAGAAGCTTTATACTTTATATGACAGAACCATATGACAGACTTAAGAATCCACCCTGCATAAAGCTACTACCTGCTCTCTTTCCAAGATAACCATTTAGAGAAAAAAAGAACTATCAAGGACAAATAAAAGCTCGTCCCCTGGCACCAATGAGTTGGCATGAGCGGGCAAGATTTGAGGTACGAGATATTCTCGGCTCATCCCCCGGCAGGGGGAGGCAAGCACATCGGCGGTCTCAACTCATTTTATCTTGCGGCCTGGTATCAATATTGCTGATCTTTAGAGAAAAGTGTTTATCTCCAATACGAGAGCACATTCTTCAAGGACACTAATTCGCCTCGTGAAGATAAAGAAGGGAGGTGTAATATAACCGAAGCTAAGATGCAGGCAGGTTTGCTTGAGACGACTCCAGAAGATGATGAGCATTTTCCAAATCAATAAGTTAAGTGACTAGGGGAGAATTATCCACAAAGAGGCTAGGAGAGCGATGGAAAAGAGGATCTTGAATTTCCCTTCCGTATTTCAACTTTTGATCATGGCTTCGGTAGTGTTATTTACCTCGAGCATAATTTCGCCTCAAGGGAATGCCTGGGCCTACTATGGCTACGGCGGTCTATATGGTGGGCTATATGGTATTGGCAGCTTCTCAGGTAGTGGAAGCTCTCTGGGCAGCGTCTACTACGGTTATGGCGGCTTAGGCGGCTTATATGGCGGACTCTATGGCGGCCTAGGTGGCCTGTATGGATATGGCGGGCTCTATGGCGGCCTGTACGGCGGGCTATATGGAGCAGGGCTCTATGGCAGAGGCCTGTACGGCGGGCTGTACGGTGGCTTATACGGCCTCTATGGCGGCGGATTGTATGGCGGATATGGGCTATATGGCGGGCTCTATGGTGGCCTATACGGCGGTCTTGGCGGCCTATACGGCGGCCTTGGCAGACTACGATACGGCTTGGCCGAGCAGGCCGGAACCTGGGAGGGGCTATGGTACTCCTCGCTTGCCAGTGGACCAATCAGCCTCAATATTGTTCAGGATCCGGTCTTGACGAGCAATCTTTACGGATATGTCCAGCTCGTTGGAAACGCTGTCTTGCCAGTCCTGGTGGAGGTTACCGGCACCGTGCTTAACAATCAGATCTATCTCAACGGCTCCTATTCCGGTGCTGGCGGCGCCGTGGTCCTTGACATTGTGGCTACTCTCGTTTCTTCTACAGAGATGAAAGGTAATTATACCCTTGGCAAGAGCGGCGCACTGGTGCTTGAAACCGGCTCCTTTACGGCTAGCTTAATAACACCGACGATTTAGTCTTTTGTGCCCCTTTAATTTTTGATTATGGATCAGATATTCGGGGAACATTGAATATGGATCGCAAAGCCTTGCGATCCGAAGGGAAAAATAGCAGAGGGTTTTCTGACAACGCGGTTTTCTCTTGAGAATTGAATTGGTAAACGGATTTTTCCTAATACGGTTTTTTCAGGATTGATACGACGATGATGATGATAATGAATAGGTGGTTTGCAGCGTCTCCTTCTCGTTCTTATTCTTGTTCTTGTTCTTGGCGCTTGATTCTTGTTTCCTGGCTATTGGCTACACTGGTTATAACTTTTCCTCAGAAAACTGCTCAAGCTTATTATGGTGGGCTCTATGGTATTGGCAGCTTCTCAGGTAGTGGAAGCTCTCTGGGCAGCGTCTACTACGGTTATGGCGGCTTAGGCGGCTTATATGGCGGACTCTATGGCGGCCTAGGTGGCCTGTATGGATATGGCGGGCTCTATGGCGGCCTGTACGGCGGGCTATATGGAGCAGGGCTCTATGGCAGAGGCCTGTACGGCGGGCTGTACGGTGGCTTATACGGCCTCTATGGCGGCGGATTGTATGGCGGATATGGGCTATATGGCGGGCTCTATGGTGGCCTATACGGCGGTCTTGGCGGCCTATACGGCGGCCTTGGCAGACTACGATACGGCTTGGCCGAGCAGGCCGGATCATGGGCAGGTACCTGGTCAAACATCTTTACCAAAGGGGCAGTGGTTGTGGCTAATGGCCCCATAACCATCAATATCATTCAAGATCCGGTTCTGCCAAGCAATGTTACAGGTGTTGCTCAACTGGTCAATCATCCGATTCTCGGATCAGTGATTGATGTAACCGGAACAGTGCTCAACAATCAGGTCATTCTCACCGGATCAGGTCTCAATGCTGCTGGTCAAACGATTCGACTAGATCTAGCCTGCACGCTGACCACAGCTTCTGACATGTTCGGCACCTTCTCCATGACCCAAAGCTCAACCATTGTTTCAAACGGCTCTTTCACGGCGACACTGACGCCGGCAGTTATTTAACCTAAATCTCTCTCTTTAACTCGCCCATTCCCCTCATACTCTCTCCAGTATGAGGGGAATGGGAGACAGCATATGAAAATCAAGCACAAAAAGAGATTGAGATGAGCTCCCTCACCCCGTTTTTCGTTTGGGGCTCTTATTACTTCGCCAGGTTTTTTTCTACTATCGCAAGGTTTTTTCTACTATCTATTATCTATATTTTGGCACTCTTTCTCCGAACCATCTATTTACCGGGTTTGGTATGAAAGATAACTTTCAAATAACTTCAAGACATGGAGAGATTTTTGCAAAAGTGTAGCTCCTATCGCAGTCTTTATTCTGCCATCTCCACCAATAGGTCAGGGCCTGCCACTTGAATCAGGCACTACCACTTGTTTTTGTCCTTACTTGCCTGCCTTTTTAGGCAGAATGATATAAAAAGAGCTGCCCTGCCCAGGCTGGCTTTTTACCCTGATCGTTCCTCGGTGCTGTTCAATGATTGATTTGCAAATATACAATCCAAGGCCGATGCCTTTACTTTTGGTAGTAAAAAAGGGTTCAAATAGTCCCGGCAGGTATTTTTCAGGGATCCCAGGGCCTGTATCCTGAAATTCGATCACCACGTGTTCATTTTCCTCATAGCCGCGGATGGTAAGCTCTCCTTCAGAGGACATGGCATCAAAGGCATTTTTAGCAAGATTGCCAAATACTCGGCAAATCTGATCTGGATCCACACACAGGGGAGGCAGGTCAGGGCTAAATTCCTTCCTAATGGTAATATGAGGTGGGATAGGCATGGTGGTCAGCAGATTTTCCACGAGTTCAGGGATGTCAGATTCCTTAAGCTCCACAGGCTGAGGATGACAGAAGGTCAGGAGATCGGAAACGATCCGCTCGGCCTGATCGGCTTCCCGCTCTATGATCTCCAGATACCGAACGACCTTATCCTCCTTCTGGTCCACCTTCCGCTTGAGATAATAGCTAGCATTTCTAATCACCGTCAGGGGATTCCGTAGGTCATGAGAAATGCAGGAAGCCAGTTTGCCAAGAGCGGTGAATTTTTCAGACTGAATCAGTTGATTTTCTAGCTGGACATGTTGCGTGATATTTTCGGTAAAATGGATAAAACCCGTAATCCCTTGAGCTTCATCCAGCAGGGGAAAGGTAGTATGTTGCAAATAAAGTATATCCCCGCTAGGAGTCTTTATCTTTCGATCGACCGAAATCGGCAAAGCCGTATTGAGACAATTCTCTGCCGGACAGGCAAGACATTTCCAGTCCTTATCCCCACCGAACACCTTATAACATTTTTTCCCGATTAAATCCTGGGGCTGTTTTTTGAACAGGTGGGCGATGTAGCGGTTAGCCTTGATGATATTGAACTCTCTGTCAATCAGGGTAATGCCTACCTCCAGCCCATTAAATATAGCCTCAAGAATGCGCTGATTCTCCAGCAACTGGCTGGTTCTCTGCTCAGCCTGGATCTCCATCTCCTCAAGTTTCCTTCGTAGTCGGTTCCGTTCATCAATGATGGACTTTCTGGCTATAGCTCTTCGAACTGCCTGAATCAGCTCCGATGGCTGGATAGGCTTGACCATAGACTCCCAGGCTCTTGTTTTCCAGCTCTCAATGACCGGATCTTCCTCCTCCTGCCCAGACCTTGTGCCAATAATCAGGACCAGCGCAAGCTCCTCCTCGCCAAAGCCCTGAAGGGAATGCAGAAAATCCAATCCACTTTGATTTAATGAGGTCGCATCCACCAACAGAAGATCAAAGGATTCTTTTCGGAAAAGATTCAAGGCGTCATCGGCCCGCGCCGCCAGATGTATCCTAAAGCCTTCCTTCTCAAGGAGGCTGTGAACCTGCTGATCAAGCTCCCGATTGCCATCAACCAAAAGGAGACGAGCCACTGAAGGCGATGCCGACTCATCAGAAAATCCACCTCCCCCGCCTTGGGGAAGGGGGGAGAGCGGAAGCTTCTCATGCCCTCTTGTGCCGCTTTGAGATCTTATGGTTTCATCAATCTTCATGAACATTTTGCTTATCCTGTTGTAATCTGATGCAGATCAGCTTGTATATGCTTGTCGAGGACATCTGGTATATCTTCTCATCGGCACAGAAGCGGCAATCTCTCGTGCTGGATTCGCTAAAGAGCAAAAGAAATGCAAAGAGTCTGTCTCCGCCGAAAGAGTAGAAGAGAACTAATAAGGACGAGCCTAAATCACCGATTTATTGAGAAAGAAAAACCATAGGCTTTCAAGTCAAGGGTAGGAAAAAAAACAGGGCAGGGAGAGCAACAGAGAATGGGAGTAATGGGAGAGCTGCTCAAAAAGCTGAGCGAGAGAATTAGATTTTTTATCCCCAGGGCTTCGATAAGTTTCTTTGTTTTCCTTCTGTTTGTGCTTGCTAGTATGATAGCTACCAAAATCATCAACTGGATTTTCTCCAAAAGCAATTTCAGGAAGGATATCCTTAGCCTGGCTCAGAAGGCAAACAAAGTCGCCTTCTTGGTTTTCGGAACAATAATTGCCCTTGGAACGGCAGGAATAGATGTTTTAGCTTTAGCCGCCGGGCTTGGGCTTGCGGGTTTTGCCCTTGGATTTGCCTTCAAGGATATCCTATCTAATCTTCTGGCAGGGCTATTGATTATTATTTTCGCTCCTTTTCACCAACACGACCGAATCTCGATAGCTGGCCTTGAGGGGACAGTAATCGAAATCGACCTTCGATATACGACCCTTCAGGACAAGAATCGCAAAATTCTCATACCGAATTCTACGCTCTTCACCAATGCGATTACGATTATAGAGGAGCATCAGCAGTAAGGAGTCTCATGACAGATTTGTTTTCTAATTTTTATGAATATTAGGCTAATTTCAAACCGATTTTTTCCGAAAAGTATCTACCTGATTAAAACGATTTTTTATTGAAGCAGATAGAATAAATTGGGATAATTAATTTAATATTTAATAATTAAAAAATAATAATTAATAAATAATAAATTAGTTAATAATAAGGAGGAAGAAAGATGGTCTTACGAAAACAGACAACCGACCTTTGTGTCTATCAAATAAAAGTTACTCTCATAGGTATTGAGCCGCCAATCTGGAGAAGGATTCAGATTCCCAACGACATCAGTCTAAAGAAACTTCACGAGATTCTGCAGATAGTCATGGGGTGGAGCAATTCTCATCTCCACCAGTTTGTTATTGGTGGAAAATATTTTGCTGAACCTGACCCGGAGTATGATCCTGAAGTAAAAAATGAGAAAATGGTAAGGTTAAACCAAGTCATTTCTGGTGTAGGAGAGCGAGCTATATATGAGTACGATTTTGGTGATAATTGGGAACATGAGCTGGTGATAGAAAAGATTCTGCCGCTCTCTGAAACGGTAAGATACCCCATCTGTGTTGCAGGCCAGCGCGCCTGTCCGCCTGAAGATTGCGGGGGTATTCAGGGATATAAACACTTTCTGGAAGCCATTCAGAATCATGATCATCCTGAACATGATGAAATGCTGGACTGGATAGGAGGAGATTTTGATCCTGAGGCTTTTGACCTGGATGAAATCAATCGAAAAATTGAAACCCTTCTTTTAAAAAATTCAAGGATTAACAAGCTCTAAGAAACTCTAAAAGAGCGTTTAGAGCGCTAAAGCTAAGGCTAAAAATTAAAGACAAAGCTAAAAATCAAAAAATCAAATATTGCAGGGGGAAAATTAAATTTTCTTCGCTCTTATATATCAGACACCATAAACCCTCAAGGTATATCAGAACAACAATAAACCCTCGAAGGGGCTTAGCTCTTATTAGGATTATGTCTCTCAATGGTAGCTAATAAATAAGAGCGATTTTCTTTTCTCCCAGGTTAAGGAAGAGGGCTATCAGAAGGTGGGCCTATTTGTCGAAACGAGAGGAACCCCACCATAGTAATCGTAAGGGACTATTGGCCTTCGATGATGATCAAGGCCAGATTCAAAGCAGGGTTTTTTAAAGCAGGTTTTAGGGTTTAATGAGAGAGGCCTTGAACATCCAGAAAGATAGCGTTTGAATAAAACCACAAATCAGCCCAAGCCGCGGCTTCAGGGCCGTCGGCAGATGCGGCTCTTAAGCTGTCTCGAAGCGGGTTTCCCTCCTCATCAGTCTCTCCCTTGACCCCCAGGCCGAGGTTTGTGCCTCTCAGCCTAAAGTACATATCCTGGCTAACGCGCTCAAGGTAGTATTCGATCGTTTTCCAACCGGCTTCATCTTCCCTCCAATCCGCTTCCGTAAACCGAGCTATCACCCGACTGCTCCGATTAGTGGCCTTACGATAGGCTCTTTTGTTGCTGGGGGAGACTTTGCCACTTACCTTGCCGGCGATAAGATCAATGTGGTCAACCCTAACCGGATCATGATGATGATTGAAGGCTGGGCTCTTAAACCTAATGATGATCTTGATCCCCTCACCCCGGGCAACCTTAAGTGTTTGGCCCATAAAGGCAAGAGCCCCGTCGCGGCCCTGCAGATAAAAATCAAGAGCATTGATAAGATCGCCAAGGACACAGAAAGAATTGCCTGAGCGTAGGCCAGCCACCAATTCTTCAAGGCAGATGTGGCCATCGCCATTTTTGTCCTGGACAAAGGTATAGTTTTTGGCATATTCCCCTGGCCAAAAGTCTCGGTCAATATTATGAAAGTCTGAATTGGCAAAAACTGACCAGACGCGGCCTTCGCCCAAAAGAGCATCCCACACCCCTCCTATCTTAGCCACATAGTAGCCTGCCCCACCAAAGGTGCCGCCCCCATCTGCCTGGAGGCTGTAATCACCGCGAGTAGTCGCCTTCTGATGACCCGGTATGCCTTCAAATCCAAAGGCGACATCGGGAGCTGCATTATTGAGGTCGCGAAAATGGACAATATCATAGCTGCGAAGGCGCTCAGGGTGGGCAGGGATAAGCCAACTGGTGTAGCGGTGATTGGCCTGAAGCCAGGCGGCCGCGGCGATGGCATCACGGTGGCCGGCCTCCCTGTCTCTGGCAAGAGACAGGCAGTGGTGGCCACCATTTTGCTTGGGCAGATTGCGGCTGGTATCCCGAGCCTGGCGATCGAACATGTACTCAAAATCACTGATTGCCTGACCATCGTGGCTGATTATCCCCACCAGGCAGTGCTCATGGCCAGGGATGTTCCACTCAAGGCTCAGAGCGATCAATTTGTCAGGATAGGCTGCCCGCTGGGCCAGAATCTGCGGATAAGCATAATCCCGCAAATTCTGCCAGCGCCACATGAGCCTGTGGCCATCCTTGAAGACAGGATCGCCCAGGAAAAGGACATTGAGGCTAGGATCATCCCAGAAGACCTTGTGCTCATTCCACTGGGAAGTGCCGCCATGGTCGGCATTGGCTTGCCAATCTAGGCCAAACCGAAAACCGCTCGCCATGACCTCACCCATACTGAAGCTGCCATCGGTATATAAGGTATGCTGATGAAAATCGCCGGCCATCCAACGGCCACGGCCTGCGGCTGCTGCCTGCCCCTGTAGCGGCGCGGCGGCTTGAGGCTGGGCCAAGGAAGGGGAACCCCAGGGGGCTAGAGACAACAGAAAAATTAAAAAAGTGGCCAGGCCGGCTCCGGCCAAAGGCAAGATGAGAGACACAAGCAGTGAGCCTGTGGGACGATGAATAATAACTTGCTCGATCGCCTTGCGGTTTTTTTGCTTCTGGTAAAAGTGCATAGGGCGGTATTCTCCTCCTCCGATGATTTACCAATGGAAAAAGCCAGTCAGGATTTTTGAGTCAATTTATTTTTCCCCTGATTAATAAACCATCAATGTTAGGAAATTATGAGCTTTGACTGGCTAAAGACTTGACAGTGAGAATTTGAAAAAATTTTTTGAGAAATTTTTGAAATTTCGTACCAATATGGATAAACTATTACAGTATACTTTTTCTCGGTGCAAAATCTTATTCTCTGTGATTCTTATTCTCTGATTCTGCCGCTGCCAATTCTTGAGTTGAGGAGAGAATGTACGGTGAAAGATAGAAATATTAAGGAGATAAATAATGGGAAAGAAAATAACCAAAAGAGTAATTCAGTATGAACTGCTTGGGTTTGGAATTGTTTTAATTTTATTATGGATAGATGAATTACTCGATCTCCCCCATCTTTGCGGCGCCCCCAAAACAATCATCAACTGGCAGGAATGTCTCTTGGAAACACTCTATGTTACCGCTCTGGCCGTACCTGTAATCCTGGCCACAAAACGATATCTGAAAAGGATTAAGTACCTGGAAAGTTTTGTCCGTGTCTGCTCATTTTGTAAAAAGGTACGGGTCGGAAACGAATGGGTCCCAATGGAACAATTTCTCCAAAGCCATTATACTGAAACGGAATTCTCTCACGGTTTGTGCTCTAAATGCCTGAAAGAACAGTATGGGATTCAGAGCCGAGCTCAGGATAATGATTAAAAATTAAAAGTTAAAAGCCTGCTTAGCCAAACAGCTCATCCATCGAAAGCCTCAGCCCATCGGAGCAAGCCGTAACCTGAAGGCCAGTACTTTGAGAGAGCTCTTCGGCCAAAAGCCAAGGTTTAGCCTGAAGGATCATCGACCCAAAATGAGTCAGAAGAACCCTCTTTGGCCTGACCTCGGTCATGATCCTCTTGGCATCCTCAAGGCAGAGATGATATATGATCTGCTCTGAGGCTTGGGTCTGATGCAAGCGAACCACGTTGATAATCAGACAGTCGGACTGATAATAGTGCCTAGCCAGCTCATCGAAAAAGAGCGTATCGGCAATGAGTGAAATTACCCTCCCTGCAAGACAGATCCTCAGACCATAGGTTTCTACCGGATGCTCATGCCGCACAGGGGTTGAAAAGCGGATTGATCCAAGCTCATAACTTCCCCCCTCATACAGGGTTTCGATCCGGGCCAGGTAGGAGCGCACATAGTGCAAGACAACCGGATCATGCTCAAGCGCATCTTGAGGCGCAAACACCACTCCCTTCTTCTGGAATCCTCCCTTGGTCATGGCCTCGATCATAATATTGACATCAGAGGCATGATCAAGGTGCCGATGGGTCAAAATAATTCCATCGAGCTGGGCAGGGTCAAGTTTAGGCCGACTGGAAAGACATCTTAGCAGGGCACCTGGCCCTGGGTCTATGTGCACCTGAGTACCCTGGAAGGAGAGCCAGATTCCCCCTGAGGCCCGCATTTGCTGAGAGACGACAAAACGGGCTCCACCAGTGCCGAGGAACTTGATAAAGTCAGACTGACTGATCGGGCAAGATTGACTCAGCTCGTAAGACTGACTTGAGATGTGCCGGCTCAATTATCCCCTCCTGTCTCTAAAGGGTGAAAGAAGTGGAAGATCCGCTTGGCGATGCGGCTGTTAATCCCCGGAACTTCAGCCAACTGGCTCAGGTTAGCCTCTCTGACCTTGGACAGACTCCCAAAGTGGCGAAGCAGGGCTTTTTGTCTAGCTGGGCCAATCCCTTCGATGTCTAAGATCGGCGAGCGCGTCAGGCTCTGTCCTCTGAGCTTGCGGTGATAGGCAATAGCGTAGCGATGCGCCTCATCCCTGATCCTCTGCAAAAGTTGCAGGCTTGGAGAATGCCTGCAAAGGCGCAAAGGACTCTCCTGATCAGTCAGATAGATCTCTTCCTCCCGTTTGGCCAGGGCAATAACCGGAATGTCCAAAAGGCCAAGCTCCTGCAGGGCTGACCGTCCAGCCTGCAAATGCCCCTTGCCGCCGTCGATCAGGATAAGGTCCGGCCGGCTTCCTCCCTCCTGAAGGAGCCTGGCGTAGCGGCGATGTACGACCTCCCTGATCATGGCATAGTCATCAATACCGCTCACCCTTTTGATCTTGAACCTGCGGTATTGCGACTTGGCAGGCTGATTATCAATCCAGACCACCATAGACCCAACCGCTTCCTCTCCAGCCAGATTGGAGATATCAAAGCCTTCAATCCGAGACGGCAGCCTGGGGAGATTGAGATCATCCCGCACGGCTCTAAGGGTTAGATCCTCATGCAGCTCCCTAGCGATATGAGACTCAATGAGAATCCGAGCATTCTGGCTGGCCAAATCAAGCTGCCTCTTCCCCTCACCGCTCCTTGGGTTCATCAAACTAACCGCTGCCCCACGACGGTCAGACAGCCAATCCTCAATCATCCTGGCTTCAGGAATCTCCAGCCCGATAAGGATGCTTTTGGGAATGGCTACATCTTGGCTGCTGTAGAATTGCTCAATAAAGGATTGGAGAGCTTCTTCGTCGGAAACTTCCCTCGGAACACGAATCAGAAAGTCTTTTTTCCCCATCAGTTGGCCGTAGCGAACAAAGAAAACGACAAAACAGATAAGATCTGCTGATCGTGCCAGGCTGATAATATCCTTATTTTTCAACTGCGTGCTAAATACATCCTGAGACTGAAGCGTTTGGCGGATAGCCCGAATCTGATCTCTAATCTGAGCCGCCTTCTCATACTCTAGCCGATCGGAAGCCTCCTGCATCTGCTTTTCCATCGAGGCCAAAAGATGATCCTTCTTCCCCAACAGAAACAGCTTCACTTTCTGAACAATAGCTCGGTATTCTTCAGGATCGGTCGCCCCAGCACATGGTCCAGCACACCTCCTCATCTGATACTGCAAGCAGGGCCGCTCTCTCTTGGACATGGCTCGGCATTGCCGCAAGGGGAAAAGCTGATAGATGAGTCTTAACGTTTTTCGCAGGGCAGCGGCTGGAATATAGGGGCCAAAATAGAGATTTCCATCTCTTTGAACCCTTCTAGTAACGATCAGCCGTGGATACTTCTCCTTCACGGTCAGACAAAGATAGGGATAATTTTTATCATCCCTGAGAACAATATTATATTTTGGCTTATGCTTTTTAATCAGGCTGTTTTCCAGGATCAAGGCTTCCAGCTCAGTGGAGGTAACGATATAGTCGATGCCCTGAATCTGCGAAACCAAAGATTCAACTTTGGGATCCTGGGCCGCAGTTTTCCGAAAATAAGAGCTTACCCGTTTTCGGAGCGAGACAGCCTTGCCAACATACAAAATCCCGCCCCCTTCATCCTTCATCAGGTAAACGCCTGGCTCATCCGGCAGGTTCCGGACAACCTTATCAACATCAAAAGCTTTCGGTTCTGAAACAACCATAACAAAATTCCCTTATTTTATTATAGGCATTATACTATCGGATTGCAATCATCATTACAAGGGGAAAACCCTTTTGAAAAAGGGTTTTCCTCTTATCACCCTTTTCCTAAAACTTTAATTAATATTTAATTAATATTTAATTAATTAAAGTTTTGGGAGGATGGTTTGGAAGGAACCCTTTTTCAAAAGGGTTCCTTCCAAAAATAAAAAAATCGATTCAGCGAAAAAAGAGCTATACAAAAAAATTGGAGCGTACTATACTGGTAGGCAAAATAGTCAGCTTCAAATTTCAGTATAATTTATGTAAATTATCAAATAGTTAAACTAAAATGCCGAAACTCTGGAGAATCAAACAAGCAGATATTCCACTAGATCTTGCCCACAGCTTTAATCTCTCCCCTCTTATTTTACGACTTTTGGTGATTCGAGGGGTGGATACGGGCGAAAAGATCCAGAGTTTCCTGCATGGCTCACAGTCAGATTTGCATCAGCCGATGCTCTTGCGGGATATGGACAAGGCCGTAGCCAGAATTCTCCAGGCTAGGGAGAGAAAGGAGCGGGTGCTTCTCTATGGAGATTATGATGTTGATGGCGTAACCTCAGTGGTTTTGCTGTCAAAGCTCTTTTATGAGCTTGGTCTTCCATTTTCCTATCATCATCCCGACCGTGTGAATGAAGGGTATGGGTTTCATCTCTCTGGGGTGGAAATGGCCAAAGCCGAGGGAGCCAGTCTGGTCATTACGGCTGACTGCGGAATTACCAATCATGAGACAGTCGAAGCCGCCCGGGCTATGGGCATTGATGTGATTATTACTGACCACCACAAGGTGATCGGCAAAATTCCAGATGCTGTAGCGGTCATCAATCCACAGCGAGAAGATTGCCCATATCCTTACAAACACCTGGCGGGCGTAGGTGTTGTCCTAAAGCTGGTCCAGGCGATTTTTCAGCAGCTAACCCCTCATCCCCCACTGGATGAGTATCTTGAAATCGCCGCTTTGGGAACCGTAGTCGATGTAGTTCCAATCACCGGAGAAAACAGGATCATTACCAGGCTGGGGTTGGAGGTCATGGACAATCAACTAAATCAGGGGATTGTCGCTATCCGCAAGCTAGCTGGTCTTTGGGGCAAGAACATTAATTGCGGACATATTGGATTTCAAATCGGCCCGCGACTTAATGCAGCCGGGCGCTTGTCTATGGCCAGGCTAGCTACGGAGCTACTTCTTGCCTCGGATGAAAAGAAAATCGCTGAAATTGCCTCCCTGCTGGAGGCAGAAAATACGAGGAGAAGATCGCTCCAGGAGGAGATGACTGAAATTGCGATCCGGGAGATTGAAAAACATCCTGAAATTCACAGTGGTAAGGTTCTGGTGATTTCTGGTGAAGGATGGCATCCCGGGGTTATTGGTCTGGTTGCTTCTCAACTCCAGGAGACCTATTACCGGCCAGCGATTGTCATTGCCACCGAGGAGGGGATCGGCCACGGATCAGCCCGCAGTATCCCTGAGTTTCACATCTTCAATGTCTTACAGCAGCTGGCGCCGATGCTGCTGAAATTCGGGGGACACAGGCAGGCTGCGGGATTGACCATTGAAGGCGGCCGAATCGGCCTCTTTCGCCAGAAAATCAACCAAATCGCCGATGAACTCCTGGCCGCAAGCGACCTTGTCCCTAAATTAGATATTGATCTGGCTGTTGACCTCACCGAATTGAACATTCACGATGTTGAACAACTTGATCTTTTACAACCCTTTGGCTATGGAAACCCGGCACCGGTACTGGCTGCCTTTGGCTGCCGACTCAAATCTGCTCCTCGCTGCTTCGGTCAAGGAGGAAGGCACCTGAAATTCCGCCTCTCGGACGCCTTGGGCCGATCGTTCGATTGCCTTGGCTGGAATATGGCTAATCGGATTGCCGAGTGCAAGGTTCACTCCTTGGATATTGCCTTCAGACCATATATTAATGAATGGAATGGCCAGCGGAGTATCCAATTAGAAATCAAAGACTTTCGTCCGGCAGGGAAGGAAAGGCCTCTGTTATGATTAAAGAGCGCAAAACCGCAAGGTTCCTCTTATCCTCGGAAAGTCCGCCGCTGAAGCCACCTTTTCCCTTGGGCGTCTCGATGACCATCGGAACATGAGCAAACCGCTCATCATTGAGCAGCAGCCGAAAGGCTTCCATCCCAAGCAGTCCCTGCCCGATATGCTCATGACGGTCTTTTCGGGACCCAAGCTCATACTTTGAGTCATTCAGATGAAAGGCAAAGATAGCAGAAGTTCCGATCAGACGATCAAACTCTAGAAAGGTTTTCTCATACCCCTGCTGGGTGCGAAGGTCGTATCCGGCAGCAAAGACATGGCAGGTATCAAAGCAGATTCCAACACGCTCGGGTGAGTGAACAGATGAGATGATCTTAGCCAGATGCTCAAACCGATATCCTAGATTGCTCCCCTGACCAGCAGTGGTCTCAAGCAGTATCCGAAGGCAAGATCCTCTCGTGTCTGCAAAGAGGCTATTAAGATGCTGGGCAACTGCTCGCAAGCCCTCTTCTTCTCCACGGCCAAGGTGCGAGCCAGGGTGTATGACCAGATAGGGAAGCCCCAGAGCTTGTGCCCGCTCCATCTCCTCCAGCATAGATTCATATGATCGGCTAGATATAACAGGCTCAGGGGAGGCTAGGTTGATCAGATAATTATTGTGAGCAAAGATAACCTTGAGCCGATCTCTCTGCTGCCGAAAGGCACACAGCTGCTCATCAGGGATAGGTTTTGAGTGCCAGCGGTTACTAAAGCCGGTAAAGATCTGGATAGCCGCACAGCCAAGAGATACCCCTCGCTCTATGCTTTTAGACACTCCTCCGGCAATCGACAGGTGAGCGCCAAGCAGTCTCACGCGCGGCCCTATTTCCCACCTCGAATCCGCTGGATAAGCTTTCCCGGCCAGGCGGCTACATCCTCCATATAGGTGGAGACCACAGGGATAACAAACAGGGTCATCAAGGTTGAGGCAATCATACCGCCGATGAACACTACAGCCATCGGGGCTCTGGTTTCCGCACCCCAGCCGATAGCAAGGGCAAGAGGCAACATGCCGAAAATGGTGGTCAGGGTGGTCATGAGAATAGGCCGCAGACGCACCCGACAGGCCTCGGCCAAGGCAGCGTTCCTATCCATCCCCCGCCCCTTGAGAATGGCCGTATAGTCGAGAATCAGAATAGCCACATTGACCACATAACCTACGAGCATGACTATGGCCATCAGAGAGAAGAGACTGAAGGTCATGCCAGTCAAAAAGAGCGATCCCCAAACCCCGATCATGGCCAAGGGAAAGGTAAACATGATGGCCAGGGGCTGCAAGAAGGATTCAAGCAGGGCAGCCATGACCAGGTAGGTCAGGATGACGGCCAGAATAAGGGCTGAGAAGATTTCACCGAAAGACTCAGCCATATGCTCGGCCTGTCCGGCAAAAAAGAGGCGATATCCGCCGTGGAATAGAGAAGCGGATTGAGCCTTAATTTTCTCGATCATATCTCCAAGATGTGCTCCAGAGGTAAGATTAGCCGAGACAATGATCACCCGCTGTTTATCCTTGCGGATAATAGAGGCCGGGCCAGAGGTCTTTTCTATCCTGGTAACCTGGGAGAGGGGAATGTAGCCCCCGGTGGGTAAAAAGAGCTTAAAATCCCTAATCTGGGAGATATCCTGCCGTTGCTGGCTGGTAAGCTTTACCCGCATATCATACTCTTTATCTCTGACCCGAAATTTCGAGGCTACACTTCCTTCTACTGAGGTTCTGATCACCGAAGCCACTTGAGCCACCGACAGACCAAGGTCCTTGATCCTTATCCGGTCAGGATAAATGGAAACCTGGGGTTTGCCCGGCTTCCAACTGCTAGTAACATCGGTTGTACCAGGCGTGCTGCTAGCCAAAGACACTATCTTGGTGGCTAACTCTTCCAGTTTCGCAAAATCATCCCCAGAGATTTCGATCTGAAGCGGGGCCTCACTTCCACCCGAGATATTCGGAACGCCAATCGAGATAATGGCTTCGGGGATATCCCTGAGCTTTGCCCGAAGCTCATCCTGAATCTGGAAGGCGCTCCTCTGCCGAGCGGTCTTATCAGAGAGCTTAATCAGCATCTGCCCGACATGGGGCCCCTGCACATTTTTGCCTAATCCCCCAGTTAGCATCCCTAGGGTTATAAGCCGCTTTTGAACCGCCGGATCTTTCTTTACAATTCGATCAATGCAATTCATGACCATCCTGGTTTTCTCAAGCGGCGTTCCAGGTGGAAGCTCAAGAGAAACCGAAAGCTCGGCTTTATCCGACTGGGTAATGAATTCTGAGCCAATGAAGGGAACCAGACGGGTTGAGGCAAAAAACAGCCCCAGGGAAATCACTACCACCAACCAGCGCTTTTGCAAAGATTTACTCACCAGATTCCCATAAACCTTGGCTAAGGCTTCATAGCCACGGTCCCAGAGCTGATAGAAGGGAGTGAAGATGCTGCGGGCAGCTTTCTTTTCCCTTTTGGTCAAAACAGCATACAGCATAGGAGTAAGGGTAAAGGAAATCGCCAGAGAGACAAGAGTAACAAAGATGGTGGTTAGGCCAAACTGTCGGAAAAACTGCTCAATGATTCCGCTCATGAAGGCAATGGGCAAAAAGACCACCAGGTTAGTCATGGTCGAGGCAGCCACAGCCAGGGCAATCTCGCCTGCTCCTTGCTCAGCGGCCTGAGCTGCCGACATATTCTTTTGCCGAAAGTTGAAAATATTCTCCAAAACCACAATAGCATTATCCACCAAAACACCAACGGCCAGCCCAAGGGCCATTAGGCTCATCATATTAAAGGTGAAGCCGGCAAAACGCAACAGAATAAAGGTGGCGATGATGGAAATCGGCATGGTCAGAGCAGCAATAATCGTTAACCAAACATTATGGAGGAAGAGGAAAAGGACCAGCGTAGTCAGAGCAATACCAATGATGATACTATCTCGTACATCATTGATCGAGGCCATAATGAAATCAGAGTCATCATTGATGATCTCAAGCCGGACCCCCGCTGGCAGCATCTGTTGAATTTCAGCTATTTTTTCCCGCAAAGACTTAACCACAGCCACCACATTGGCGTCCGCCCGCTTTTTCACTGACAGCCCTATCCCCTCCTGGCCATTGATAATAGTCATCATCCGCTGCTCAGCATGGGTGTCAGAGATAGTGCACACATCAGTGATGGGCACCGCCTCGCCCTGCAAATTGGTCAAATAAAGCTGCCGCATCTGAGCCACGGTGTCAAATTCCCCCTCAACCCTCAAGGTATACTCCCGGCCAACCTGAGTGATGTGTCCGCCCGGAACATCCAAATTGGCGGCATTTAAAGCCATAATCAGGCTATCTAAGCTAAGATGGCGGGCCGCGAGCTTATCCTGGTCAACAGCAATGAGAATTTCCCTCTTCTGTCCTCCCAGAATGTCCACCGAGGCCACCCCTTCAGCCCTTGAAAGCCTTTCCTTGATGACCTCATCAGCCAAGGTATAGAGCTCAACCATATTCCGATCTCCTCCGCTAAGAACCAGATTCATGATCGGCTTGGCCTTGAGATCAAGTTTTTGGATAATAGGAGCATCGGCCTCATCTGGGAGCTCATTCTTTATCAAGTCAATCTTCTCCCGCACATCCTGAGCCACGGCATCCAGTTTTTTGCTCATCTCAAACTCGATAAACACTTGAGACACATCCTCCATAGAGAGAGAGCTGATGTGCCTGATGCCGTCAATCTCACTGACAGTATCTTCAATCTTTTTCGAGATCAATGTCTCGATATCTGCCGGGCTTGCTCCCCGATAGACCGTAGTTATACTGACAAAGGGGAATTCCACCGGAGGGAAGAGGTCTACTCCGATTTTGGCCAAGGAAAAGAGGCCGATAACCAAAATGGCTAGATAGAAAACCGTAGTCGCTACCGGACGCTTGACTGAAAAAGAAACCGGGTTCATGATTTTCCCCCACAGCTTCCTTTGGTAATCAGCAAAGGCTCACTGCCCGCTAGCTCATGCTGTCCCTCGACAATCAAAAGCTCATCTCCTGCCAGCCCTTTGAGGATAATATTTTTCTCATCCGCCTCATAATCGGCCACTTCCACCGCAACCATCTTGGCCCGCTCCCCCTGGTCAGCCACAAAAACCACTCGCTGACGGTTTCGCTCGACAATGGCAAAGCTTGGCACAACCACCGCCTGCTGAAAAACCCTGGCCGTAATTTCTAGCTTGGCAAAAAGACCTGGCTTTAAGATTCCGGTAGGGTTAGGAACCATGCAGATCACCTCAACCGAGCGGTCCACCGGATCAATGGCTGGATTTACCCGATCGATCCTGGCCTGAAGTGGATGGCTGAAACCATCGGGATAGATAGTTACCTCAAGACCTGCTTTAAGCTGCTGGAGGTACTCGGAAGATACTCTGGCCCGAAGCTCAAGCAAGTCAACCTTTTCCAAAACCAGGATAGGCTTGCCTGGGTCAGCCATTTCACCAACGTTCATGACCTTTTTACTGATCACTCCTGAAATGGGAGCAGGAATTTTTGTATCCTCAAGCCGCTGTCTGGCAATAGCCAGCAGTTTCTCTCCGCTGACTAGTGAGGCTCGAGTAGTCTTAAGGCCTGCTTCAGCCGCTTTTAAACCAGCCTGAGTACTCTCAAGCTCTGCCTGAGCGGCTTTGAGAGAAGCCTTGGCCATATCAAGCGCGCTCTTGGCATAATCATACTTTTGCTGGGGCAGGGAGTTGCTTTTAACCAGCCGCTCGATCCGCTCCTCTTCCAGACCCTTCAGATTCAAATCAGCCTGAGCACGGCTAGCCGCTGCTTGGGCCGCAGCAAGCCTCGCTTTAGCATTTTCCACCTCAGTGCCGGCGGCCTCAAGCCGTGCCCGCAGTTCCTCAACTGTGGACTCAGCCCGTTTAACATCCAATTGAAGCTGGCTATCATCCATTCGGACCAAAATCTGCCCTTTCTCCACCCGATCCCCCTCATCAACGCTAATCTCCATGATCTTGCCCGATGCCTTGGGGCTGATTATGACCTTCTCATCAGCCTGAAAAGTACCGCTGGTGATGATCTTTTGAGCCACATCCTCCCGATGAACAGGCTGGACCACGACGGCAATCCGCTTTTGATCCGACAGCGGCCGAGTATTAGTCTGCCCCTCCCGTGGCTTGCAGGCAGTGAGCACCAGGAAAAGAGCCAGGGAGGCGGCACCTGTGGCGTATATGGCGGCAGTGAATATTTTTTTCATGTTTATTCCCTCATTATATCTTCTTCTGTAATATCATAATTTTCTATGTAATAACTCTTCCCTGATTCTTCAATCCCCGGTAGCCAGAGATAATCTCTGAACAGCCAGAATCTGATCATAGCGGGCATTGTTCAGATGATTTCTGGCCTGGGCCAATAAGGTTTGAGCATCCAACACATCAGTGTTAGTAGCCATAGATTCTTTATAAAGCTCAGTGGTGATCCGAAGATTCTCTTCGGCCTGAGCAACCTCTTTCTGGGCAGTTTCAAGATCCTGGCGAGCCTTTTGAATATCCAGCCAGGCCGATTCCACCTCTTTGCGGATTTGAGCCTCAAGCTCCATGCGCCTTACCTGATTTAGGCTCAATTGACTGCGTCCCTGAGCTACCTGGGCACTGATGCCAAAGCCAGCAAAAAGGGGCCAAGTAATTCGAACCCCTCCAGTCATCGACTGATCCTGATATTCGCTTTCATTGGTGGTATAGTCCCAAGAGCCAAAGGCTGAGATGACAGGATAGTGTCTTGACTGGTAAGCTTGGAGGATATTCTCCAAATAAGCTTGCTCGGCTATAAGCTTCTTTAAATCTGCTCGCCGGCGAAGGGCCTTTTGCTGAAGCTCACTGAGGGGTTGCTCCAATGATATAGAGGGTGGTGCCCCTACCTCTTGGAGTTGATAGGCCTGATCAAGGTCTACCCCAAGGAGAATCTTGAATATGGTCCAAGATTTCTGCTGCTGGTTCTCAGCAGCCAGAAGGTCTCTTTGAACCTGACTTAAGGCCAGCTCAGTCTTTAAAAGATCAGTCTTTGGGACTATTCCCTCAGCGTAGAAGTTTTGGGTATCCCGCAGATGATCTTGGGTATTTTTCTCTAGCTCCTTCAGCACATCTATCCCTTTCTGCTCTCGCAAAATTTGCAGATAAGCTTCAGTAACAAGAAAATCGAGAGTTTCCTCATACCGCTCAGCGGCCAGCTCTTCTAACTTCTGATACTGCTTGGCTGCCCGAATGCCGGCCCAGATACCAAGGTGAAACAGGGTCTGCTCTAAGGTAAGGTGAGTATCGGCGTATTCTTGATCACCGTGAGGAAGCATCGGCTTGTTATGAGCCATATATCCGGCAGATGAGTTAATCTGCGGCCAGGCCTTAGATCGCGCCTCTTGGGTTTTTTCGCGGGCAAGCTGGAGGTTCAGGCGAAGGGTTTTGAGGTCGCGGTTGCGGGCTCTGGCTATTTGTCGGGCCTCATCCAGAGTAAGGAGAGAGGCCGTGGTAGCAGGAGGCTGGGCAAGGGCTTGTCTTGCGGCCAGGCCAAAGATCCAGCCGAGTAGGAAAATGATCAGCATGTTTTGGCAAAGGCGAGTATTTTTTTTCATTGGTTTTGTCTATTTCTTCTAGGTTATGAATATTGACTAATCTATTATGAATATTGACCAAAAAGTTTTTCTAGTCAAAAAAATTAATTTCAAACCCCATCCCCTTCCTGCTCTTATTCCTTTTCGGATGTTGGCAGGAGTAACTCCAGGGATGCATCCAAAAATTTTTCCCAGCAAAAATTCTTATCCATATCAAGACGAAAAAGAATATTATTCGCCTGCTCGAGCAAAACCTCGGCTAGTTTATTGCGGCTTTCAGCCCGCGACCTCTCTTCTCCTGTGGCAAAGAGAGGATCGAGCACCGTAGATAGCAAAGCCAGCCGCTGCTCTCTGCTCGATTCAGCTATTTCAATCACTGACTGCACCAAATGTGTGGGCAGGGTAGCCAGAGAAAGCTCCTCTTTTTTCCTCTGAGTCGTAGAGATGCAGGATCTTAGCATGGCGGAAACCTTTTTGTCCGGCGGCCACTTTTGGGAAACGATCTTGATCCACTCTTCGGTTATTTCCTGAAGGTGATTTTGGACCAGGGTCATAAAAATTTCCTCCTTGCTGGCAAAGTGAAGGTAGACGGTTCCCTTGCCGATTTGGGCCGCCCGGGCGATCTCCTCGATTGTGGTCTTTTTGTAGCCGAATCGCTGAAAGAGCCTCATGGCTGCATTCAGGATGGCATTTTTGACCTGATCCTCCATTATGGCCTCCCCATCTTGTCTGCTGACCTATGTCCATTTTCGTTTTATAGTCATTATACCATATTTATAATTCTCGTAAAGGGGAAATTTTTTTATTATGGTTGAAAAATCAAAACTCCAGGTATATGATTATTTTTCCCGATGAAAACAAGAGATAGGAAATAGTGATTTTCAATCACATCCTGCCCAAGTGGCTGAAAAAATGTTAAATTCAAACCAAGGAGGTGGAAGGAAAGAGATTTTTGACCAAAAATCATAATCGTTTTAAATACTTATTAACTACTCGTTAACTGAGGGGTGAAAAACTGACTAAAATTGAAGGAGGAAAAAAATGAAGTCTTTCCTGAAACTGTGCCTCACCCTATGCTGCTGCGGGCTATTTTTTTGCGCTTGGATCAATCCCTGTGCTGCCCAGGGGAAAGCAGGCAAATATGGTTTTGGCATTAAGGATACGGTCGATCCAGAGGAGGCATTTACAGTTATTGGCCGCTACTGGTTCTCTGATCGTCTGGCCCTAGATGGGAACTTTGGCTTTCGATATATAGATGTTAATGATGATAAAGCAAATGACTATAAGCGGTTTTTATTCGGGATAGGCCTAAACCAATACCTGCTTGGTCCACAAAAATTCAACCCCTTTGTCGGTCTTGATTTCCTGGTGAGAGCCGATGATCTTCGAAAAGGTGAAACCGACACCACTTCTGAACTCGACGGCAAATTCGGTGGAGAGTATTTTCTGGCCGAAAGATTTAGCCTATCTGCTGAGGCGCTCCTAAAACTTAGATTCGGCGATGAGGATGAGTTCGGTACAGGTGGAAGGCTTGGGATGATATTTTATTTGAATTAACGATTTTGGAAGGAACCTTTTTGAAAAAAGGTTCCTTCCAAACCATCCTCCCAAAACTTTAATTAATATTAATTAAAGTTTTGGGAAAGGGGTATAAGGAGAAAAACCCTTTTTCAAAAAGGTTTTTCCCCTCAAATAGATTGACAAGCCGGAAGGGAGCAGATATGATAAGCACAAAATTAAGAAGGTATAATGGAAAACTATCCGCAACATGAACCTGCTACAATCTCAAAACGTAAGTTCAAAAGCTCCTTTGTGGTTGTATGATCTTCTGCTGCTTGGATTCTGTCTTGGCCAGATGCCAAGATTTTTATTCGAATATTTCACTACCACCAAGTACAAGGAAGACCTGGGGCAGCGGTTTGGCATCTATTCGCCGGCACTACGGCGGCAATTTCAAAACCTGCGGCCAGCGGCCTGGATTCATGCAGTTTCCGTAGGTGAGGTGGTAGCCGCAACTCCGCTGATTCGGGAATTATCCGCCCGCTACCCTGATTTTCCCTTGATCATTTCCACTGTTACCAGATCGGGTCGGCAAATGGTTAAAAAATCACTCGGCCCACAAGGTGATCAGAGTATCTTTCTCCCCTTTGATTTTCAATGGATTACCGAGCGGGTCATGAGGCTGATCCGGCCCCGTTTTCTCCTGCTGACCGAGACCGAGATTTGGCCCAATCTCATCCATTCAGCCGCCAGACACAAAGCTCCAATCATGTTGGTCAATGGCCGCATCTCCTCCCGCTCCTATCAGCGCTATCGACTGGTGAGGAGCTGGCTTCGTCCGGTCCTTGACAAGATCAGGGTTTTCGGTATGCAGTCTGACCGCGATGCGGCCCGAATCATCAGCTTGGGCGCTGACCCAAAGCGGGTCTTTGTTACTGGAAACCTAAAGTTTGATCAGGCAGCTAGCAGAATCTCGCCTCTTGAGCAGGAGAGTCTGGCCCAGGGTTTGCGCCTTTCTGCTGATGCGGCGCTGCTGGTTGCCGGAAGTACCCACCGGGGAGAGGAGGAAGTACTGATCGGCATCTACCGACAGCTCCTTTCACAATTTCCTAATCTGGCTCTCCTGATCGCTCCCCGCTATCTGCCGCAGGCTCAAGCCATTGAGGCTTTATGTAGGCAGGCAGGGGTGTATTGTGAGCGCAAAAGCCTCCTCTTACAGGGTCAATCCCTAAAGCCGGCTGATAGTCAAAAGATTGGCCGGCTGATTATCCTCGATACCATCGGTGAGCTGTCTAAGATGTACAGCCTGGCCACAGTGGTTTTTGTCGGTGGAAGCCTGGTGCCGGTCGGTGGGCATAATCTGCTTGAGCCGGCCACTTATGGAAAGCCGGTTCTGTTTGGTCCCTATATAGATAATTTCCGACAGATTTCAGAGCTTTTGAAAGGTTGTGGAGCCGGATTTGAGGTCAAAAGCGGCCAGGAGCTTAAAGCAAAGATTGAAGAGCTTTTGCAAGACCGGGCGGCCCGTGATCAGGCTGGCCGCGCGGCTTGGCGGGCAGTAGAGGAAAATCGCGGGGCCACGGGCAAGACCATTAACCTGATCGAACGGTATGTTATTAAGCCGGAGAGCAAATTGGTAGGCTATGAATAAGCCCTGGCGGCTGCGTATTCAGCAATTCCTTGAGAAAGAAGATAGGGATCTGAAACTTTGGCAGAAATTGTGCCATGCCCCCCTAGTTCTTCTCTCCCAAATCTATCTGGCTGCCATCCATTGCCGACAGATGGCCTATCGGCTCGGTCTTCGGCCGGTAGCCAAACTTCCCTGCCGGGTCATCTGTGTTGGGAATCTGACGGTTGGCGGAACGGGGAAAACGCCGACGGTGGAGTTGGTCTGTCGAACCTTGCAGCACAGAGGCGAACAGGTGGGAATCATCAGCCGGGGGTATGGAAGGCACACTTTCCCTGCTAGCCAAAAGAGCAGCGATGTGCTGGTGGTTTCAGATGGCCGGAGGGTTTGCGCTCCGGTGCAAGCAGCCGGCGATGAGCCGATGATGCTGGCCAGAAGGCTTTCTGGTGTTCCCGTGGTGGTTGGGAAAAGCCGCCTGCGGGCCGGACAAGAAGCTCTTCGCCGCTTCAACCTCAAGACCCTGGTTTTAGATGATGGGTTTCAGCACCTGCACCTGGCTAGGGATGTCAACATACTGGTGCTGGATGGGCGAAAACCCTTTGGCAACGGGCATTGTCTGCCCGCAGGGAGCCTGCGGGAGCCGCCACAGGCCCTGATGAGGGCTGACCTAATCCTGGTAACCAGGACCTCGACTCAAGAGGATAGGCAAAGGGTTGAGAAAGAAATCAGACGATATAATTCCAAAGCTCCCGTGATCTTTGGTAACCATAAGCCAAGAGATCTTATGTCGCTTCAGACTGATCAAACCCTGCCTCTTTCAGCCCTGGCAGGAAAATCAGTCGTTGCCTTATGTGGAATTGCTGATCCGGGTGCCTTTTTAGCCACTCTCAGGTCTTTGTCTGCCGAAATAGCAGAGGCTATGGCTTTTGCTGATCATCATTGGTACTCAGCAGCTGAGCTTCGGCAGGCAAGCAAGCGGGTTCTGGCCACAAAGAGCTGGGGCTTGGTAACTACGGAAAAGGACGCGGTCCGAATGCAGCCACAGTGGCTTCAATGTCCTGCCTGGATGCTGCGCGTTGACATGGTCCTTCTGGCGGATGGAAAGAAGCTATGGGAAGAAAGGTTAAAGGAGCAGAGAGAAGGCTAGGGGATCTTCTCTCCTACTGGCTGATTGTAAGCCTAATGAGGTTTTTGAACCTTCTCCCTTTTGCCGTAAGCTGTCTGATCGGAGAGCTTGCGGGGAATCTCTTGTTTTATCTGGATCGAAGGCACCGGCTCATTACCCTGGAGAACCTTGAGCGGGCCTTCCGCCATGAGTTATCGCCAGCTCAGCGGATCCGTCTGGCCAAAAAAACCTACCGCAATCTTGGTCGGATACTGATAGAGTGCATCTGCCTGCCCACACGCAAGCCCGAAATCATTCGGGATTACGTGTCCATAAGCGGCAGGGATCACCTCTATGAGGCCCAAAGCAGGGGGAAGGGAGTCTTGTTTTTGACCGCTCATTTCGGCAACTGGGAATTGATGGGACTTGCTTTTAGCCTGTATGGATTTCCCTCAGCGGTGGTGGCCAGACCTCTCGATAATCCCTATCTCGATCGGCTGGTCGAGCGCCAAAGGACTCGATTCGGTAACCGGGTGATCGCCAAGAAGGGCGCGGTTAGGGAAATTGTCAAATATCTGGCCAGTGGGGGACGAGTGGGCATATTGATGGATCAGAATGTTTCAGCCCGCGAGGGAGTGTTTGTCGACTTTTTCAACACTCCGGCCTCAACCACTCCTATTCTGGCTGCTCTGAGCCAGAAAACCGGAGCGCCAGTTGTCCCGATTTTCATGGTGCCAAAACAAGGGAAAAGCGGCTATGTAATCGAAGTGGGAAAGCCGCTACCCCTGATCGAAACCGGCAACAAGGAGAAGGACCTGATTGCTAATACCGCCCGCTTCACCCGCATCATCGAAGAGTATGTACGCTGCTATCCCCACTGCTGGTTCTGGATGCATCGGCGGTGGAAGGTCCGGCCTGAGGATCAGAGGCGGGAGTGGGGCAGGGTCCGGCAAATGGAAAAAGAGCCGCAGATTAAAGAACCACAAAAGATTAAAGAACCGTAAAATAAAAGTTTAAGGTAAAAAAGTCATGAGCACGGAAGGGAACTTTTCGATCATGCGGAATAAGGTCAGAAATATCCTGGTCAGGGGGACCAACTGGGTTGGCGATGCAGTCATGACGCTTCCAACCCTGTCAGCCGTCCGCCAAAACTTTCCGCAGGCCAAAATCACCGTTCTGGCCAAACCCTGGGTAGAGGGCGTCTATGCTCATTGCCCTGATGTTGACGGCACGATAATCTTCGATCAGCAAGCCGGCTTTTTAGGCTCCCGCTATGCTATAATTAAAAAGCTCCGTAATCAGCGGTTTGATCTAGCCATCTTGCTGCCGAATTCCTTTGATGCGGCCCTAATAACCTTTTTGTCTGGTATTCCCCGGCGAGTAGGGTATAATACGGATGGCCGCAGCTGGCTTTTGACTCACCGAGCAATGATCTCGAAAGAAATCCTAAGAGTCCATCAGGTTCACTACTATCTGGGGATTCTAAAGGCTATTGGCTGCTCGGCGGAAAGCTCAGCTCCTCGGATTACCATCTGTGACCACCAAAGAGATAAGGCAAACCGCTACTTATCCGTCAAAGGGTATAGTGGTCAAGAGCCCCTTTTGGGATTTAATCCCGGTGCTTTTTTTGGCTCTGCCAAGCGGTGGTTCCCGGAGCGTTTTGCGGCCGTGGCTGACCGAGCAGCCAAAGAGTGGGGAGCACGCTGTATCATCTTCGGCAGCACCCATGATCTGCCCGCAGCCAGAGAAATGGCCTCCCGAATGGAGACCTCACCCATTCTGGCCGCTGGAGAAACCCGATTGGATGAGCTGCCCGGTCTCCTAAGCAGGTGTTTGCTCCTGGTTACCAATGACTCTGGCCTAATGCACATGGCCGCGGCGGTAGGGGTTCGGGTAATCGCCATTTTCGGCTCTACCGACCCCAAGACCACCGCACCCTATGGTGATGAACATACCGTTATCAGGCGTCAGGTCCCATGCAGCCCCTGTCTGCTCAGAGACTGCCCTACGGATCACAGATGCATGAAGGCAATCAGTGTGGATGATGTCTGGCAGGCAATGGCGGGAAAGATGGAAGAAATAAAGATAACGAGATAAACTATAGACAAAACAAAGAGAAGGTAAAAAAGTAAGATGGAAAAAGAAGAAAAGTGTCGGGCCATATTTATGGACCGTGATGGAACGATCAGTGAAGAAGTAGGATATGTGAACCACCTGAGCCGCTTTCGCTTGCTGCCAAGAACTGCCGAGGCAATCAGACTGATCAACAAAAGCGGCTTTAAGGCCATAGTGGTTACCAATCAGTCAGGGGTAGCCCGCGGCTATTTCCCTGAGCTTCTAGTTCGGGAAGTGCATACTAAAATGCAATTGCTCCTTAGTCAGGAGGGAGCGCATGTTGATCGGATTTACTACTGTCCCCATCATCCCCAGGTGGGGCCGCCCCAATACCGGATTGACTGCGACTGCCGCAAACCAAAGATCGGCATGTTGGAAAAAGCAGCTCGCGATCTTAAGATCGACCTGTCAACATCCTATATCATCGGCGATAAACATACCGAAGTGATCATGGGGCATAGGGCGGGAATAAAGTCAATTCTGGTTCTCACTGGCTACGGAATAGGTGAGTATGAGCTCTATGGCGATCAGTGGGAGCAAAAACCTGATTTTGTGGCCGAAGACCTCCTGGCTGCTGTCAAGTGGATCCTGCAGCAGGAGTTACAGGAGGAGAAGCACTCCTGATGAATGCTCGGCGCTTGACTGCTATTTTGGATCGTTTTTCCTCAAAAAAAATCATGGTCTTGGGTGATCTGATCGCTGATGAATATCTTTTTACCCACTGTAGCCGCATCTCACGGGAAGCTCCGGTGCTGATTCTAAAGTATGAATCAAGGAAAATAGTCCTAGGCGGCGGGGCTAACGCTGTTCACAATGTCTGCTCCCTTGGAGCCAAGGTAGTGCCGCTCTCTGTAGTCGGAGAGGATGAGATGGGAGAATATCTACTTAGCCTAATGCAGGGTAAGGGTATTTCAACTGATCTAGTCTATCGAGCCAGGGGGTATCAGACCACAACCAAGACGCGAGTTTTGGCTGGAAGCCACCACACGGCCAAACAGCAAGTGGTGCGAATTGATCGAGAGATGCAAACGCCGGTGGATGGTGAAGTGGAAGAATTTATCATCCAATCACTTGCGGAAAATATTGATCTGGTCGATGCTCTGCTGGTTTCAGACTACGGCCTTGGAGTCTGCTCGGCCAGGGTCAGAGAGGCAGTGAGTCAATTGGCCGCCGAGCAGCCATCGAGAATCATCACTATAGACTCTCGCTATGAACTTCTCTCTTATCGTAGAGCAACTGCTCTGACTCCCAATGAGCCTGAGATCGAGCAAGCCCTAGGCCGCAAGCTAAAGACCGAGGATGACCTGAAACTCTGTGGCCAGATGGCTCTTGATAAAACCGGCAGCAAAAATATCCTGATTACCCGCGGCCAGCGCGGTATGTTTCTCCTTGAGCAAACCGGAGACTTTCACTTTATCCCAATCTATGGCCAGGATGAGGTGGCCGATGTTACCGGAGCTGGTGATACGGTCATCAGCACCTTTACCCTAGCTCTGAGCGCAGGGGCCACCCCACTTGAAGCCGCCCAGCTAGCCAATTATGCCGGAGGGATTAAGGTTACCAAAAGTGGAACCGCTCCTGTATTCTGGCAAGAGCTACGGGATGCGGTCGAGGGGGAAGGGGCAGGAGAGCATGAGTAGTCAATATCTAATCAGAAAGCTCAAAACTAGAGAAGAATTATCTCACCTTTCCAAGGAGCTTCGGGCCGAGGGGAAGCGGATCGTTCTGGCCAATGGCTGCTTTGATCTTTTGCACGTCGGCCATATTCGCTACCTCCAAGGAGCCAAGGAGCTTGGGGATATCCTGATTGTGGGTCTAAATAGCGATCAATCTGCCCGCATCCTCAAAGGTCAAAGCCGGCCTCTCTTTCCCCAGGATGAGCGGGCAGAGATGCTGGCCGCCCTGGCCTGTGTTGACTATATTACCATTTTCCCTGAGCTTACGGTTGAAAACCTTATCCTGGCGCTAAAACCTGACATCCAGGCTAAAGGAACAGACTATACCGAAGAAAGCGTTCCTGAAGCCGCTATTGTCCGCTCCTATGGAGGAAGGGTAGCCATTGTGGGTGATCCGAAAAGCCACTCATCAAGCGATATTATCCTAAAGCTGGGCTTTAAGGCAGGGGGAAGTGCGCTGAAGCAGTGAACACGCCAAGCAAGGAAGAGAAAGAGGTGCACTGATCGGTGAATAAGCGAGTGAAGGCCGGGTTTTAAGAGCAATTTTTAGGCCAACAAGGTCGAGATGATGAAACAGACTGAATTCACTAACATCGCCATCGTCAAACTGAGCGCCATCGGAGATGTGGTTCATGCCCTGCCTGTGGCCAGCGCCTTGCGGGAGCGCTACCCAAAAGCCCGGCTTTCCTGGATTGTGCAAGGAAAATGCCAGCAGATCCTAGAAGGAAATCCCGATCTTGATGACATCATCGTTTTTGATAAAGACCGCTGGCTACTAGAGCTTCCCTATGTTCACAAGACCGCCTCGGTTCTTCGAGAGATTTACCGCTTTGGCCGATCTTTGCGGCGAGCGGGCTTTGAGCTGGCCATCGATCTTCAGGGATTGATTAAAAGCGGCCTCATAACCTGGCTGACCGGAGCCAGGGTGAGGATTGGATTCAGTGCCGACTACTGCCGCGAGCCAGCCAGCGCCAGGTTCACCAACTGGCATGTTACTCCCTCAGCCAGTGATGTCCATATCGTTGACCGATACCTGAGCCTGGTTCGGGAGCTAGGGGCAGATAGGGGGCAGAGGCGATTTAGGATCCACATTCCAGCTGAGGACCATGCCTATATTGCTCGATTCCTGGATCGCAACAAAATATCAGACGACTGCCGGCCAGTGGTGATCAATCCCGGGGCCGGATGGGAGACTAAACTGTGGGGTGAGGAAAATTACGCCGCTCTGGCCGATCGGATTATTTCGGACCTTGGGGGAGTGGTGATTTTCCTATGGGGACCTCCGGAGCTGCCAATGGTTAAGGCTATCCAAAAAAAGATGCATCAGCCCTCAATCAGAGCCTGCCCAACTAACCTTAAGCAGTCTCTGGCCCTGATGAGGCGGGCGCAGCTTTTCATCGCTGGCGATACCGGACCACTACACATGGCCGCAGCCCTAGGCATTCCCTGTCTTGGCCTCTATGGACCTACATCGCCAGAGCGAAACGGCCCCTACGGGGCTAATCACCGGGTGGTGCAGGCCGAAGGAGTGCCTTGCCGGGGATGTTTTCGCCGCTTTTGCACTCATAAAACCTGTCTGCGGGCAATCTCGGTCGATCAGGTAATGGAGGCCGCTCGCCAGATGCTTACAGAAACCCACTGAGGGGGGGAGATGGGTTAATGCTATCTCTCATTGTCAAAAACCGAATGTTAAAAAAATTCGCTCTTATTTTTAACGGTCCTCTCTCGCTAACAAAGCGCGCAATTTTGGCGACCACAGGGGGCCGTCCCTGCGATTGATTGGGTAATTGGGTCTGTTTTCGTACTTTTTACGGTGTCTGATATATACTCGTTCAAGTTAGGTTTTGATTGGCATGAATATTGATAATCACGCCGATGAACATATTTTTATGGTAAACTGAATACAATATTGAAATAAACTATAAATTTTCACCAAAAATAGCTAATCAAAAATCATGCCTGGAAAAACCAAAGTTGAAGCACTATAAGAGTGAAAAAAACTTTAAACCCTCGCCAGGAAGAATGAGTTAAAAATATAGAAAAGAAAGGGTAAGTGAAAAAAAAGATGAAATGTCTAGTTACTGGTGCGGCTGGTTTTATCGGCTCAAGCCTGTCGGAGGAACTTATCAGACTCGGCCATCAGGTAGTTGGAGTCGATTGTTTCCTTGACTACTATCCCCGGATGTTCAAAGAGGCCAATCTTGAGCAATTGCGAGCAAGCAGCCAGTTTACCCTGCTCGAGCAATCTATTTTGGAGGCAGACCTTGACTCATTGCTGTCTGGGGTAGAGGTGGTTTTCCATCTAGCCGCGCAGGCTGGAGTGCGGGCCAGTTGGGGGAAGAATTTTGAAATTTATACGGAAAACAATATCCGAGCTACCCAGCGGCTGCTTGAGGCCTGTAAGGATATCAAATTGAAAAAATTCATTTATGCCTCATCTTCCTCGGTTTATGGCGAGGTCCGTTCTTTGCCCATGAAAGAGACTGATTATCCAAGCCCAGTTTCCCCTTACGGAGTATCTAAGCTGGCTGCCGAGCATCTGGTGTATCTTTACTGGAAAAATTTCAACATCCCGACCATCTCGCTGCGCTATTTCACTGTCTTTGGCCCAAGGCAGAGACCCGATATGGCCTTCCACAAATTTCTGGCTGCCAGCCTGATGAACAAACCTATTGAACTCTACGGCTCGGGAGAGCAGACGCGAGATTTCACCTACATTGCCGATATCGTCAGAGCCCATATTCTGGCTGTGGAAAGCTCAGCCGAGGGCGAAGTCTTCAATATTGGTGGCGGCAATCGCCTCAATCTGGCCAGCGCGATTGCCGTAATTGAACAGATCGTGGGAAGAAAGCTAACTATTGCTACCAGGCCAGCTCAGAAAGGGGATGCCAGCCACACCTATGCTGATATCAGCAAGGCAGCTAATATCCTAGGATTTCAGCCGATGGTCTCGATCAGAGAAGGGCTTGAGAGAGAATTTGTCTGGCTGAAGAATTTTTGGAACAAAAATAAGGGGAAAGAAGATGTCTATCGATAAGGAATTGCTAGAAATTTTAGTTTGTCCAAAATGTAAGGGAGATCTTGAGTTAACGCCTGAAGAGGATGGATTTATCTGCCGAAATTGCAAGCTAAAATACCCTATTCGGGATGGTATCCCAGTGATGCTAATTGAAGAAGCGATCAAGCTAAAAGATTAGGGCCTGCCAACTCTGGTCAAGCCTTTGGGCACTATCTCCAAGCCTTTGGACAATATCTCCGGCGGCGATAAGGAAAACTTCTCGCCACGGAGAAGGGAAAAGGGGGCTATACCATAAAAAGTTAGCTTCCTTTCCCCTATCCCGTGGCTTTTTTCAGCATCTCTGGTCATGACTACAAGCAGCTGCTCTTCCCCCCTCCTAACCAGTTAAAAATTGCCGAATTAGAGCCGCTCGAGCTCAGATTGACTACTCCCGGGTTACGACCCACAAAGTACTCGATTCTCGATTGTCGGCACTTTTCCACAGGTGGGGGATAATAGCCTCGAAGAAGATGGTATCTCCTTCATTGACCCTGACCTTCTCATTGCCCAGTTCCACTTCAACTGCCCCAGAGAGAACATAGCCAAACTTATATCCCTCGTGGGTAATATACTCTTCAAAGGACTTTTGGTTTGCACCCAAATACGAGATAAAAATCTCATTTCGGTAGTCTTTCTTGTCTTTGATCAAAAACTCCAGCTTGTTGTCAGAGTTGTCGAACAGCAGTTTTTCCCTCTCCCCTTTTCGGGTTACGACCCATTTTTTATGCTTTTCGATCTCGAAAAATTCAATCGGGTGAACACTCAGGGCCATAGCAATCTTGTTGATGGTTGTAATCGAGGGAGATATTTTCCCGTTTTCGATCATTGAGATCGAGCTTTCAGTTAACCCCGACCGAGTGCTAAGCTGTTTGATCTTGATGCCCTTGCTCTTTCGGATACTCTTGATTTTCTCTCCCAGCTTGCTCAGGATATTGTTTTTAACCTCAAGGTTGATGTTGCTCCTGATGATATCGAGTAATTCCTCATTCTTAAACGGCTTCTTAAGATAATCGATAGCCCCGTTTTTCATGGTCGAAACAGCGGAGTCTACCGACGGATATCCGGTCAGGATAATCACTTTGGAATGAGGAGATACTTTTTTGATCTCGGTTATTCCCTGGCTGCCATTAACATCGGGCAATTTCAGGTCAAGTAAAACAATATCGAAGATATCATTCTTCAGTTTGGAGAGGGAATCATTAATATTGGTTACCGCAGAAACCTTGTAGCCATCCTTCACCAGAAGTTCGACAATGAATTCGCTAAGATCCTGGTCATCATCGACCACCAGAATGTTTGCTTTGTCAAATACCATTTTTTTCTCCTTCTTTTAGAATTTAAGGTAATCATTTGGTTCTATTGAATTAATAAAACCCTTTATAAGATCAAGATAGATTATACCATATTATTACTTTTTTGCAATACCCTCTTTTAATATATTATAAATAAGATTTGATTTAGGAGGTCGGGATCGATTCAGACTATTTTATTTTTTGGGTAAGGGCTTAATAAAAAACAGATATCTAATTGAATTACTGTTTTTTTAAGATTTTAAAATCAACCTTGATTGAAGCCAAATATCATTATTTAATCTACATATTTTATAAACTTCTTCAAGGTTCAAAAAACACCTTATCTTTTCTTTTCGGATTATTGGAGAAAAAGCATCGGCTTTTTGAAATACTTTTGGCAATAATGTATAATATTTTATTATAAAATTGGTAGCAGAGACAATCCTAAGGCATTCGTAAAACTCTGGACAGGTGCAAGCCCTGCCTGGCTGGCGGTATAAAACAGCTCAGGCAGATGGGGAGCAATAGAATAAAGGGTATAGAGAGAAAGAGGAACGGTCCGCTCGGCCGGATGGGTCGAAAAATAGCCTTTATTAAGTAGTGGATAGTAAAATGGGGTGGCAAAGAAGGGATTTAGCACTACTGTCTCGTCCTGACCGGCGAGCAGAGAATTCCACAAATAGTTGAATGGAGAGGGAGAAAACTGATAAAAACCTTTCAGAGAGCTTGGATCGAAGGTTCTATACTGGCCCGGACTGTAGAGAATATCGAGAGAGAGACTAACCTCGTCCAGGTCAATGGATGGATCAAACTGACCAAAATAGGACATGGGAAGCAGGGTATTATAATAATAAGGGCTTAAATAAACCGACAGATAAGCTGTAGATAGCAGCGGGCTTGATGATCCAGAAGCTAAATATGGATAAATTTGGGCATAAGCTTTTCCAAAATAAAAACTATTTAACCAGAGAGGGAGGATACTGATCAACAAGAGAAGCAGCGCTGTTTTTTTCATGAAGTTTGATTCCTTATTTTCACTATCTTCGCTATTATATTTGGCTATTAATTGTTATTGTATGTTGAGAAAATGCTTCTATTCAGCTTTATAATAAGGCACAATAGGGTTTATTCCCTAGCGACATTATGGCGACTTTTAGTTTATTGATTAAAATTTTACAACATTTCCCGTAAAATATCAATGTCATAATTTTAATTAATCCAGATTGCCCCGCTTTTGTCTGGTAAATCTCATTTACAAACAGGAGATATTTTGTTATATTCAATCAAACAGACTTTAGAATTTATAGAACGCTGATGATTATCACTTGATTAAGGTAAAAAGAAAGCCTATGAACAGTATAAAGGATACCGAGGTAAAAGAAGAGATAAAAGAAGAGCTATCCACGGAAACGAAAGAGAGCTCCTCAACCACCATCCACCTATTGCTGGTCGAAGACAGCCCTCAACATCAACAGCTTATCCAGGATGCTTTAATGAGAAGCACCCTGATGAAAATGAATATCACTACGGCAGGCAGTGGAGAGGAGGGCCTTGAGTTATTAGAAAAGAACCAATACGATGTCATTCTCCTCAATTACTCTCTGCCTCACATGAACGGACTCGAATTTCTCTGGAACATGAGAAAGAGAGAGCTGAATATTCCAACAATCATGATCACCGGACACGGCAATGAGCAGGTGGCTGTCCAGGCCATGAAAATGGGAATTTCAGACTATGTAAATAAGGATGGAGACTATTTGAATAAGCTTGATATGATTATTCAAAGAGCTCTGGAGCGACATGAGCTCAAGAGACAGCAGGAAGAGCTTCGGCAGCGGACAGCTTATATCAATGTGCGCTTGCAGCAGGAAAAAAGAAAACTTGAGAATATCATCAGCGCTATCGGAGCAGGATTGATCATTGTCGATCGGAACTACCGGATCACTTGGTCAAACCGGACTATGGAGGAGTGGTTTAAAACAGACTCTGATATTAAAGGGATGCCTTGCTATGTGCTGTTCAAACGAGGCTCTAGCAATTGTGATAAGTGCATGATGCGGGCTACGTTTGAAACCGGGGCCATTCAAAGGGTAAGGCACAGCCTGATCAACCACGACGGAGAGCGCAAACACTATCAACTTACAACCACACCACTGATGGATGTCAACGGCGATATTGTTCAAGTGTTGTGTCTGGTGCAGGACATTACCCAGCAGGTTAGTATGCAGCTTAAGGTGATCCAAACTGGTAAGCTGGCCGCCATCGGAGAGCTGGCTAGCGGCCTGGCCCATCAGTTGAACAATCCCCTGGTGGGTGTCCTGAACTATGTCCAACTGCTCCAGAGGAGAATCAGCAAGGATGATCCAAACCGCGAGCTTCTTGATACGGTCGAAAGAGGGGCTCTCCAGTGCCGAGATATTGTCAAAAATCTCTTGAATTTTTCACGGCCACATCATTTTAACTTTGAACTGCTGGACTTGCAGGTTGTGATCGACAACACCCTGGTGCTGATTGAAAATACCCTCAAGGTTGAGAATATAAAAATTATCCGAGACCCAAGCCAGCCTCTGCCTCCCATAGAGGGAAATATGACTCAGATCCAGCAAGTCTTTTTAAATCTCATGATGAATTCGCGGCACGCCATGCCCGGGGGAGGGGAGATCAGGATTTCCGCTGACACCGTTCATGATCCAGATGATCATCAGGATTATGTAGTTGTAAAATTTGCCGATTCAGGACATGGCATCCCAAAATCCATCATCGACAAGATCTTTGATCCCTTTTTCACCACCAAGGATAAAGAGTACGGTACCGGGCTCGGCCTCAGCATCGCTCATGGTATTATCAAGGCTCATAATGGAAAAATTAAAGTCGAGAGCGAAGAGGGAAAGGGAGCAACATTCATGATTTACTTTCCAATCGCCCATTCGAAGGATGGCTTTTAAAACTCCACCGCTGGCCCAAAATCGAAAACAACCCAAAACTGAGCCCACAAACGATGATCGACTCTTGCTGAATTCAAGAAAGGTGAAGGGGCAGGAATGATGAAAATGAAGAGAAAAAAGAAGATATTGATTATTGATGATGAAGACTTCACTCAAGGGTTCTTAAAAAGGGTCCTTGAGCCGGCAGGATACCAGTTAGTCGCTGCTTATGATGGAGAGCAAGGGATAGATTTATTCAAAAAGGAGGTGTTCGACCTGGTCCTCCTTGATCTAAAATTGCCAGGCAGTATGAATGGGATGCAGATCCTGCAGCAGTTGAAGATCATGCAACCACATGCACTGATCGTTATGATGAGCGGGCATGGGACAGCGGATATTGCGGTCGAAGCGGTCAAGATGGGGGCTGAGGATTTTATCTCTAAACCCTTTCCCCCACCTGAAGAGGTTTTGCTGCGGATTGAAAAGGCCTTAGAGCATCAGAGAATTCTGATGGAAAACGCCTTTTTGTATGAACAACTGGCCCTCCAGACCAAAACCAGCACCATGATTGGCAAATCTGCCAAAATGAGGGAAATCCAAGAGCTTATCAAAAGGGTAGCCCCAAGCGATACTACCGTGCTACTGACCGGGGAAAGCGGGACAGGCAAGGAACTGCTGGCCCGCACCCTGCACAACCTCAGCCCGCGGGCAGCTAAACCCTTCGTGGCCATAAACTGTGGTGCCCTGCCTGACACCCTTTTGGAATCAGAGCTATTTGGCTATAATAAAGGAGCTTTCAGCGAGGCCTATAAGGATAAGCTGGGCCGATTCGACCTGGCCGAAGGTGGAACGCTGTTTCTGGATGAAATCGGGGAGGCGTCGTTGAATTTTCAGGTAAAATTACTGCGGGTCCTCCAGACAGGTGAATTTCAAAGGGTAGGCGGGCATGAGACCCTGTACGCCGATGTGCGCATTATAAGTGCTACCAACAAGGACCTGGCCAAGGCCGTAGAGGAGGGAAAATTCCGAGAAGACCTTTATTTTCGAATCAATGTCATCAACATCGAGCTGCCTCCCCTGCGAGAGAGGAAAGAGGATATTCCCCTGCTGGCCTATTTCTTTCTCAAAAAATTTTCCGAAAAAGAAAAGAAAAATGTAACCACTATCTCCCCTGAAGCCATGAACTTATTGAAGGATTTCTCCTGGCCTGGAAATATCCGCGAGCTTGAAAATGTGATTAAACGGGGTGTTATCCTGTGCGAAGGAGATACAATTGATGTCTCTTGCCTACCGAACACAATTCGCAACTTACACCCTGCTCTTGCGGAAAAAACTGATACTTTTCCTCTTAACTATAAAGAAGCCAAGAAAATGTTTGAGATAAGCTATCTAAAAAAACTCCTCCAAGCCTGTGGAGGTGATAAGACCGCCGCGGCCAAAATATCAGGATTAAATCAGGCCACAATCTACCGAGACCTTAGAAAATATCACATTAAACCTGCTGATTATCTGCCGCAAACCTAAAAGCAAATTAAAAGCTTAAGCTACCCTTAATTTAATGCCCGAGAGGGCAAGGAATTTTTCCTAAACAAGCCGAAACTGAAAGATAGTAGATCTACACACTATGCTTTACTTATTTTTGGCTTTAGTTAATTTGGGACTTTACTTATTCGGGGAGGCTGGGGCAGGGGGAGCTCTTTCTTGCCTTTATTCGGCAAGGCCGGGAGCGCTCTTGGCGCGCAAAGAGAGATATCTTGTGCGCAAAGATAACATAGGGGGATAAATTAGCCATGGAAGAGGCGAAATTCTACAAAAAAGAGCCTGATCAGAAGGTCCGCTGCTACCTATGCAGTCACCGATGTCTGATTCCGCCGGATAAGCTTGGGATTTGTGGGGTAAGGAGAAATATTGACGGCACACTCTACAGCCTGGTATATGGGAAGGCGATTGCTGACCAAGTAGATCCGATTGAAAAAAAACCTTTTTTCCATTTCTACCCAGGCAGCCTAAGCTTTTCCATAGCCACTGTTGGCTGCAATTTCCGCTGTCTGAACTGCCAAAATTTTTCAATCTCGCAAATCATCAATGAAGGCGGCCAGATCATCGGCAAGGGACTAAAGCCAGAGCAAATCGTCGAATCAGCCCTGCTCAACCGCTGTGAAAGCATTGCCTACACTTATACGGAGCCGACTATCTTTCTGGAGTATGTTCTCGATACCGCTAAGATAGCCAAACCAAAGGGAATCAAAAATGTCCTGGTAACCAATGGCTACATCACTGAGGAGGCTCTCAGGGAGGCCGCCCCTCTGATCGACGCGGCCAATATTGACCTCAAGGGCTTCAATGAGGAGCGGCATCTTAGGCTTTGCGGCGCTAAACTAAAGCCCGTTCTAGACTCTATTCGCCTCTACCATGACCTTGGAATCTGGATTGAAGTTACCACTCTGGTTATTCCCCATCATAATGATTCTCCCGAAGAGCTTGACCAAATAGCCCACTTCCTCGCAGATCTTGATCCAGCTATCCCCTGGCATGTAACCCGGTTTTCTCCAGCCTATAAATTGATTGATGAGCCGAGAACGCCGATCGAGACTCTCCAAAAGGCCAGGGAAATTGGCCTTGCAGCTGGTCTACGCTATGTCTATACTGGAAATATCCCAGGAGAGATGGGAGAAAACACCTTCTGCTATCAATGCCATACGCTGCTGATCGAGCGAAGGGGCTTTTTTCTAAAGCAAAATATCATCAAAGAGGCTCACTGCCCTAACTGTGGAGCGAAAATCGATGGAGTGGGTCTTGGATAGGATCCTTGGATAGGATGAGGATCGGTTTTGAATTAGAGGGAAGATTCAGCTTTTAATTAAAGGGAAGATATGGAAGAAAAAGATCGGATAGCTGCTCAAAGTTCCCACACCAAAGTTAATCCCCAAAAGGAATATGAGTATATCGAGCACACCGGTGATATCGGGGTAAGGGTTTTCGGCTCTGATCTAGCAGAGCTATTTGAAAACGCTAGCAAGGCCTTTTTTGACATACTTACCGAACGGGAGAAAATAACCCCTTGCCAAAAAAAGCAAATTGTGGTGGAAAAATCAGGAGGCTGGGAGCGGCTGCTTGTAGCCTGGCTGAGTGAGCTCCTTTACCTATTTGAGGTAGATCTTTGGCTGTTTCAAACCTGCAACATCAACTCTCTTACTGATCAGCGGCTTGAGGCCATCTGTCTTGGAGAAGTTTATGATCCTGACCGCCATGAGATAAAGACCGCAATTAAAGCCGTAACTCATCACCGGCTATGCCTGCAAAAGGTAAATGAGCGTTGGGAGGCAACTATTATCTTTGATATTTAATTTTATCTTTGATATTTTAATTAATTTAAATTAAATTAAATTAATTTTATATTTAAATTTTTTAATTTTGTATTTAAATTTAAAGGGTAAAATCATGCCAGAAGCAACAGAAAAACCAAAGGTACAAAAAGTCGATGATTACCGATGGCGAATTCCCCGTCAGGGGAAGATGAGAACCGATGGCCTGGTCTATGCCGATCAGAAGATGCTAGAGGATATCATGGAAAAGGACATGAGCCTTGTCCAGGTAGCCAATGTTGCCTGTCTGCCCGGTATTGTCGGCTATTCGCTGGCCATGCCAGATATCCACTGGGGCTATGGCTTTCCGATCGGCGGGGTAGCTGCCTTTGATCTGAAAGAGGGTGTGATCTCACCAGGCGGGGTCGGCTACGACATCAACTGTGGAGTCAGGCTGATGCGGTCAAACCTAAAAAGGGATGAAGTACAACCACAGATGCGAAAGCTGATCGAGACTATCTTTCACAACATCCCCTCCGGCGTAGGCTCCCGGAGAAAAGACCTTAAGCTTAGCCCCTCTGATGAGCTCCAGGTCCTGACCAAGGGCGCAGCCTGGGCTATCGAGCAGGGGTATGGGCTGCCGCAGGACCTTGACCACATCGAGGATCGAGGCTGTATTGCCGGAGCCAACCCAGAGCTTTTGTCAAAAAAGGCTCTTGAGCGGGGAAGACCTGAGATCGGCACCTTAGGCTCAGGGAACCACTTTGTGGAGATCGCCTCAGTAACTGAAATATTCGACCAGCAGGCCGCTAGCGTTCTCGGATTAGAACCTGACAGCATCACGGTCATGATTCACTCAGGCTCACGGGGGCTTGGGCATCAGATCTGTGAGGATAACCTTGAGATTATGCTCGATGCGGCCCAAAAATATGGCATCGAACTTCCTGATCCGCAACTTGCCTGTGCACCGATTCAGTCCAAGGAGGGACAAAATTATCTTTCGGCTATGGCCTGCGCGGCCAATTTCGCCTTTACTAACCGACAACTAATGACCCACTGGGTACGGCAGAGCTTCCAGCAGGCTCTTGGCCTAAAACCAGAGGAAATCGGCCTAGAGCTTGTCTACGATGTCTGCCATAACATCGCCAAGATCGAGGAATTCACAATCAATGGCCAAAGGCGAAAGCTCTGCGTCCATCGAAAAGGCGCCACTCGAGCCTTTCCAGCTCATCATCCGCTCATCCCCAAAGACTACCAAAGCATTGGCCAGCCGGTCCTTATCCCTGGTGATATGGGCCGCTACTCTTTTGTCCTGCTGGGCACGGAAAAAGCTATGGCTGAGACCTTCGCCAGCACCTGCCACGGCGCAGGCCGGCTCATGAGCCGCCATCAGGCGGTGAAAGTAGCCAAGGGCCGGGCCATTGTCCGTGAAATGGAGGATCGGGGTATTCTGGTCCGTGCTCCAGGAAAGCACACTGTGGTTGAAGAGATCTCTGAAGCCTACAAGGATGTGGCTGATGTGGTCAGGGTAGCTCACGAGGCAGGAATCAGCCGCAAGGTGGCCAAACTCAATCCCCTGGCCGTGCTGAAAGGGTAAAAAAATGGGGCGATCGCCAAGATCGCCCATACCCTCATACTCATAACTCATAGCCGAATTACTCATAACTCACAACTAACTCATAACCAAACTCATAACCGATTATTCCTCCCTGCTGTTATACCTACCATCCCTACTGTTATACCTACCATCCCTTATCATTTATCTGGTCTTACTCATAACTCATAACCGATTATTCCCTCCCTGCTGTTATACCTAGCATACCTGCTGTTATACTTATCCTCCCTTATCATTTATCTGATATCTCCATATCTCCATTTTCCTTGAAGCTCTTATCCCCTATGAATCTTTTATATACCCACCCATATTCTCCTCTTATCCATTTATCCCTTATCCCCAGCCCTTAGGCAAACCATAAATCATAAACTAAAATCGCTCTTATATATCAGACACCATAAACCTTATATTAGAACAACCATAACCCCTCGAAGGGGCTTAGCTCTTATTAGGGTTATTTATCTCAATGGTAGCTAATAAATAAGAGCGACCAAAATACATATACCAAAAAATTTTTTTCTAAATTAAATTTGAAAATTTATGTTTGAAACACTATAATAAATAAAAAATAAAAATAATAAGCTAAAAATATTCACTGTGTCAGGCACTTTTTAATGACCAGGCATGTCTATCGGCAGAATTTGAAAGCAGCCGCTGGCATTTTTCGCTAACCTGCGAAAGAAAAGAACCAGAATCCTTTGAAAAGTCTGGATTCCCGCTTTCGCTCAAAATGACGGCTGTAACTTTTATAAGCTATAACTTTTATAAAATATGTCTGTTGCCATATAAAATGTGCCATAGTGAAAAATACCAAGGAGACGACTATGAACTATAACCTTTTGGATGAAAAATGGATTCCAGTTTTATTCAAAAATGGAGCATTTGATCGTCTTGGCATTTCCCAGACCCTAGCTGAAGCCCATGCCATTCGCCAAATAGCCAGCTCTAACCCTATGGATCGCGCCGCTATCTTGCGCTTTTTGCTCGCCCTCCTCTATTGGTGCCACGGCAATCCGCCAGACCGCCATTCATCCCCTAATTCCTTTCCTACAGACTGGTCAAAACTCAAAGAAAACAAAGACTGCTTTAATCTTCTGGGCGATAGCAAAAGATTCTATCAGCATCGTGAAATTAGCTATAAGAAGAAAAAAAGTAATGAGAAAAAAAGTGCCAACTATCTTATACATGAAGTACCTACTGGTAGCAATTGGTGGCACTTTCGGCATTCAATCGATGGCCAAAACGGTTTATGTCTACCCTGCTGTGCTATAGGCTTATTGAGACTGCCTCCATTTAGTACTGTTAGAGGACCAGGAAATATTCGTGGCATCAATGGGGCACCGCCGATTTACATTTTCCCTACAGGCTCATCACTTGCCGATACTCTGCTCCTCTTATGGCAGCGGGCGGCAAATATAGGCTATCCACAATGGGAAAAAGAGCTGCCGTCTCCTGACTCTTCTAAGGATCCTTTGCCTCTGCTCTTCGGCTTGACCTGGCTGCCTCGTCTGGTGTGGCTGGATGATCCTGATGACCATCCTGCCAATTGCATCTCATGTGGGCAAAAAGCGCCCCTGATCCGCTACTGTATATTTGAACCTGCACCTAAAATTCAAAAGCCCAACTGGACCGATCCCCATATCAGCCCCATGCCCCAGGCAAATTCATCCACCTGGTGGCTGGTCAACTTCTCAACAAATCAAGCTAAATATTTCGAGGCCTCGGAATATAAATATAGAATTCCTCCATCCATCCCCTCAGATCATCATCAAAATTGCATCGACCAGCAAAAGAGGCTGATCGAGAACTTCTCAAACGTGGATAGCCTTTACCAAAATAAAAATAAGTCCAAAGAAGAAAAACTTATTAATCGCTCCCTTAAATATATCCATCATCCTGTTCATTCCCTGATCGAAGAGGGTGCTATGATCAGAGATGTCGCTGCCGACGCCACCGCAGCAGCGGATAAATTAACCGCTGAAGGCAGCGCCGCAGACAAATTTACCCCCAAAGATGACAAAGGCCGAAAAGGAGGGGGAAAAAAAGTCGATCTGCCTCCTCAGGTTATGGAAGCCGTAGCCCCAGTTGTGAAAGCTATTGTCAAATCATTTCTGGCTCCTAATCTGGCCCCTAAGCTGGCTCCTAAGCCCTCATATCTCTCATACCTTGAGGAGCAAGATAGCCTTTTCCAAAAAACTCAGCATAAGCTTAGCCTTAACCTGAGTAAATCCAAGTCCAGCAAGCGTAAATCACAAGCACGCCGGGGAAAGGAGGCGATTACCCAATGACCCTAACTGAAAAAAAGTCAAATAAAATGACCCCAACTGAACAATATATCCATATTTTGGAGAACACAGTCAAAAAGGGGGAACTCAGTCTCCTACGCTCTTCTGCTGACCAAGGGCTAGACCACACGCTCACTGGCTTTGACCTGTTTACCGGCCTCTGGTGGCCATTGCGCCAGAAAAGCCAGAGAGCCCCGCGGCGTCAGGTGGCCTGGATGATAGCCAAACTCTACGCCTGCTATCCCATTGCTCACTCCTCAGAAGACGAAACCAAAACCCTGGCCCGGCAACTGGCTCTATTATGCCCACCAAAAGATGAAAAATTTCGCTACCGCTTTGACACTCTCCTTATATTACCGCTCCACAATATAGAGCCTGCTCTCAGGTGGGCTCTTGCTCTGCTCTATTCAAACCATATGAGCCTAAATTGGGTCAAGCTGACAGATGATCTCTCCATCTGGGAACGTGAATCCGTTCGCCTCAGGTGGGCAGAGGAGTTTTTGAACAACTTGAGACACCATTGAAAAATAGTTAAAAAGGGACACTACTGAATACTAGTGAACACCAATGAAAAACCTCTAATAGGAGGAAAATTAATATAGGAGGAAAATTAATATGCTGATCGAAATCCATGCTATTCAAAATCACAGTCCAGCCAATTTAAATCGGGATGACCTCGGAGCACCTAAAACATGCTATTTTGGAGGGGTATTGCGCTCGCGCATCTCAAGCCAATGCCTAAAGCGCAGTATTCGCCTAAGCAAAGAATTCGAAAACCTGCTCGGCGGCGTCCGCACCCGACGTTTGGCTGAAGAGATCGACAAAAGAATAACCGCCGCTAATCCTAACAAAAAGATGAAAGACCGCATCGAGAACATTCTGGATAAGTGTGGGATTAAACCTAAGACCTCCAGCTCTAAGAAAGCCAAAAAAAATGTGGATGGTGAGGTAAATGATGATAATGATGATGATAGCGGTACTGATAGTGATCCGGCCAAGTCCTCGAAAATGCTTGTCTACACAACCCAAGAGGCTATTGATAAGATGGCCGAGCTTCTCCTGAAGAATGAAAAGAAAGATAATAAAACCTTAGCTGAAGAATTCGCCCGCCTGATCGCCGAGCTAACAGTAGCGCCAGACATGGCCCTCTATGGTCGGATGTTGGAGCCTAGTAAAAATGCTAAAATCTGGGAAAAGCTCGATAGGGAAAACCTCAATACTCAGGTTGAAGCCGCTCTTCAGGTTGCCCATGCCATAAGTACCCATGAGGCCCGTCTTGAAATTGATTATTATGTAGCTGCTGACGATATCCCAGGTGAAGATGCAGGAGCAGGCTATCTTGATGAAGCTATGTTTACTTCAGCCTGCTTTTACAAATACTTTTCCATCAATTGGGAAACACTGCTCGCCAATCTCAAGGGCAACAAAAAACTCGCTGCCCACACAGTCGGAGCATTTATCAAGGCCGCAGCTCTGGTTAACCCAACCGGCAAGCAAAACAGCTTCGCCGCTCATAACCCACCCTCTTGTCTAGTGATCGAGCTCAAAAAGAAAAATACACCTGTTAACTACGCCAATGCCTTCGCTAAGCCGGTTAATCAAGACGACGATCGTGATCTCATCTGGCAGAGCATCGCTCAATTGATTACCTATATCAACGACATAGACCAAGGGTATGGCCGGCCCGACTGGCGCCTCTGGTTTTCACCTAACGGCCGCTATTCTCCAAAAAATATTGATAATGGCCTAAAGGCCACCGCCGCCGCTAATGTCGCTGTAGATTCAGCCACCGCTAACGTCGCTATAGATTCAGCCACCGCTAACGTCGCTGTAGATTCAGCCGCCGCTAATGTCGCCGCTAATGTCGCCGTTAATGTCGCTGTAGATTCAGATGTTACCTCGCTCGATGAAACCCTCTCTAGCCTAATCAAAAAACTCGGCCAGGAGATCAACCACCCTGACCTGACCTGGGAAGAGGTCCAAAAAGAAGTGCTAAACATAGGGAGTATAGTAACCATTAGGAATAGGAGGGGATGATGGCTGCTTACGATCTTTCTACTGCATCAACCTCCCATGCCCCAAACACTCTTTTTCTTCGGCTTGAAGGCCCACTGCAAGCCTGGGGTGATCATCGCTCAAAGTTCATTGTCCGACGAACAGCCAAGGCCCCTACTAAATCTGGCGTGATCGGCATACTCTGTGCCGCCTTGGGTGTCCCTCGCTCCGAAGTGGCTAAAATTGCACAGTTAGCAAGCCTTCGCATGGCCGCTCGCCTCGATGCCCCCGGCTTCCTTTGGTCTGACTATAACACTGTCGGCGCCAAAAGGGCAATGCCTACTGCTGAAGGCAAACCAAAGGGAAAGACAATGCTTACCTATCGTGAGTATCTCTGTGATGCCTCTTTTCTAGTCGCCCTCCAAGGGGATCCTGCTCTGATCGCTGAGCTGGCCGAAGCAGTTCAAAAACCTAAATGGACGCTTTACCTCGGCAGAAAGTCTTGTCCGCCCAGTCGGCCAATCTTTGAATCTTATCCCTCAAAAACATCAGAATCTTCTTCTTCTCCCTCAGAGTACTCAGAATCCCCTCCTTCAAAACCCTTAGAATCTTCAAAACCCTTAGAATATCCTCAATCATCCTCTTATTCTTACTCCAATTGTTCTTACTCCAATCCAGCCTACTATCCTGATCTTCTTTCGGCCATTACTGCCATCCCCTGGCGCCCGCGGCTTGAGAAAGATCCCCCGCCCAAAACCATAACCTGCCTCCTCGACCGTGATCAGGAATCTCAGCCGCTCGCTCAGGAATCCACACTGCATGAGTCCCCACCGCCTGAGCTGGTGCTGCCGCAGACCGAGCCCTCAGCCTCAGCCGCCGAGCCCTCAGCCGAACAAAACTGGCCCGAAGAAACCGAAGAAATATGGTATGATGTGCCCATAACCTTTGATCCCCCTGCTCATCTCCCCCGCATTGTCATCCGCAAGATATTGACTGTAGGAGATAACGGCCAGATCAAAATCGACAAAAAGCCTAGCCAGAGCCTCCCCCAACCGCCGCCTCGCCCTCGAGCTAACTACACCAACAGCGAATACAAAAAGCGTCGGAAGGAGCGCCTCAAATATGACTATAACCTCTGTGTCTTCTGTAAAGCTCCGGCCACCACTGTCCAGCATATCACCTATAGCCGAGCTGGCGGCCATGAGGCCATAGACGACCTTCGCTCCCTCTGCCGCCTCTGCCACGATGCCGTAACCATGATTGAATACGGCTTAGGGATGGGCCTAGATAGGATAAACCCCGAAGAGGAACGCTGGCGTCAGGAAATCATCAAAAAAAGAGCGGAGATTATCAAATTTCGCTCCTTAAGTACCCGCCGCCGCCGTCTTGCTCCCGAGGAGGTGTAATAATGTTGTATAGATCTATCCTCTTGATTGATGTTGGCGATAATCCAGATCGCCCAAGACCCGGTCGGCTGTGGCTGCGAAACATCTACCACGTCCACCAGCGTCTGTCTATGGCTTTCCCAGCCCCTTTTAAAAAGCGTAATGATCCTCACTTTCTAAAACCCTTTAGACCGGAAGACTTTAGCCCAAATAAGCCAGAAAGCATCGACCCTAATCAAGTTCATGTCCGCCGAGGTCCTGACCACGGCTTCCTCTTTCGGATTGACATTCATCCACCCAGAGAGATTGGCATTTATCCTCACAGATATCCTCCCAGAAACCCGGTAATCATCGTTCAATCCGCGCTAGAACCTGACTGGGACTATGCCTTCCATAATGCCGAATATCTCTTAGCTGCACCGCCAGAAATAAAGCCCTTCAATCCGCAATTTGAAAATGGCCAACGCCTCAGATTCCATCTCTTGGCCAATCCAACCCGCAAGATCGCCAAAGTCGGCCCCGACGGCCAAAAAGCTAAGCAAGGCAGGCGAGTCCCTGTCCGCGACGATAACCTCAACGAGTGGCTCATCAAGCGAGCCGAAGAAAATGGCTTCTCTGTGGAAACACAGGGACTCATCGTTCAAACTGGCTATGTCTATTTCAGCAAAATATATTATGAATCTAAGAACGATAAGGAGGAACATAAGGAGCACAAAGCCCGGCTTCGCTCTGCCCGCTATATAGGCATCCTCAAGGTTACCGATGCTGACCGCCTGCGGCAAGCTCTTATCAGCGGCCTTGGCCCTGGCAAAGCCTTTGGCTTTGGTCTGCTGGAGGTTGATTGCTCCGCTGAAGGTGAAATCTGCTTAAAGGTGAAATATGAGAATTCAAGACCTACATATCCTTCCTAAATTCAATGACGGCTGGTCCTACCTCTATCTGGAGCACTGCCGAATAGACCAGGAGGAGCAGGCTATTGCTATCCACAGAGAAACAGGCAAGGTAGCTGTCCCCTGTGCTAATCTCTCCCTTCTGATGCTAGGCCCTGGCGTCTCCATCACCCACGCCGCCGTTCTTGTCTTGTCAGACCACGGCTGTCTTATCGCCTGGTGCGGAGAAGAAGGAGTTAGGTTCTATGCCTCGGGTATGGGTGAAACCAGAACTGCTGCCAATTTTCTACACCAGGCCAGAATGTGGGCAGATGATCAATCCCGGATGCAGGTAGTGCGCCGTCTCTATCAGCTTCGATTTTCCGAAAAATTCGCCCCTGATTTAACCCTTAGGCAAATCCGTGGCCTGGAAGGAATCCGCGTTCGAGAAGCATACGCCAAGGCTGCCAAGGAAACTGGCGTCCCCTGGTCAGGCCGAAATTATCAGCGAAATAACTGGACTAAAACCGACCCTGTAAACAGAGCCCTCTCAGCCGCTAATGCCTGCCTCTATGGAATCTGTCATGCCGCCATTATCTCTGCTGGCTTCTCCCCTACCCTTGGATTTATCCACACCGGCAGAATGCTCTCCTTTGTCTACGATGTCGCTGATATCTACAAAGCAGAAATTACCATCCCTGTTGCCTTTAGAACAGCCGCGACAGAAACTGAAAGTCTGGAGCGAAAGGTGCGAATCGCCTGCCGCGACCAATTCCTGCAAAAGCGTCTTCTCAAAAGGATTATTCCCGATATTCAATCAGCCCTGATGCTGTCACCAAACCAGGTAAAAGAGGCCGAACTATTAGATCAGGACCCTACCTCCCCAGGCTCATTATGGGATCCTGAGGTGGGAGAAGTCGAAGCTGGCCGCATCCAGCCGCTTGATCCAGATAAACCTAAACTTAACCTTCCCGGAGGCTAATGATGATGCTCATAAATACTAATTGGTTATTGCTAAGCGCAAAAGCTCTAGGCGCAAGAGCAGATCAAATTACACAATTGTGTAGGGATCAGCAGATGGTTCTTTCGCTAAGTGCGTAACACAAAGCGCGCAGCGGATCAATTACGCTATCAATTGTAGGTGCGGATAAGCTAATTGTAGGGGCAGACCTTGTGGTCCGCCCCAAGCTTGCGCACTTTACAATTCCCTCACTCCCACAAAAGCGAGAATACAGGGGTAAAAGTTACTAGAATTCCGATGTTCATGAATGGTAAAATAATAAATATAAGCGCTTAAGTAAACCAGTTGAGTAATATTTAATTCAACCTGAGTAATATTTAACTCGACAGTTAAAAGTTCTTCTCGACGGGAGTGAGGGAATTTTAGCGGGTGTTTTTATAGGTGTTTTGGTAACCCTATAGCGCATGGAGAGCAGGGAGGCAGTCGGCAGTGTAGCTTAACCCTACAGCACACATTGAGAGCAGGGGAGGCTTGAGTGTCCTGCAACTCACCTGCCCGGTTAACCCTACAGCGCGTGGAGAGCAGTTCGCCGCCGCTCAGCTTTGGCCACATCCGAGGCTTAACCCTACAGCGCATGGAGAGCAGGCTTAATGGAGGAGACCGACCTTACGACCAGCGATCTTACGACCAGCGACGAGACTGCCTGCAGTGAGGCAGACAGCGGCTGGAAAGAGGCCATAGAGATTTACTTTAAGCAGTTTCTACTGTTTTTCTTTCCAGCGAT
>JAILZY010000106.1 GCA_023512255.1 bacterium | reverse complement strand
ACTTTCTTCTCTCTTTATTTTCTCTCCTCCCCTTTATATTTTCAACATTATTTTTTCAACATGGGGAACATCTGCAATGCCCACTCGAAATGATCGCCTTAAGCACACAGGCTTTGGGGGCACTGGTTTAGTTTAATTACCTCTACTTTTGTCTTTTTTGTAACTCCTGCGAAAGCAGGAATCCATGAGATATCTTTGGGAATAATCAAAAGAGGTCTGTTACCATAATGAAATATTCCAAATGAAATATTCCAAAAATAAAATACGCTCATGGCTACCATTCGTGAGGAGCCGGAATCCAAGGAATTTTCGATTCCCGCTTTTCGCGAAAATAATGGAATGGTGATTTAGCTGACTTTTAACTGAAAATGGCCATGAGCGATGAAATATTCCAAATTCAACTACCCTGATCGGGGAGCCAATTAAACTGAACCAGTGCCCTTACTTAGGCGATAGAACCACTAAAGCTGAAACCACTCCCGAAGATACTCTCCGATCTTTTCCTGATCGGCTCCCATAATTCCTTTCCCGGTCAGACCGATTCGCAAAGAAACAGTAACCTTATCTTCCCAAGGCCAATACAAGGCAAACATAAAAGCCTCCTGGTTCATGTCCGTAGCAAACACTGTCTGCCCGATCCTGATGCCGAAGGACTTATCCACTAATTTTCGAATAACCGGCGGTGCCGTTTTAATAGAATTAAGATCCCACTGATTGGGAAAGTGGCGCTTAATCACAGCCACAATTTCTTCCTCCATATCTTTGGGAAAGACCAGTAAGGGGAGATCAAACCGGTCATCCCACTCCCATAGCAATTCGGAGGGCAGCTCAGACAGGATTCGTTGACTGGAGGATTCAAGGTTCTGCCTTAGTTCTTCTCTCATGCTGAATTTTTCTATCGCAGTCACAAAATTGTTTCTTTCGTTTCTGATCATTCTCCAAACTCTCTTTATGGGATTATCTTAAAACACACAATCATACATACTATTGACTTCCATACTATTGACTTCTCACCAGAAGGCTTGCCAGCTGCCTACAACACACAGGGCCCCATGGAAAACTTATGGAAAACTTTAGGGTAAACATTTTCCCTGCTCTCAAGAGATCCCGATGATCAATTTTTCTAAAAAACTCGTCAATGCCTGGTATCCTCCTTGTTCAAAAATACGGATAATAGCGCTCCCGATAACGGCAATGTCCACCTTACCGGCCAGGTAGTCGAAATCTTCCCGACTGGAGATGCCAAGCCCCATAGCCAGGGGTAGATCAGTTACCTTTCGACAGCGTTGGATGAACTCATCGGTTTCCTTTGATAGATAAGTTTTTGCTCCGGTAACTCCCTTGCGAGCTACGCAGTAGAAAAAGCCGTCACCAGCCTCGGCAATTAGCCGAAGTCGCTCTAAACTGCTGGTGGGGGTCATCAGCAGGATAGGAGAAAGGTGATAGGTGCGACAGGCGGTGAGGTATTCTTCACCCTCCTCAGGGGGAACGTCTGGAATAATCAATCCCACCCCTCCGGTTTGTTGAGCCTGTTTAACGAAGGTGTCCACCCCGCGACTGAAGAGAATATTGTAATAGGTCATGAACAAAAAGGGGATGGGATATTGACTCGATACTTCCTCCATCAGGGATAGGCAATCCCTGATCCTGGTTCCGCGCTGAAGAGAAAGTTGATTAGCGGCCAAAATTGTCGGTCCATCAGCAATTGGTTCACTGAAGGGGATCTGTAGCTCAATCAGGTCTACCCCCCTCTCGACCATTATCCTGATGACTTCTCTATTGGTTGCCAGATCTGGATAGCCACATACCAGATGAGCCATACAGAGAAGGTCTTTGGTTTTTCTTTTTTCTCGGATATACTCAGTGAGATTCATACCCCCTGGCCTTTTTGATGATAAACTCTTTCCACTGCTTATCTTCCAGGGCATCGGCAATGGTGAAAATATCTTTGTCTCCGCGGCCAGATTGATTGATAACCACAATGGTATCCTTGCTCAAGGTCGGGGCCTCACGGAAAGCGTAGGCAAAAGCATGGGCGGATTCAAGAGCGGGAATAATCCCCTCTTTTTTCATGGTTAGCCTTACGGCTTCAATAACCTCATGGTCCGTAGCTGCGTGGAACTGGACTCGGCCAGTCTCTCGCAAATTGGCCAATATCGGGGACACTCCTATATAATCCAGCCCGGCAGCTACGGAATAAGTCTCTTTCATTTGTCCTTCCTCATCTTGCAAAAAGAAGGTCTTATATCCTTGAGCAACTCCCACTCGAGCATCAGCAGAAGAGAGCCTGGCAGCATGGTGTCCGCTCTCAAGTCCTTTTCCCCCGGCTTCGACACCGTGCAGCTCTACCTGCTGATCATCAAAAAATGCAGAAAATATGCCAAGGGCATTAGACCCTCCACCAACACAGGCATAGATTCGATCTGGCAGCCGCCCTTCCCGCTGAAGCATCTGCTCTTTTAGCTCCTGGCCGATAATAGATTGAAAATAGGTAACCATCTCAGGGAAGGGATGAGGACCGCAGGCTGTGCCCAGGACATAGTGAGTGGTCTCCATACTGGCACTCCAATCCCGCATGGCTTCATTGATCGCATCCTTCAGGGTACGGGAGCCATCCTTCACCGGAACTACTGTCGCCCCTAACTGCTCCATCCAGAAAACATTGGGCCGCTGACGCTCAACATCAACCTCTCCCATATATATCGTGCACTCAAGACCGAATCGGGCGGCCATAGTGGCTACGGCCACTCCATGCTGGCCTGCACCAGTCTCAGCAATGACCCGCTTTTTGCCCATTCGCCTGACTAAAAGCCCCTGCCCCATGACATTATTGGCTTTATGAGCCCCAGTGTGATTTAGGTCTTCCCGTTTAATGTAGATTTTGGCTCCCCCAAAATAGTGAGTCAAATTTTCAGCCAGGGTCAGAGGCGTAGGGCGACAGGAGTAAGTTGACATCAAAGATGTGTATTCAGACCAAAAATTAGGATCGCTCTTGGCCTCATAGAATTCTTTCTCTAATTGCCTCAGCGTGGCTATCAGAATTTCTGGCACAAACGCACCGCCAAAGCGACCGTAATATCCACTTTTCCGGGTCATCAACTTTCCTTATGGTTGGTATTAAATATGCTAAGCGCTGCTTTAAAGCCCTTATGCTTTCATACTATAAAAATATTTGAAGAAATTTGTCAAGTATGATTTTCACAATTTCACTGGGAAAATAGCCTATATTTAGAGTATCGTCAGAAATTTGGCTATACTTCACACTACCTTTCTGCTATAGTTAAGCTATCTCTACGGCTTGAGCTATTAAAAGAGCTAAAATTTTAGATTTTTCATTTTCTTGACGAAGGAATACGGCATCGGCTTATGGAGCAATTCCTGATTTGCCATCGTGGGGCCTTGGGTGATTTCATTCTCACCTGGCCTGCACTGTACGCCCTAAGAGAAAGTTTCCCAGACCTTCAGTTCATAGGGCTTGGCCGTCCTGAATATCTCCGATTGGCTATCAGACTAGGACTAATTGACACCTGCTGTGACGGCGAATCATCCGAGTTGATCGAATTTTTCTCCGGCCACAGCCTCCCTCCTGCTCTTGGCTCTCCCAAGGGAGCTGTCCTCTGGCTTGCCCAAGGCCAGGCAGTATCTGAGCTCCTCAAAAAATCGGCCTCTTTGCCTGTGGCTCTCATTCCTCCTTTTCCCCAAAAGCGACTACATGTTGCCACCTATCACTATCTGGCTGTCGGCTCGCACTTTCCGATGGCTCGCTCTTTTTTACCCCTTGGGCTTTCTACCCCTCCTCTCCCCAGTTTTTCTCTTGGCGGCTCAATGAGTAGGGGTGAGTATGCCCTGATTCATCCTGGCAGCGGCAGCCCAGCTAAAAATTACTCCCTGTGGCTATACTGTGAGCTGGCTCGCCAATTGCGGCAGCAGGGTTATTCTGAGATCAGGTTCCTCCTGGGACCAGCAGAAGATGAGAAGCTAGAGCAACATTTGAGCGGGGAGCTGATCGAGCGGCCACCCGATGTGGAAGCTCTGGCCCAATTGCAAGCCAAAGCCGCACTCTACATCGGCAATGATTCAGGAGCCAGCCACCTGGCTGCCATTCTAGGCACACCAACTATAGCCCTGTATAAAACCACCGATCCTGACATCTGGGGCGTTATCGGCCACAGGGCCGTAAACCTGCAAGCTCAGAGCGAGGGGCAGGCTCTTTTGGCTATTCGGGATATACTTATGCGGAAACAAATCATTCTCTCAGATTAAGATTTTCGAATGAGAATATTGAGAATATTGGATATTAGGAGATGACAATCATGGCTTGGTATCATTTGGTCGGCGTTGGAGGAAGCGGCATGAGCGCTCTGGCTCAGGTTCTGATCGGCAGGGGAAACAAGGTCAGTGGGTCAGACCGCAATTTTGATCTCGGAGTGAATACTCCCCTGTTCGATTGGCTATCCTCGGGCGGCATTCAGCTTTTTCCGCAAAACGGCAGCGGAGTTACTCAAGAGGTTGAGGCCGTAGTAGTCTCAGCGGCCGTGGAAGAGAGCATTGCTGATGTAGTCAAGGCTCATCAGCTCAATATTCCTATCAGAAAACGAGCTGAGGTCCTGGCTGAATTGCTGAACAATAGCTATGGGATCGCCGTGGCTGGAACAAGTGGCAAGAGTACAGTAACCGGCATGCTAGGCTACATCCTGACCTGGGCTGGCTTGGATCCGACAATCATAAGCGGCGGGGCCATGAAAAACTTTCTGCTCAGAGGACGGCCGAACAATATGCGCTACGGCTCATCCTCTATAATTGTGGCTGAGGTCGATGAAAGCGACGGCTCAATTGTCAACTACCACCCTAAAGTAGCCATCATCACCAATATCTCCAAAGACCATAAGGATATCCCTGAACTAAAAAGCCTTTTCCAAACCTTTGCTGACCAGACCAAAGAAAAGATAGTGGTCAATGAAGACTGTCAGCATATCTCCTCATTGCATCTGGATCAAAACCGCACCATTTCCTTCTCTCTGGAAAAAGATCTATCAGGCGGCCCGATATCCAGCGGATCATCATATCGGGCTGATAAGATTAGCCTTAAGCCTGATGGGAGCAGTTTTGAGTGCGGGGAGCATCCCTTTCGCCTGAAGGTAATAGGGCTCCATAATATCGCCAATGCGCTGGCAGCCACAGCCGCAGCCAGCTACCTTGGGGTGCCGCTGGCGACCATAGCCGAGGGGCTGGCCGAGTTTCAGGGAATTAGTCGCCGATTTGATCTGATCGGCCAAGTACAAGGCATCCGAGTGATTGATGATTTCGCCCATAATCCCGATAAAATTGCGGCTACCCTAGAGGCCGCAAGTCTGCTTGGCTCACGACTCATCGTCCTGTTTCAGCCTCACGGCTTCGGCCCGCTCAGGCTCTTCCAAAAGGAGTTGATCGATTCTCTCACTGCCGGAACATCAGAGCAGGATCTAATCTTTCTGCCCGAAATCTTTTACGCTGGCGGCAGTGTGATCCGCGATATTTCCTCAAAGGACCTGGTCCAAGCCATTCAGGCCAGGGGAAGAAGAGCCTGGTATGGAGAAAGCCGGCAGGAGCTTTTGCCCTTGATGATCGAAGAAACCAGACCCGGTGATACGGTGCTGGTCATGGGGGCTCGCGATGATACCCTGACTTTATTCTGTCAGCAGGTGCTCAGGTTATTAGAGGAAAAATATGGGGAAGTGTGATATACTTTGATATACTCAAAGATATTGGAAAATAGAGGCAAGATCGTTACTAAACATCATCTCCAAGAATATTGCCAAAATATCGAGGGATGTGAGCCATGAGTCTATTGAAAGGCAGACCGATCTCACCCGGCTATGCTGTTGGGCAAGCCTTCGTGTATGGTGCGGATACCATTGATATTCCTCGCTATCGCCTCCCGCCAGATAAGGTCGAGGCTGAATGCCGCCGATTTTACAATGCCATATCTCAAGCCAAAAAAGAGCTAGAGAGAGTTAAAGCCTATGTCCATGCTGAAGTAGGAGAAGAGGAGGCAGAGATCTTCTCCGCCCACATTGCCTTACTGAATGACCCTAAGTACATTACCAGAGTAGAAGAGTACGTGCGCTCTCAGCAGATCAATGTGGAGCAGGCTGTTGAGAAAACCATAACCGAACTGGCCGAGATGCTGGCCAGAATGGATAATGATTATCTTCGGGAACGAGAGCAGGATATCCGGGATATAGGAAAGAGAATCTTGCGCTATCTTATCCGACACCCAGGCTTTCCTATGTCTAATCTACCTCCCCAATCAATCGTCATTGCTAGAGAACTTTTGCCTTCAGATCTTCTTGGCATCGACCGTGAGCATACAGTAGGTATTGTTACCGAGCAAGGTGGCGAGGCTAGCCATGTAGCTATTCTTGGCCGATCATTAGGCATCCCTTTAGTAACTGGAATCAAGGGACTAACCCAAAGGATCAAAACAGGCACCAGGCTTCTGGTCGATGGCCAAACAGGCGAGGTCTGGATCGATCCAACCCCTCAGGAAATTGAGGGCTTCATGCAGCATAAACAATACTACGATCATGTTTCCTTGCTTACAGTGGCTGAAGAAAGCCGGGAATGTATTACTCAGGATGGTGTACGTATCCATCTTTTGGCTAATATCGGCCGGCCACACGAAGCAGCCCAGGTTGAGCGGCATCAACTTGAGGGAGTCGGTCTTTTCCGAACTGAATATATGTGTTTGGATGAGATGACCCCACCAAGCTTTGATCGACAGTTTGAAGTATATAAGCAAACGATCCAAATTCTTGGTCCACGACCAATAGTCATCCGTACCTTTGATCTTGGCGGGGATAAGCAACCCGCCTTTTTGTCCCACCACTTTGAACTAAATCCAAACCTTGGAATGCGTGGTCTGCGGTTTTCCCTAAGCGCGGCTATTGATCTTTTCCGAACCCAATTAAGAGCCCTTCTCCAAGCTGCCTCTCTCTCCCCACTGCTCAAGATCATCTTCCCGATGGTTATGGGGGTTGCTGATTTTAAACAGGCCCTTAACATCCTCAATGAAGAGGCCAAGGTAATGAAAATAGAAAAAATCCCTCCCGTTGGTGCTCTTGTTGAGACCCCAGCGGCGGTTTTCACCATTGAAGGCATCCTGAATCTGGCCGATTTTGTAAGCCTTGGCACCAATGACCTTACCCAATTCATCCTGGCTGCCGATCGCAATGCCTTGGAGGTGATCGAAGACTACTCGGTGCTCCATCCCGCGGTACTTCGAGCAATTAGGCAGGTGATCGAGGTTGCGGACCGAAAGACGCGGCCAGTGAGTGTATGTGGAGAGGCAGCCGCGGACCCCTGGACCGCCTGTTTGCTGGTTGGCTTAGGGATTCGTGAGCTGAGTATGAGCCCGGTTTCCTCTTCTCGGGTGCGGCATGCCCTGCGCCATGTATCTTATCGGGAGCTTGAGCGCTTGGCTCAAGAGGCTCTAGCAAGTGAATCAGCCCAAGATGTCCATAAACTTATTGCTGGCCTAGCTGCCCGCCACCCATTGGAAGAACATGAAGAAAAATAAGGATAAAACGCCTATGATCATCGCTACCCATCAGCCGATCTTTTCTCCCTGGTTAGGGTTCTTTTTCAAGGCCATGCACTGCGACCTGCTCATCCTTTTGGATGATGTCCAGTTTCCCCTCGGCACAACCTGGGTCAGCAGAAACCGCTTCAAATTCCACCAGGGGATGCTGTGGCTCACCATACCGGTTTGGAAAAAGGGAAGGGGATTACAAAAAATCAATCAGGTAGAGATCTGCTACCAGCAAGATGATTGGCCGAGAAAGCACCTGGCCAGCCTGAGCACAGCCTATGCTCATGCTCCCTACTGGGAGGATCACAGGCCCTTTTGGGAAGAACTCTACCGACAAAGGCCCACCAAACTCCTTGACCTCAATCTTAAGATTATTGACTATCTTAAAACCTCGTTGCTGGCTATCCCGGTAAATATTCAGCTTAGCTCCTCCCTAGCCATAGAAGCTAGCGGTAGCGAGCGGCTGGTCGAAATCTGCCGCCGGCTCAAGGCTACCACCTACCTTGCCCAGTATGAGGCCCGAAAATTTATCCAAGAAGAGACCTTTGCCCAGGCAGGAGTTGAGGTGCGGTATTTCCGGTTTCATCATCCGGTGTATCCTCAACTTTGGGGTGAGTTTATCAGCAATCTTTCAGCTTGGGACCTCTTGTTTACCTGTGGCCCCCGCAGTTATAATATCTTGGCTCGATCACCCTTCAAGGTGATTTCACCGCCTCAGACCTGAAGACAAAAACTTCAGGCTTGTATATAATGAGGGCAAAAACAGAAGGTTAAAGACAAAAACAAAAAAAGATTAAAGGCAAAAGCAAAAAAGAGAAAAAATACAGCATGAAACAGGTGGAAATTTACACTGATGGAGCCTGCACCGGCAATCCTGGACCAGGGGGATACGGAGTAATCCTGCGTTACGGTGAGCACCGCAAGGAGCTTTCCGGAGGATTTCGCCTGACCACTAATAATCGGATGGAGATTCTGGCCGCGATCGTCGGTCTTGAGGCTCTGCGGGAAAGGTGTCAGGTCATACTCTATAGCGATTCCCGCTACCTGGTAGATAGTATAAACAAACGATGGGTCTTTCGCTGGAAAGCTAACGGCTGGATGCGGGACAAAAAGGAGCGGGTACCCAATGCCGACCTTTGGGAGCGGCTATTGAAATTACTTCAGCTCCATTCGGTGGAGTTTCGCTGGGTTCGAGGGCATAATGGCCAAGCGGAAAATGAGCGCTGCGATCAATTAGCCACTGCGGCTGCGGCTAGAGGACAGGATTTACCTGAAGACCCCGGCTATACAGTCGCTACCCTGCCAGGGGGGAAAACATAATTCGCAAACTCTTAACAGCCACTCACCCCCTGCTAGGGGAAAAATTAGAGCTCCTTGAGCTGCCCTAAAAAATCTGCAAAAAATCTACCCGATTTTTTCCCTATCACTAGTCCACTACATCACTTGCCCCCACTATCCAGCAAATTACTCAACCAGCACTCCTCGCTGCTCGAACCAGCTTATATCTCCCGCTCCCTTGCGGATAATTTCGATCTGATCGTCAATTACCTCAACTACCGTTGAGTCACGGGGAAAAATTGGGCCGCCGTCAATAATTAAGTCGATCTCATGACCAAAATTTTTCTCTACTTCATAGAGGTCGAGTGGCTCACCCTCTTTGGTGTCTGGAAGTGCAGCACTCAAGATGGGACCGCCATACTCTTTCCCCAAGGCGAGCAGGATCCGGTTGTCAGGAATGCGAATGCCGATGGTTTTCCGCTTAGATAGGGTAATCTTAGGTAGAATCCTGGTTCCAGGCAAAATAAAGGTGTAGGGGCCAGGCAGAAGCCGCCGCATGACCTTGTAAGCTAGATTGCTGATCTGAGCATATTTGCTGAGCTCATGAAAATCAGTGCAGATTACGCTAAACAGCTTCTTTTTATCCGCACGGGTTATGCGGTAAAGCTTATCCACAGCCTTCTTGTTGAATAGGTCACAGCCGATGTCATACTTGGTGTCAGTAGGAAAGAGAAGAATATTGCCATCTCGAATTACCTGTGCAGCCTGCTTAATCAACCTCGGTTGCGGATTCACCGGATGTATTTTAACGATCATCGCGCCATCCACCATGATATCCATTACGGTGTTTCTCCCATTGAGAGTGGGAAGCTCAATTATTGGTTCTACCATAAGTATCCAACCATCAATAAATTATAACCTTACACCTTGTGGTAGGATAAGCGCCCAGCTCATCCAGCACAGGCTGGACGCTTGCACTACCGAAGTAAGCTAAAGTCTTTATGGTCGGGCACTTACTAAACCTGCCGGTAAACGATCCCATGTCAGATGTTCCCTCTCTTTTGTTGAGAAACATCTAACCCCCTGTTACTGTTTCTATATGTCTATTATATCGGTAGGAATTATAAAAGTTATGATCAGAAATTTCCAGGAGTTATTTTTCTCGTGGGCAAGATAGATAATAATCCTTCCTGATCTCAAAACAGTGGGCGTTGGCAAGCTCTTTCACCTCAAAATATAATACCGAGAATATGCCTCCCGGCTTCAACACCCTGCATACCTCCTTGACAATAGCCTGCTTACACTGAAACAGCACAGGTGAATAGACAGCCACCACCCGATCAAAAAAAGCATCAGGCAGAGGCAACTTAGTCATAGGGCAGCAAAGAAAAGTCAGATTGCCATCTTGCCTCAAGCCCGCGAGCCGCTTACTTTCTCTTTTACCTGCCACCAGGACATCTGGCCCCAGAACCACATACAGATGACCATTGCGGTTTCGCTCTATAATATGCCGGATCGAATCCCAAGTGCCGCGACAGAGGCTCAGCACCCTTTGCCCATCAACTATCGGCATCTCCTTTATCAATCGGTTGTAAGCCTCTTCCAGCTTAGCCCTATCAGTCTCTGACAACAGGATGTTTTCCTCTGGCGATCTGTGCGATGAGACCATCTTTTTCTCCTAATGATCCGGGCAAGAATGTCCCCGCGTATCTAAACTTGGGTATGTTCGATCAGAAAAACAAAAGTCTGATCTTAAGAATACCAGAGGGAAGAGATGCTGTCAAAGAAACTATATCAAAAAACTATAAATAATCTCAACAGTGATGAATTCTTACAGGAAGTCGATCTTTTGAGATTCGCTAAAGTCCAGAAGATCGAGCTTCGTTAAGAAGCGTTCGTTAAGAAGCAAATTAAATTATTGAGTCGCACGGCTAGGGTTAGTCAAAAAATTCCACTCCAAGTTCGACGTTTTTCTCCCTTACTATCGGGATAGCACTTTAGGAATTACTCTGCAACTTATTTCTGCATCTTACTCATGAACTCCCGATATATCTCTTCACTCAGGGATTTATTGGCATACAGCTTCTCTAACTGTGCTTTCGCCTGCTATAAGGTAAGGACTCCTTCACTGTATAGGTCATATAAAGCCTAAGCCTTTCCCTTCCTGTAGTCCTTTTTGCATCCCCCCTGTAATCCCTTCTGTAGTCCCTTTTCGATGCCTAATCCTTCTATTGTTGTAGTGATATGCGCCACTTTTATTTCCTTTTAAGCTAGTCAGCCAATAATGGTCTTAATAAAAGTCATTGGTTAATCAATTAGTTCAGAGCCAGTTTTTACTCTAAAGCCAGCTTTTCAATATCCTTGGGGCTTGTGGCCGCTCTTATAGCCTCCTTGATCTTCTTTAACTGCTCAATAGAATCTATCAGGCTGATCTGATTATAAAGTTGTAAGCCTTCCTTACCAAACTTTAGCTCAAGCCCCAG
>JAILZY010000105.1 GCA_023512255.1 bacterium | reverse complement strand
TTATTGGACACACCTTACCCATCCTATGCTTTTACTCAAAACAGGCAATTAGTCGCTCAAAAGTGCAAAAGTATAGAAATTAAACTAAATAAAAATTGTGGAGGGGAAGAAAGAGCTTTTCCCAGGTATCAGGTCTAATGAAAAAAAGGGGTAGGCAGGCCAACATAGATTGACCTGCCTACAAAAGAAGAAGAGGATTACACGTAAAAATAAGTATCATAAAAATATAAAATAATCAAGACTATTTTTAAAAGATGATTCTGGTATCTTGCTGAAAAATAATCATAAACAAGCCAAATTCTCTTTTCTTTTATTGTCTGGTTGGGGGCAGATTTTCCCTATCTTTATTTAAGACTCCCATAATTGAAGACTCCCATACTCTCCTCATACTCTCCCTTCATGGCTTCAGTTGGGGGGAAAAAGCCTTACCCTCCCCTTCATCCCTACCATAGCCTTGTCATTTTCCTCGAGCAATCCAAGGTAGAAGAGTTTTTGTTTTGAGCTTGATCGGATTAAAAAACCGATAGAGGGATAAAAGTAAGCATAGAACATGTATAAATTATAAGTATAAATTAAGTATATAGTAAGTATTATGACCCGTAAGTTAACTAGAAAGCATTATGAGCACATTGAGGAGTATTGAGGAATGAAAAATCGATCTTGCTGGCTGGCAGCAGCAGCCTTGTCTGTAGCCTTGTCTTATGTAGCCTGGTCTATAGGTATCTTGAGCCTGATCAAGCCTCCTTCGATCTGCCAAGCGGCGGAGAAACAGAATATGGCGGAGAAACAAGATCTGGTCGCGTTAATGAATGAATGCCAGAAAATGTCTACTGATCCTGGAGTAATCACCATTATTCAGTGGATACCCAAAGAGTGGTGGCAGCTTACCCTGAAGCGGGCTGATGTTACTGAGGCCCGAATCAGGGAAGTGCTTGAGCTTTTTGCCCCTTATGTAACCTTTATCGTCGTTCATGGTCGGATTGCCTCATCTGGATTTGCGGTCTTCACCTCTAAATCAGTGCTTCAGCAGCATATTTTTCTCGAAGACAGGGCCGGTCATGTCTATAAACCTCTTGATGATGAAGACCTTGAGCCAGGCACTCGGAATGCGATTGTCATGATTAAGCCGCTTTTTTCAAGTATGCTGGGGCAGATGGGAGATAACATGAATTTTATCCTTTTCCCCTCGGAGAGCAAGGGGAAAGAGAAGCTGTATGAGGCCACAGGGGAGGGGAAATTTTCTATCAGGATAAAGGGTATTCCTCAGGTAAAAGATCAGGTTTTTCAATGGATATTGCCTTTGAGCTCTCTTGTTCCAGCTAAATTTTGTCCAAAATGCAGGCAGCAGGAGAGCGGCTCGTGGAAGTATTGTCCCTGGTGTGGCTCTCTTCTTGCAACTCAATAAAAATGGAGCCTAGGGCAATTCAATAAAAATGGAGCCTCGCGCCACAGGGATGGATTTTCTAGGGAGAGCAGCTTAAAAGAGATTTTTTTGGCATTTAGAGCATATTCCTGGATCGAAGATCTAGCAAGGTGCGGGATTTAGGAAAACGTAAGGCAAACAAAATAAAGTATTTACAAAATGGACCTGCTCATGTTACCATTTTAGTGAATGATGACTTTAAAGCTGGAAATGAAGTAAATGCCGCCTGGTTGTATTTTTTCGACCTACCGTGGTGGCTAAAGTAGGCCATCATGTTAAAGCAGGCTTATTGTGTTATTGATTAGGTTAAGGTGGTAATTACAACCTAGGTATTACCACTAAAGTAGGGACAATAAATGGTCTTTTCGCTAATAAAGTGCGCAAGCTGCGGCGGGCACAAGGTCAGCCCCTACAATTGACAGCGTAATTGATCCGCTGCCCACTTCTATTATGCACTTAGCGAAAGAACCACTAAAGTAGGGATTTGAGCCACCATCTCTTGCCAACACTAGTAAGCAGGATGGAGTATCCCCATAAAATTAGTGACTTAGATTGGATCTGCTTGAATTTGTATTCGCTTTTCGGCTAAGCTATAAATAACTTATTAACTCAAAATACTTTTCTTTTGCACTTTTTCTCCGAACCCTCGATTTTACTGGGTTGGGTATGAAAGATAACTTTCAAGAAGTTCAAGGCAGGGAGAGATTTTTGCAAAAGCGTAGAAAATACATAACTAGCTAATAACTTAAAATAATTATATTCTTCAATCGGCTTGAGGTAGCAATTTGGCATCGCTTGTTCTTCTCAAGACTTTCGCTTTTTACAATTGGGAGGTTATTGTGTCATGAAAAGAAGGAGATTTCCAACTTACTGGCTGCTGCTAGTATTAGCCCTAATTTTGGGGAACGCTACGCTAGCCCGCTCCGCGTCAGTAGCCTTTACGAACGAACAGAAAGTCAGCACTGGACAGGTAAAGGAAATTCAACCTAAGATCATCACCAATCAGCAGGGTAGTCTTACTATAGCTTGGCTTGAGGAGATGGTGAGTGGAAATCGGATCGTGGTGAGCACTTCTTACGATCGCAGCCTGAACTGGTTTCCAGAGGCCGTAGTTGTTCACAGTCAGGAGGCGAAGGTATCATCAGCAGCGAATTTTCAGATTTGCTACGATAGTGCCGGCAATCTCTATGCGGTCTGGGTAGATAGTCGGCATGGAGGAGGCACAATTTACCTTAATCAATCTAACGATAATGGCCAAACCTGGCAAAGTCAGGACACCAGGCTCAGCATGGCTATAGCCGGGGTAAGTGATCCTCAGATCGCCTGCAATCAGCGTGGGGATATCTTTGTGGTCTGGGTCCGTCCAAGCTCCCCGGGTGGGGTATATTACAATTATTATTCGAGCCAAACCCAAAAGTGGCTGACCGAGGAGCGCCGCCTAGACTCTGACCTGCCGAGCCAGTCAGCCCAGTGCATCCAGCCCAGGCTTATTTGCTCAGGCAGCTCCGTGTACGTGGCCTGGATCGACCAGAGGAGCGATAGCTCCGGTGGGGTATACTATAATTATTCCACCAATTGGGGCCAAAGCTTCCAATCTAAGGGTATTCAACTGGTGGCCAGCGCCTCGGTCTCAGAGCTTCAGGCTCTCTGGGAAAAGAAGAGCAACAGCCCCTGTCTGGCCTGGATTCAGAATGGGAAAGAGGCCTATTTCAAAAATCTGACCAAGTCGGGAAGTCCGATTTGGCTGAACAAAGTTTCTTATCCGGTGCGCAGTCTTTGTCTGGCTGGTGATTCGCAAGGACATATCTATGCAGTCTGGCTTGACCAGCGCGAGTATTCTAAAGACCATGTTTTTGGCAATTTTTCCTCTGATAGCGGCAATAGCTGGCAAACAGCCTGTAAAAGAATTGATAATAGCTATAACGACTATCCTTGCGATCAGCCAAGCCTAAGTTGCAACGATCAGGGGTTTGTGGCTGTAAGCTGGAGTCAGTCGCGGCCAGGATTTGGGCTGAATGCCTTTGTGAATTATTCACTGGATTTTGCGGCTACATGGCTATCAACAACCGCCGTTCCAAATCTGAGGAATAATGGAAATAATGCTCAAGCCCGCTACTCAAGGCTCTGCTGTGACAGCAGTGGCAAGGGAGACCTTTACGCCATCTGGCTTGAGACAGGCGAAAAAAGCACCTACCTAAATTCTTTTATCAATACTGAAGCTGCTCTGGAATGGGCCGGGGTGTCGGGGTTTACCGCTGATGGGGTAGATCCTGATTCTGCCTCTGGGGGAAGCAATTTCGAGTTTCGGGTGAAGTACAAAAACAGTCTGAATATGCCGCCTTCCATCTGTCAGGTCTGGGTGGATGAAAATGATAATGGTTTCTATGAAGAGGATGAAAAAAACCATGATATGACCACTAACAGCCAAAGCTACAAGGATGGATGCATTTATACCTTTAATTTGCCCCTGCGATACCATCCGAACTCAGTGGACCATCTCCACCGATACCGATTCTACTTTGTGGCCAGCAGTGGCAACATAGCTGCTGGAAGCCCGGCCAGGGATCGCACTCTGACCATTACCAGCCCGATCGGCGGGGTGCCGCAACTGCAATGGGACACAGCCTCTGGCTACACCAGCGATGGGGTAGAGCCTAACGTGGCTACGCCGGGCACAGAGCGGGTTTTTCAGGTGCGGTTCATTTCTCAATACCCTCCTTCCTATGCTCACGTCGAGCTGTGGATCGATGTCGATGACAGCGGCACCTACGATGATAATTCAGAAGAAAAGCTTGTCATGAGCAGAGTAGGAACCAGCGACGTATACAGGGTTAGCAAGGTATTGAATTATGCTGGTGATGGAAGTTTGAGCTACCGCTTTTTTGCCTATGATTCTGTAAGTTATGCTACTGGTGCCCCAACCTTGGATCAGACCCTTAGGGTAAACCGAGCTCCTGCCCTCTGCTGGGCAGATGATAGTGGGTATGAGAAGCGGTCTGATGAGAATTTTTTTACCTTCAATGTGCGCTATCAGGATCAAGATAAGGATCCTCCTTCTGTGCACCAGATTTGGATCGACCTAAACAAAGATGGCCAGGTACAGAATGGGGAAAATTATCCCCTCCATCTGGCTGATCCAAACGACACCACTGATTATGCTCTTGGCCGGGTTTATAAGGCCGAGGTCTTCCTGCTGTATGGGGGATACCAAAGCGTTCCCCTAAGGTTTGATTTCCAAGATAGCTACGCCACCCAGGCCGATACCTCAGCCTGCCCAGCGGGGCGCTCTCCTGCTGGCCAATCACTCTCTCTTCAGCAGTATGGTATCCCACCCACTTTGACTTGGGCTGGTGAGGGAGAGTTTAAGAGCAACGGGGTTGAGGTAAATACCAGCCCCGATGGCCAAGGGTATACCCTTACCTTCAGGATCAAATATACTGACCCCGACGGGGATCCGCCGGGACAGGGTCGTTCCCCTTGGGTTGATCCGGGATATGAGGTTTGGGTTGACCTTAACGGAGATGGCCTCTACAGCGGGAGCGAGCGGTTCCTGATGGACAAGGTGGAGGAAAAGAAGGAGGGCGGCACCTATAGTGCTACCTATAGCCGCTCTATCTACCATGTTTCTCCCCTTGAGAGTGGAAAGCTCAATTACCGGTTCTACTTCCATGATGGGAATAATGCCGCGGTTGACGATAAAGCCACCACAGGCGATGAGGTCGCGGCTCAGTCTATTTACTTTAATCTAGCTCGTCTTGAGTGGATGCCAAATCCTGACAAAGCCACTCTCGGCCAGACAGCCACCTTCTGGGTACGATATTTTAGCGCCGATAATCAGCCGCCGACTGAGAGCAAGGTCTGGCTGGATCTCAATGATAACGGCCTCATAGAAGAGAACGAGAAATTTTCCATGGATCCAGTGGATCGTAATGATAATAATTATGTCGATGGGAAGGAGTACAAGCGGGAGGTGTGGATTTCCTACGCCGGAGATGGAAAGCTGCAATATCAGTTTCTGTTTACTCATCCCATTCAGGGGAGGGTTTTAGGTGAGCCTTATGAGATTCATACCCTAGCTGTAGAGACAACTCTTCCCCCACCCACTTTGGACTGGACGCCAGGCTATCCCAAAGGCGTAAAGTCTGATCAAGGATATAGTGGTGAAAAATTCGTTTTCCAGGTGAAATACTTCGATCCGGCAGAATCACAGACTTGCTCTTACAGAAAACATCAGCTTTGGATCGATTTGAATCATAACGGCGAGTATGAAGCAAGCGAAAGACTAGATCCAAATACTTACAGCTCCGGCATCTACACCTACTATCAGGTGCTGGAGGCCGATAGCCCCCAAAATATCTCCTATCGCTTTGTCTTCAATAACTGCTACAGTGCGGCTAGTGGAGAGCCCGCCGAAGATCACCTGCTCAAGGTCTGGCCAAAGCCCGAACTCTCTTGGCTTGGCAGTGGTGGTTTTCAGGAGGATGGAGTTGATCCTGACTCTGGCTCCACCAAAACCCAGTTTACCTTCGCGGTCAAATATAAGGACGCGAGGGATGTTTCTCCCACCCTGGCGCAGCTTTGGATCGACCTTGATCAGAACAATTACATCGAAGAAGATGAAAGATTCGGTCTTCAGGAAGTGAGCGGCGCAAGTTATGCCGAAGGCAAGGTGTATCAGAGGACGCTCTCGTTTTCATCGCAGACCGCTGGGTCTTTGACCGACTGTTTCTCCTATTGGTTTGTGTTTAAAAATGGCCGGACTGAAGCCGCTGGCGCACCGGCAGCTAAACGTTGCCTGCGCATTACTCCTGATCGGCCCCCGGTGCTGACGGGCGGCCAGGCGAGCCCAAATCCCGGCAAAGGCGGAAGTGCTTTCCTGTTTCAGGTTACTTACCAGGATGAGGATGATGAGCCACCGAGCGTTGCGGGAAGGCTATGGCTTGATATAAACCATGATCATCTGCGGCAGGAGAGCGAAAAATGGCCTCTTGAAGAGAAAGATGCCGATCAGAAAAATTACCGTGAGGGCAAGGTATACCAGGTACAGATACCACCCAAGCAGATTTTCTTTGATCCTAATATTGATTTCGGCAACAGCGGAGTCAATGAGCTTGAGTATCAGTTTTACTTTGGCGATACCAATACTCCATCCGCATCGACTCTTAAGGTAGAGAGAGTCGGGAACGTTCCAGAGCTAACCTATGGTCTCATACCACAATTGGGTACGGTAGGGGATCTTTTTACCTTTCAGGTAATTTATACCGATCTGGACGGCGATTTCCCTGAAAGCTATCAGTTATGGATAGACATGAATGATAATGGTGTCTACGATCTTGATGAGAGATACTGGATGGCTCAGGAGAGCTCGCAAGACAAAAATTGCAAGGATGGGAAAGTCTATACCCTAGACCTCTTCCTTCCAAGCGCAGGCCAGAACTCGCTTCGCTATCGCTTCTATTTCCATGATGGCAAAAATTTGGCCAAGGGTGCACCGACCCATGATCGGCTGCTGACTCTGAATCATAGTCCTGTGCTTGAATCCCCGCAGGTAAGCCCACAGCAAGGGCCTGGTGGGAGCAGTTTTACTTTCAAGGTAGTCTATCGCGATCTAGATAACGATACTCCTATCAGATACGATGTCTGGATAGATGAGAATGGCAATGGAATTGATGAGCAGAATGAGTACAAACCCTTGTACCGAGCGGATTCGCAGAAGGAGTTCAAGGATGGGGTTCTCTATGAGCGGTCAATACCGATCCTTTATGCGACTGAGGCTCCGATCTGCTTCCAATTTGTGTTTTCCGATAGCCTCAGTACAGTCAAAAGTGCCAAACTAACCCTTTCGGTAACTCAGGCGGGAGCTGTGCCGATCCTGCAATGGGTGGCTGAGGATGGCTTCCGCCAGAATGGAGTCGATCCTAACTCTGCCCTGTCTGATGCCAATTTCAGCTTCAAGGTACTGTATAAGGATACGGATTACCAAGAGGGGGATCCGCTGCCGAAGGTAGAGCTTCTGATCGAGCGCAATAGGGATAGGATAAATCAGGTTATGGAAAGATATTTGCTTCACCCTGTCTCGGCCAGCTCGATTACCTCGGGCCGAATCTACGCATTAACTTGGCGCTTTGGCCGTGAGGGCGGAGATGGAGTCTTCGGCTATCGCTTCTGGGCGACGGATGGGAAAAATATAGCCAGTGGACCATCGGTTGCGGGAGGGAAATTTTTGATCAACCGGGCTCCTGAATTGAGCTGGCCAGATGCCAACTCCCCCGGCGCTCAGCTCATTGATCCAGACACCTGGAAGTATGAATTTCAGGTGAAATATCGGGATGCGGATGGGGATCCTCCCAAGCTTAAAGATTCTAACGATCCTTCCAAGGGTAGGGTGGCCATCTGCTGGATCGATATCAATGACGATGGCCGCTACGGTCTGGGCGAGGATTTTCAGATGAGCCCGAAAGAGGCTAACCCTGACTATTCAAACCCCGATGGGGTGATCTTTACCCTTGAGAAGACTCTCTCCTGCCGAGGTGATGGGATATTAAAATACAAGATGGAGTTTAGGGATCAGGGAGCCTCAGCTGTCGGAAATCCGACTGTGGATCGTACCGTCAAAGTTGCTAACCGCTACTATCGAGATGCCGATGGTGATGGCTATGGTAATCCGGAAATAATGAAAGAGCAGTGTAGCGCTCCGGCTGGTTATGTGGCTTTTGCCCTGAAGGGGGCTTTTGATATCGATGATACCAACCCCAATATCTATCCAGGGGCACCTGAGATCTGTGACGGCAAGGATAATAACGGCAATGGCCTAATTGATGATGATCCTATAGATGGAAGAAAATATTATGAAGACCTTGACGGTGATGGATACGGGAATCCTGAGAGTTGGGGAAATTTTTGTCTTGGTAAAAACCCATCCGGCTATGTGATCAATGGGAAGGATTGCAATGACAATGACCCATCTACTTATCCTGGTGCCCCAGAGCAGTGTGACAGGCTGGACAATAACTGCGACGGTCTGATTGATAATAGCCCGAAGCAGAGCTACTATCGCGACTTAGATGGCGATGGCTGGGGCGATCCGGCTAATATCAAGTCATTCACCATCTGTGAGGAGCATTCAGGCTATGTAGACAATGCCTTGGATTGCAATGATCAAAGCGCTGACTTCCATCCTGGAGCTCAGGAAGTGCACTGCAACGGCCAGGATGAGGACTGCGACCCAATCAATACTCCGGACAATAACCCGCCTCAACTTGAGTTTATCCCGCCGCAGGTGGTCCGAGTTGGCCAGACCTTAACCCTCCGGCCAAAGGCTACTGACCCTGATGGCGACAGCATTACCTTCAGCTATTCTGGCTGGATGAGCCAAAGCTCCGCTACTGCAGATCCGAAAGATGTCGGCACCCATTGGGTTACGGTTACGGCTCAGGATAGCTGCTCGAATACCTCACTAAACAGCAATCGGAGCAGCCGCAAGGTGCTGGTTACAGTCATTGGGCTTGGGGCTATTGAGGGAAAAATCACCAGCCAGAAGGATGGAGAGCCTGTTAACCAGGCCCTGGTTCAGGTTCAGGGCTTGCCGGCTAAATCCAGCCAATCGGATGCAGAAGGAAAGTTTAGCCTCGTGGGGCTCTCCCCTGGCCAATATCGGCTGGTGGTTTCAGCCAAAGGGTATCAGAAGAGATTCTCTGATCGGATCACTCTCTCGGCCGGGCAGACCATAGTGTATAATATTCAGTTGCCTATAAAGGGGGGATCTATAGCTGGCAAGGTAGTTGAGAAGGTTTCAGGAGACACAGAGCGTGCTTTGCCTACTGGCCATAGGGTTATGGTTGTGGCCACAGCGATGTCCGGCGGGCTGCCTCCCTACACCACTCAAACCGATCCAAACGGCAGGTATCAATTTGACCTTCCAACGGGTACCTTTAAGTTAGCTGTCTTTGATCCTAACCGTCAATTTCTGCCAGTGGTTGAAACCAACAACGGCCAGGGATTCAGGCTAGATGCCAATCAGCCGCAGCTTGATCCTAACTCGCATGAAAAGCTCAAGCTGAAAGTATCTGCCAATCCAAGCTGGCCCAATCTGCCACCTGCCCTTACCATTACCTCGGTGGAAAAATGGGACCGCACTGATCCCAACCATCCTCAGCTTATAACCGCTCTTTTCTTCTATCCGCAAGATGAGGCTTTCTTCCAAGAAGCAGATCCTCCGCTGATTGAGTTGTCTGTCAGTCCTAATGGCACTGACTCTGCTCTGATCAATATCGGCAGAATGGATGATCGAGCTGCCTGGATCGAGGATGATCAGGATAAATACCATATACTTCGAGGGCACTATGAGGCTAGGTTTGACCACTATTATAGCCAGCCGCAGGCTCCCGCTTTGGGCCGCATCGTTCTTGATGGCAGGGTAGTATACGCCTCTTGCCCGCCGCAGGAATTCCGCTATCAGTTCATTGTCCATCCACAGGCCCAAGCGAGTACAGCCGCCCAATTTCTGACTAGCCGAACTGAAATTAGCACTACCCTGGTTGAGGGTGGACGACTTGGCCCAGTTGGCTTCATTGACCCCGAAGACTCTCTAAGGCGTATATTTGATTACTCCCGGATCGATATTTCTCCATGTGGCCTATATCATGATAAAGCCACTGAAGTTGAGGAAGACAAGGATGCCAAGCCCTTGCGCCTTTGCCTTGATCGAGCACCGGCCTTGGAAACCAGACCGCAGCAGGGTGGGGAGAAGATGGTCAGCTTGATCTATGACTTTCAGATTCTGGAGCCCTTGGGAGGAGCTGGGCAGGATACCCCGGCCTCCTGGGCAAAGCTGAATCTGGATAATCCTCCCGCGGCCTACATCCAGCTAGATATGGAACGCCTGCTCAGCTTCTACTACGATCCAAACCGAGGAGGCGGCTGGCCCGATAATGACCCGAACAGGGCCTGGCTGGCCTATGCCCCTGGCGGAAGCGGCAAGATTCCCATACTGGATGATCTTGAGGTCTGGTATCAAGATGCAAATTCGCTCTGGCGAGCCAATGGCCTGGATAACCTACGACTTGAGGGAGATACGGAGCATATGCTCGCGGTTTCTGGCCTGCTTGTGCACAGTGGCCGTCTAGCCATCTTCCATGTCTCGCCGACCAACCTTATGGCCAGAGCCTTATCTGACACTAAGGTCGAGTTATCCTGGAGGGATAATGCCCTTTCGGAAGCAGGATTTGAGGTTCAGCGAAAGGATCAGGATGGGAGCGACTTCTATCCCCTGGCTAGGCTGTCTGCTGACACAACCTGTTATATTGATACTGGGCTTCAGGCAAAATCAACCTATCAGTATCGGGTCTGTGCCGTGAGCAGTCGGCAGGGGCGCAGCTCATTCTCGAATACGGTCAAGGTAACCACCCTGGATCCGGGCAAACATACCCCTGGTGATTCCTCAGGTGGTGGAGGGATGTGTTTTATTTCCGCTATCAAGCGGCTTCTATTCGGCGATCAGGAAAAGTGGTGGATGTGGTAATTGATTTGGTATTTGGCAAGGGTTTTAAGGGAGTTGGCAAGTGTTTAAGGGGTATAGATTCGCTCCTCAAGTTAGAGCTTTGCTAAAAGTTAGAGTTAACTAGTATGAGAGGATAGTTATCTAAAAGAGAATAGTTATCTATTAATAGGTATAAATAGGTATAATAAGAGGGCATTTTTCTCTTTTAGCTTGGAGATTGAGGGGATGCCCTCTTTTTATTATTTACTCGATAGTTAAAAGTTCTTCTCGAAGGGAGTGAGGGAATTTTTTTAAAGAGCAGGTAAAAATAATTTCACAAAATAGGCCAAAACCCAACATTTATGACACCAAGTATAAGATTCACTACCGGACACTTTTTTATCGTCATGCCCGCGAAAGTGATAATCCATGTATAATTGCAGCAACCCTCTGGATTTCCGCCCACG
>JAILZY010000169.1 GCA_023512255.1 bacterium | reverse complement strand
TTGATTGCATTTTAAAATCAATCAGTTAACTTTCACAAAATGTGTGAGTTAATATTCTGGAATATAAAGCTTTTCAGCTGTTCGCTCTGGATTCAGGATAAAGGGAGGGGGTAAGAAGGCCAAATTATAGACTATAATAGCTTGCCCGCTCTCTTGTCTGCTTATGTAGCAAAAGCCTCCAGAAAAGGAGCTGGGCTGATTTCGTGCCAAATGATCCCTTCAAGCAGCCCCGCGTCGCTGATCACAAGATTAGAAATATTCAGGGTTCTCATTAAAGTTAGCAAGATGGCTACTCCTGCCGGTATAATATCCTCCCGGCCTTTCTCGAGACCGCAAATTTTTCTCCGCTCAACCAGCGGCAGAGCGCAAAGGCGGCCAGCAAGCTCCTCCAGGCTAGCCAAAGAAAGGGTAAAGTTATTAATCTGCTCAGGATGATAGCTCGACTGCTGTTGCTCAATAGCGGCCACAGTGGATGCTGTGCCTCCAGTGCCCACAAATGTAGTCTTGGAGTTTGGGAAAATCGTTGTTATCCTCTGTTCAATGACGCTCCGGCAAAAGCGGATCATATCCTCCCATTCGCCGGTCTGTGGTGGATCATGAATTAGGAATCTCTCACTCAGCCAGACAGCGCCAAGCGGAAGGCTTAAAAAAAGGGGTGAGCCTCCCTCTGGTGGAAAATAAATCACCTCGGTGCTTCCCCCACCGATATCAGTAATGATTAGATTCTGCTCAGCAAGGCCAAGAGTTTTTATCACCCCGTAGGAGGCAAGCCCAGCCTCCATCTCCCCTGAAATGACCCGCACCGCAAGGCCACTCTCTTGCTCAAGCTGCCTGCAGGCTGCTTCCCTATTCTCAGCCTGGCGAAAGACACTGGTTCCTATCAGGCGGATCCGGGCTGCTCTGAGTCTGGCCGCCTCAGCCGAAAACTTCCTCAGCGCATCAGCAGCCCGACGAAGGCTTTCAGGTAGGATTTTTTTCTGCCAGCCAAAACCTTCTCCCAACCGAACAACCATCCGCTCCCGGTGCAGAATGCGAATCTGCTGATGATTCAGCTCCTCGGCCACCATAAACCGGACGGCATTGGTTCCAAGGTCAATTGCCGCATGAATCATAGGGGACCCTGTTAAGTGTCCGACCATAAAGGTTTATAACTTGACATAATAACGTAACCATGGACAAGTAAAATAATTATCCAGGCCAGGATGTTATAACTCATTATGGTTGGTCGCTTAATGCTTAATGCTGCCTGTTTCATTACCTCTGCTGGATTATCAATGTTCAAAAATTATACTAACTATTTGAAAAACAAAAATAATTTTCAAGGGCATGTATATATAATTATATCACCTTTACTATCACCTTTACAGATATCTTTAATTACAATTACCCAGATGTTCCCTAGATAAAAAACAATAGTTGAGATTGAGAGATACAAGAGAGAAAGGCCTTTTTACCCTGGAAAGTGAAAAATAATGAGAGATTTCTCTTTATTGTAACCCGCTATTGTAACTTGGTCAAGATCACAGATGTTCCCCATGTTGAAAAAATAATGTTGAAAATATAAAGGGGAGGAGAGAAAATAAAGAGAGAAGAAAGTT
>JAILZY010000013.1 GCA_023512255.1 bacterium | reverse complement strand
CTCCCTAATCTTAAAAAAGAAAGAAGAGAGAGAAGAAAGAAACCCACGGTAACTTTCTTCTCTCTTTATTTTCTCTCTTCCCCTTTATATTTTCAACATTATTTTTTCAACATGGGGAACATCTGTAAATTGTATAGATATTCCCATTTTTATGGGAAACTCCTTATACTTTCTTTTCACTACCAACACTTTTATCGTCATTCCCGCGAAAGTGGTAATCCATGTATGGTTGCAGCAACCCTCTGGATTCCCGCACTACGCGGGGAATGACATGAAATGCCTGCACTTAGGAAGGTATACAAAATCGGAAGATAAAATGTGTCGGTAGTAAGACTTTCTTATGGGGAGTCTCCAATCCTTTCCTTCCCTGGCTATCCTGAAGAGGGGGCACAGCCTGCCCTTATCCTGAGTCTGAAGGCTGAAATAACCTCTCTTGTCCCAGGCCGCTCTTCCTCTGAGCGTGTTTCATCCATCTCCCTAGCCGATAGGCTTAGACGATAAAAGTAGCTTTGGCCGACCGGTCGATAGGTAATCAGACCGATCAGAGCTGCGGCTATCTTGTCTACTTCGATCAGCAGAGACCTTTGGCTGTCCCCAAGCTCTATCACCCCTTCGGTAAGGCCAAGCCCCTGGCTGGCTGAAACCAGAAATGAGACTGGCCTTCCGTGATCGAAACCGCCTGCTGCTTCAGTTAGGTTGAACCGCTCCCATTCAAAGCCACCGTTATGAGTACGAAAGAAGAGCGAAGAGCGCTCAAAGGCTTCTGGATTCAGGGTGATGTGTCCCAGCCGAAGAGAGCCTGAAGGGAGGCTCTTCCAAGCTAGGCGGTACTCAAGCGCTACCATGGGGGCCTTGCGGTAAACCAGGATGCGCTTTTTAACCAGCCCTAGGGGAGTGCCGACCTCTGCACTTATTTCAATTCCCAGCTCGCTTTGTTCAATCAGAGGATCGACCGGATTGAGATCAGCTATCTTGGGCTGGCCAGGAGCTTCCAGCACTAGGTGGCCAGTATAGAAATCAGCCCCCAGACTGATGTCATCATAGTATCCGTGAGGCAGCGTGCCCACAAGCGGCCGGTCTGATACTTCCTTAAACCACAGCCCGTCAAAGGCAAGCCCTCGGCGAATATTTAGTTTCAGCACCAGGGTGTCTGTCTCAACTAGCAGGTAGCGGCCGGTGTGCTCGACCCTGCTGCTGGCCGCGGGCTGATAGCCTTGGTGGTGAAAGTGTAGGTTTTTCTTTTCCAAAGGAGAGGTTTCTTTTCGCTTCTCCTCTGCGGCTCTAACTTTTTCGGCAAAGCCTTGCAGTTTGTCTCGATAAGCGGCCCAGCGCTTTTCAGTTATGTGGGTGCGAAAATCACTGCTCCACAAAAAGCAAAGCTCTCGCCACTCATCGTCAGAAGCTGTAGCTAGATTTTCCCGCAGCGCCTCATAGATACGCCAGCAGACCGTATTGATCCTAAGATCATCCCGCCCTGTAACTGCCCAGCGGGTAAGGTTATACTTGCCCTGCTTTTTGACTGGAGCCGGCTGCTCAGGGGACTCAAGGCGCAGCCGATTGCCCGCACCGGCCAGCGGCATCATCTCAAGTACTTGGCTGGGTTTGATAAATTGGATGCGTCCGTCAGCTAAAAGGCATTCAAAGAGCTGGGCAAGCCGCTCCCATTCGCTCTCCGTCTGGCTAAGAGGAGCCTCAGTATGATATCTGCCCGGTCGAAAGTCAAAAATTTCAACATCATTGCCATAGAGCGGAAAAGCTCGGGGCTGGTCTGCTAGGTGTTTGCTAAGGTAGTTGAGGTAGTCTGAAAGGTCTAGATCACCGTGGGCATAGCGCTGGAACTTCTGGAAAGCGATCGACTTATTCCAGATGAGAGGGATTTCCCGCCCCTCTTGTCCACAGGCAATCTGAGGCAGGTATCGCCAGTTGGGGTTCCAGTCAGGGTGGCAGGAGGCTGGATTATCCCATTCCATGATTATGGCTCGATAGCCAGCATCAAGGTAGTGGCCGATCAGCCCGGCAGAGTAGGCCTGCTCATTGACCAGGGCGATCTGGGGCTTTTGGCCTAAAAGTCGCTGGTAAGTCTGATGTCCAAGGCGCAGGTTAGCTGCATTTACCCAAGCTGGCACCAGCGGACCAATAAGCTGGGCATAGCCACTGCCGATAAATTCGCCAGGGCCGCGGCGGCTGCTCGTCAGGGCCTTGAGCTCATCCAGCCAGGCAGGGTCAAGGTCAGCGGCTACCTCCAGGGTATAGCCTGTGGCCTCTATGCCAAACGGCAGGCTATATTTACGGACAAGGTGCAGCAGCGGCCAGTAGCAGCGCTCTAGCACCTTGCGGCGCTCCTCCTCCTCAATCGAGGAGTAAGCCAGGTTGAGATGAAAGACCGCGTAGATAAAAAGAATAGGGCTAGCCATTGTAGGTTTTACCTTCAGTTGATGAAAAAGTTATAAAGCTTTTGCCTGACAGTCTTGCCTGACAGCATCTGTACTCTGCTTTCGATTAAGTGGTTTTTTCGCTAATAAAGTACGCAAGCTGCGGCGGATCCCGAGGGCCGCCACTACAATTGATAGCGTAATTGATCCGCGGCGCAACTTGTGTTACGCACTTAGCGAAAAGACCAATTAAGCATGGTCTATAATATGAGAGCGAAGATATCCTTACACCGGCACGGTATCAACGAACGGCTAGGGCATAGGCGCTGGCTACTTAGGGGGAGATTCTACAACTGGCACGGTATCAATCTTTAGGCAACCGATAGCCTCGACTGCCCGGTCAATAGCCTGCTGGCGGTGTTCTGCAGTGGCGATAACCACCCCTGCTCGGGCTGGATGGTTGGTGATTGGCCTGACAAGATCGCCGACCTTGACCCTAATCTCGCACAGGGCAATGTCAGGCCATCGGCTAACCTCATCGACTCCCGAGATGCGGACCACCCGACCAGGCTCAGGCATTAGATAGCGCTGGGCCACCCCGCGCTGAAAGCGTGGGATGAGCGATGATGGTTCAGGTTTTTCCCCCAGCGCCAGACGGATTGCTTGGCCAACTAGATCAACACCAGTATTTAATGGGATTTCATGGGTGCAAAAATACCCTCCGCTTAGCCGAGCGGCTAGCTCGATTACTCTTGGCTGGCCTTCAAAGACCACGATATCGCCCTTGACCACTCCTTGGGTAATGCCAAGGCTGAGAGCGGCCTGCTGCACCAGCTCACGAACAGCCTGCTGGATTTGATCAGGGAGTCTGCTTGGCAGATCTCCTCCGTTTTCTATGATATAGGGTGCATAGCGATCAAGGTATTCATAGTTTCGATCAGAAAAGCCGGGGGTATAGGCTAGGCCATCGATCATGATAGACTCGGTGCTGACCTGCGGCCCGGGCAAAAATCGCTCAACCATGACCCGGCCGGTTGGAGAAAAGCTGCGAGAGAGCTGATAGGCCCAGTCAAGATCAATATCTGGCCCAACAAGCCGCAGTACCCCGCGAGCTCCCCGGCTATCAACAGGCTTTAGCACCAGGGGAAACCCTTGCTCGGCCACAATTTGGCGAAGATGCTCGCTTGAGTCAACAGGAGAAAACCATGGGATCGGCACCCCATCGGCGGCAAATTTTTGCTTCATGGCCAGCTTATCTGAAGCCAGTCGCGCTGACTCAAGGCTAATGCCAGGCAAGCCTAGCTGCTCGGCCACGCTGGCTACGGTGAGCGGAACATCTGCGGCAATGGTGATCACTCCATCAATAGGCCGCACTGTCCGCTGATAGTGCCAGGCAGCAGCAACTGTGGCCTCAAGATCGTAAGTGCTGGCAATTATATGATCGTCAGCCAAAGCAAAACCAGGCGCCTCAGGATTTTGGTCGCTGACCACAACATAGAGCCCCATCTGTTTGGCTCGGATAATGCCAGGCACAGCTTCAAGGCCACCGCTGATGATGAGCAGCGCTCTTGCCTCGGTTTTTTTCTCTTTCGCTGTAGAAAGGTGGTGGAATGGCAGAGTGGTTTTCGGTCTCAAAAGTAGAGCCCTCCATTGACGTTGATTGTCTGAGCAGTTATGTAGCTGCTGGCCTCAGAGGCCAAAAACACCACCACCTTGGCCACCTCTTCTGGTGTGCCAAGCCGCCCAAGTAGGATATTTTCAGCAATCCGGCTCACAGAGCCAGCTTGCATAGCAGATGTAGCCATGGGTGAGGCGATCAGACCGGCCGCTACCGTATTGCAGCGGATATTATCCCTGGCTCCGAAGCGGGCGATGACTTGCCCGAGCGAGATAAGGCCAGCCTTGCTGGCTGCATAGTGGGCTGTTCTTGGCCCGCCGTACTGCCCGCTAACTGAGCCGATATTGATGATGCTGCCACCCCCGCGGCGGCGTAATGCAGGGATGGCCTCCTGAGAGCAGATAAACGGCCCTTTTAGGTTTACGGCTAGAATCTCGTCCCAGTCTGCATCCGTGATCTGATCAAAATCGGCTGGTTTGTTAATTCCGGCATTGTTAACCAGGATATCAAGGCCACCAAAGGTCTGCTCGGTTGCCTGGATAGCGGCCCTGACCGATTCTCTGTTTGTAACCTCCATAAGGAGAGACAAAGCCCTGCCTCCCAGGTTATTGATTTCCTCGGCCACCAGCTTGGCTGCATCCAGCCTGCTTTGGCAGGTTAAGGCCACAGATGCTCCTTCTCTGGCCAGGGCAAGGCAGATGGCTCGGCCAATCCCTCTACTTCCTCCGGTTACCAGGGCAACCTTATTTTCCAGTGCCTTCACCTGTCGTTCGCTCATTTTTTTTCCTTCTCAAAACCGATCGAGCCGCCAGCACAATATCATCTGGCAGAAGGTGGTATTTGCGGGCTAGATCATTCGGATCTGCCGACTCGGCAAAAAGGTCTCTTATACCTACCCGCTCCATAGGCACCGGTATGGTCTCAGCCAGGACTTCGGCCACAGCACTTCCAAGCCCGCCGATGATATTGTGATCCTCGGCTGTTACCAGACAGCCGGCTCTAGCCGCTGACTCGACGATAAGCTCTCGATCAATCGGTTTTACAGTAGACATATTGATTAGCCGGCAGGATATGCCTTCCTTCTGCAACTTATCAGCCGCCTCAATCGCCCGATGAACCATGACCCCGACGGCAATGATGGTTACATCCCGGCCTTCCCTGATAATTTTGCCCTTACCCAATTCAAAAGACAGCCTATCGTCAAAAATGGTCGGCAGTGGGCTTCTACCGGTCCGAAGATACACTGGCCCATCGTGGTCGAGGACCACAGGCAAGGCTTTGTACAATTCAACAGGATCAGCCGGTGAGACAATGGTAATATTGGGAATGCTACGATACACAGCAAGATCCTCAATGGCCTGATGCGTAGGGCCATCCGGGCCGACATCTAGTCCCAAGTGGCTGGCGGCAATCTTGACATTAAACCGAGGATAGGCAATTGAGTTCCTCACCTGCTCAATAGCCCGCAAGGAGGCAAAGACCGCATAGCAGGTAACGATGGGCAGCACTCCAGTCGTGGATAATCCAGCAGCCACAGACATCATGTTTTGCTCGGCTATTCCGCACTGGATAAAACGGTCAGGAAAGGCTTCACGGAAAATATGAGTGCCAGTTCCTCCTGCTACATCAGCATCCAAGACCACAAAATCATCTCTGCTCTTGGCTAATTCGGCTAAAGCCAAACCAAAGGCCTCCCTCATGGTTTTCATAGCCTAAGGTCCTCACAGCCGCACTCCCGCAAGGCACGGTGTCTTTCCGCCCCCACAGGAGCCAGGCTGCCGTGCCACTTCGGATTGTTTTCCATAAATGAAATTCCCTTTCCCTTGACCGTATGGGCCACGATAACCGATGGCTTACCCTTGGTCTTGCGGGCCTGGGAGAAGGCCTGCTCAAGGTCTAGAAAATCATGGCCATTGATTTCCACTACCTGCCAGCCGAATGAGGCCAGCTTATCGTGCAAAGGCTCAAGAGAGGTGATATTGCTGGTCAAATCGTCGCTCTGGAATTTATTGTAATCTATGATCGCCACCAGATTATCCAGCCGATAGTGGGCACCGAACATAAACCCTTCCCAAACCTGGCCTTCATTAAGTTCTCCATCACCTAGCAGGACATAGACCCGAAAGTCGAGGCCAGCCCGCTTTCCTCCCAAAGCTACCCCTAGGGCAAAGGAAAACCCCTGCCCCAGAGAGCCAGAGCTAAACTCCACCCCTGGCGTCTTCAGGCGGTCTGGATGCCCTTGCAGCATGCCATCTATGCGGCGTAATTTCTTGAATTCTTCAGTGCTGAAAAATCCCTTCTGGGCTAGGGCAGCATATAAGACCATGCAGGAGTGCCCTTTTGATAGAATGAATCGGTCTCGATTAGGATCCTGGTAGTTAGCTGGAGAAAAATTGAGTTCCTTATGGAACAGATAGGCTACGATATCAGCCGCCGAAAGGGCTCCCCCTGGATGCCCTGAGCCTGCATAACAGTTCATAATCACGATATACTTTCTCAGCTCGGCTGCTAGCCGCTCAAGTTGCTCTTTTTCATCTTTGTCCATAAGCTCATCTCCTCAACATCCCCATCTGCTTTTCGGGGCTCCTTAGTGAAGTGACCAGAAGGTCGTCAAGGCTAAGAAGACTACAGCCAGGATACAGGGTTAAAAGCTCTTTTTTTATCTCTTCGAAGAAGCTGCGCGAAGCAATAATGACCAGATCAGGGGCAAGCTCTGGCAGTTTTACCGGACTCAGTAGGGGACAGCCATGAACCGTATCCACAAAATCGACCAGGTACTTATCCACAACTCCTGCCAGCAGAGATGCCCGAAGTTGACCATACTCTACCAGGCTATCAAAAATTCGGCCTGCACCCCATATGACCACCCGCTTAGACCGTGCTTGCTCATGGATAAATCGCACGGTCTGCTTCAGGGCCATCCGGTTTGCTTGGATAGTGGCCTGATACTGTCTGATCAAATCAAAGCTGGCCGATATTAGGTTATGCTTTTGACCTGCTTGGCAGAGGCTGTCGATTTCAGATTCGACTCGCCGAGCAATAACCGTAATATCTTCTTCATCAATCAGGGTATCAACCACCCGAAAGCCTGTTAGCCGCAGATATTCATGAAGTGTTTGTAGAGAAAAATGATAGAGATGTTTATCTATAAACCACTCTTCCACTACATCGCTGCGGCCAATGAAATTTAGGTTAGGAACCTCGATCAACAAAACAGCTTCTGGTTTCATCGCCTCTTTTAGCTGAATCAGGGTCTTGTGGGGTGAGCCTAGATGTTCCAGAGTATGACTGCAATGAACAAGATCGAATTGCTCTTTGGGCAGGGCTACTTGCTCGATGCGCTCAAGAATAGGTTCAATTCCAGAAGTATGTACCCAGTTAGTAACAACCTTAGTGTCAGGCTCAACCGCCAATATCCTGACCCAGGGAGCAATCTCATGGAGGAGGAGGGCAAAAGAGCCACGGTTAGCTCCCACATCCAGACAGTGGCCGATGGTTTTAAGATCACAGACTGCGGCTAAAAGCCTAAGAGCCTTCTGTGCTCTGAATCCCTTGCCATAGCGGATATTCCCCCAGTCTGCACCTGCCGATACTCTCACTTGCCTTGAAGCGACATGATCAATACGAGGCAGGCTCTGGACCAGACCGCATTCTTGACACAAGAAAACCGTCAGCCCCCGCACACTCTTTGTTGGCTGATATACAGGTCTCAGTTTACTGCTGCCGCATAGATCGCAAGATGAGCTTCTCTCTTTGCTCTCCATAACCATTGCTCCTCTTATCAAATCAAATAATATCAAAGCTCATATCAAAGCCGGCTACGATTCACCCCCAGGGCTGTGGTGCGGCGGTTTGTTTTCATAGACCATCCGGTACTCTTCAGTCTGGTCATAGCCAAAATAGCGCATCATGTCGCCGGCTATAGCCATAAGAGTACTTTTCTGCTCCTCGGTCAGCAGGTGATCTTCTGGTACGTTGACGTTGTGGGGCCGCTTTAGCATGTTAAACAGCTCATCCTGATAAGGAAGATCCAAAAAATCCAGCATATCGGCCAGCCACCTGCGATCTGAAACCAGATTTTCGAGCTTGTAAGTACGCTTTCGACTAGGGTCGATCAGTTTGAGTTTATCCAGGATGAACCGATTGACCTCACCCCAGTGGAAACATATTCGCTCAAATTGACTATAGCGGCGGAAATCTTCAGCCAGAGGGCTGCCGGGGCGGGGAAGATTCCACCAGTATTTTTTTTCAGGCGGCGGAGCCGGATGCCTGACAGGGTCGTCCACATAGGCCTGAAGAATAGCGGTGCTGCGGTCATCATAACACTCGGCAGCGAGTTTGTGATAAAAAGAGCTGACAACTTTTCGCCCATCACGCACTAGGTGGATGAACTTAGCGGTTGGGAAAAGGATATTTAGCCCTTCGATAAGCCAGGACAGTTTGTTTGATGAATCTCCCCATAGCCTACAGGGGCTATAGTAGACAGCGCGGCCGTGGAGTCTGGCTAGATTTTCACATACTTCATCGAGTGAAGCCAGTCCCATGTAATATCGCACCGCTAATGGTTGTACATGGGTACACAGGTATTCATGGTAGATTTCAACCTCAGGGAAAACGCTCAAGAGCTTTTCCATCATCTGGGTACCTGAGCGGCCACTGGAAACAATGAAAAAGGGTTGGGTCTTCAAGCTCATATATCACACATCCGTTCAGTCTGATTTGGTTTGATAAAACATATCGTTAACGCTGACACTAGCGGGCTGCCACCACCAGGCACTCACGGCCAAGGCCGCGGCTGGCCAAAGCCGAATAGAATTCAGATAATAGCTCCTCGGCCCCTGCGGCTGCAAGGTTAAGCTCAAGAGATTTTCTCATCCCATGTACCCTTCGGCCAACAGGATCATTTCCTACGTAGTTTTCTCCCATCAGGAGAAAGATCTCCATCGGGAAGGTCGCTTCCAGGTGGAGGGGAGTGAAACCCGCGGCTCGGATGCAGCGCTCCACAGACTCGAAGCAAAAATAGTTGATGTGGTGCGGCGGAGCTAACCACCAGGGCTGATAATTCAGAAACTTAGAAAGAATCTCCTGGAGGGGATTATAATCATTCGGCACAACCACGCACAACAATCCACCGGGATTTAGGAGGTGGTTGTAGATGAGCTCTAGCATACCGACAGGATCGGGGATATGCTCTAAAACCTCCTGAAGATGAACTACATCGAACCTGGCAAGAAGGCTTCGGGTGGCAGGCTGCTCAAAGATGGAGCGGTCCAGAAACCCTTCGATAATCTTAAGTCCCATCTGGCGGCTTGCGGCTGCGGCCTGAGCTGAAGGCTCAATTCCAAGCGTCTCCCAGCCCCGCTGTTGGCCATAGAGTAAAAAGAAGCCAGGACCTGAGCCTACATCCAGGATACGCCTTCGGTGAGGTGGCAGTAATTTTTCAAACAGCCTATAGCGTCTTTCATAGACTAGATTCCACCAGTCAAGGTCCTCCCTGTGCCGCTCAAGATAGTGTGGCTTTTCCACTGTATAGTATTCCTGGCGATAGATGCGCTCAAGCTCCTCAGTCGTTGGGATCGGCAGGATGTGGCTGAATCCGCATCTTTGGCAGTTAATCACTTCAAAACCATTGATGGTATCAAGCATCGGCCCCTTATGCTCCTGCCACTCACGAAGCTCAGCAGGCCTTGTAGATCTGCTCACTTCAGCGGACATTGAATCCTCCCCTACGCTCATGCAATACCCGCCCCCTCAGCAGAGCCTCTCAGCCACCAGCCGAGCGACTCTCTCAGCTCCCCGGCCATCAATCAGGCGCCGAGCGGCTGTTGTCGTGGTCTTGCCGGCAGCTTTTGCGGTTAAAAATTCCCTGACTGCCTCAGCCAGCGCGTTCTCGCTCACTTGGCTGAATAGGCCCAAGCTTTGGCCAAAGCCAGCCTCGACCAGCGCTTTGGCTGATTCAGCATGGTCTTTGGTTAGGCACAAGTAAATAGCCGGCACACCCAGGGCAGCCAGCTCATAGGCCGTAACTCCGAATGAAACGATGGCTAGATCAGCCTGCTCCATTAGGTCAAAAAGCTTATCGCCTGGCCATTGCACGGCCATTTTGCGCCGCGCTCTAGAGAGCAGGGTCTCGAGGGCCTCCCGCTGCTTAAAGGCTGGTCCTAGAGCCAAAACGGTTTCAAACTCTTCAGTCAGAAGATCAAGCCCACGAGCGGCCAGGAGGGTCAGCCCACAAGGGTCGCTTCCGCCCATGGTTACTAGCACCAGAGGATGCGGACGATGAGATGGGGAATGTGGCCGCGGCAGATAGTGAGCGATTTCGGGCCGCAGCACCACCCACTCCCAGCCTATATATACCTGGCCGCAGAATCCGCTCCAATCAAGGCGCTGCACCTGAGGCACCGGCGGATAGAAGGCTAGGTCTGCATAGAGCCTTCGCTCGCTCGGATCATCCAGGACTACGGTCACTATTCCCTGCTGGCGCAGCTCATTGACTACTTGCCCAGGCAGCTCATCCCGCACATCCAAGATTAGGGCTCCAGCATTGATCTGGCTGATTGCTTCCTCAAGCCAGCGGCCAAAGGCAAGGGCATCCGGCTGCCGCTGATGGCCACAGATGTTTCTCCTATCCCCCTCTCTCAACGTGAAGGATGTGGGAAGGGTAGTGTTTTTATTCACCCCCGCTAATGGAGAACATCTGGGCTGGCTATCTTGGCTATCCTGGCCGTTCTGCTCTTGCGGGTCTTGCGGGGCAAAAGTGTTTCCAGCCATTGGCTTCAAGCCAGTAGCAAGGCCATTCTGCTCTTGCGGGGTAAAAACCCTATACCCTCTCTGTCGCACCATCTCAAAGGCTAGGGGAGAGTGGCGCATGGCAAAGGCAGCACAAATATTATGCCTTCGGCTAAATTCATCAGCCAGGGCCAGACAGCGGACCAGGTGGCCAAGGCCGATCTCAGATGCCCCATCGCAGCGAATCAAAACAGATTTTCTGCTCAAAAGACTTTGCTCCAGCTTCTTTTTAACTCACCCTTAGTGGTTCTTTCGCTAAGTGCATAACCCAAGTGCGCAGCAGATCAATTATGCTATCAATTGTAGCTCGTGGACCTTGTGCCGCCGCAGCTTGCGCGCTTTGGTAGCGAAAAGACCACTTAGTGGTTTCCTCGCCAGGTATGTAATCACTAACTAAAGGCCAATCTTTAAGGTTTTGACCTTAATAGATTATCGTTTAAAGTATATTTACTTAGCGAAGAGACCCCTTAGCTCACTAGGCGTCTGAATCCGGCGTGGCTGATCGGCCCTTTCAGCATCTTGGCTACGGTTCTTTGCTCGATAGCCCGATGAATAATGGCAAAGACCTCGCGGCAGGAAATTCTGTAGGCCGCAAGGTGCTCCTGCCTGTGGGCATAGCTTGGCTTGAACTGGCACCAGGCCAGATACCCACGCTCCAGCATAAGTTGAGTAAACAGGGTCCGAAGAGCCAGCGGGTCATTTCCCTCAACCCCCTTGATCTCAAAATGGCTCAGCGTAGGCAGGCCGCCAACCCGGATGGCAAGGCCAGTTTCATCGGATAGATTCCACCACAGGCTCTGCATTTGGCTACCAATATGGATAATATGCTCATCGACCTGACAGCGGCGATATTTGCGAATCGTGGCTAGGGCCGCGGCTGGGCCGATGCGCTCGGTCCAGTTCGTACTGCTGATGAAGCTTCTTTGAGCTACCTCCATGACCTCTCGCCGCCCCACAACAGCAGCCATTGGATAGCCGTTACTCATTGACTTGGCGAAAACAGCCAGATCAGGCTCAACTCCATACCGCAGATGAATCCCGCCGCAGCACATCCTAAAGCCGGAGGTGATTTCATCGAAGATCAAAACTGCACCAAGCTGCTGAGCTTTTGCCCGAATGCCTTTCAAAAAATCCAGCGAAGCCTCATGCCCGCGGGCAGGCTCCATGATAATAGCCGCAAGAGACTGGCCATGTTCGGCCGCCAGCCGCTCAAAGCTTTCCCTATCCCCGTAGGGGAAGGTGAGAGCTGAGCCTCTTAGTGCCCTTGGCACTCCTGCCGGCTCAAGCCCAGGGAGAAGTTGCGCATCAAGGGCTGAGCCATCGCCAAGGTTGGCCGCCAGATACCAGTCATGCCAGCCATGATAGCCGCAGATAGCCACCTTGTCCCTGCCTGTGGCCCCGCGAGCAAGTCGAATGGCTATGGCCGCAGCCTCGCCTCCCGTGCGGGCATAGCGGACCATCTCAGCCCAAGGGTGAAGCTCAAGAAGCAGCTCGGCCAGCTCTACCTCCTCAGGGCAGTTGAGCGTGCACTGCGTGCCGCAATCAATGGCCCGGTGAGCCGCGGCATCGACGTCCGGATCCGCATAGCCAAGAATGCAGGCTCCAACGCCCATGATGCTCATGTCCGTGTAGCTGCGGCCATCAAGGTCCCAGACCTGCACCCCTTTGGCCCTAGAATAATAAGCTGGCCACTGATCGGGGAGAAACATCTCGGGTCTTTTAGACAGCAGTTGTGTGCCGCCAGGGATAAGTTTTTTTGCTCTTTTATAAAGCTCTTGTCCTTTGCCCATAGAATTTAACCAGAGAGAAATTATAATTAGTCCTCATAAAACATGAGCTTGATATAGCTAAGTGGTTTTCTCGCCAATGGTTCTTTCGCCAAGTGCAAGAGCAGAGCCAATTACCCAATCAATTCTAGGGGGTAGATAATCAATTGTATGGGCGGACCTTAGGTCCGCCCAGCTTGCGCACTTTGTTAGCGAAAAGACCACTACCTTCCCCAATCTTGGTAAAATTAACTTAAATATTCAAAGCCAAAGTATTTAAAGCCAAAGAAAAAGGGGACCAAAGGCCATGTTAACAACAATTTTTATATAATGTTGATAATTTTTGTAAACTTGAATTCGACATATGTTTATTTAAATATTTAACTAATTGAAATTTAATTGATTGGAAATTTTTTATAATTTTCTCCCTTCTGTGGCCAGAAAGCCTCATACCCTTCCTGGCCGATAAATCGGGCGTTTTTCTCCCTAAGTGCAGGGTTTTGGTCCAGATAATCGACCACTTCGGCCAGCCCAAAGCAAGGGTTTTGATGGTAGAGGCCGCGGTAGATTTCCCTGATCAGCTCAAGGTCTTCACCGTTATCAACCGTCAAGCGCAACGCGGAGAAATCCTTTTCACTGGCCAGGCAGCCCACCCGAAACCGCTCAGGGTGCTTCCAGATAAATGGGGTAACGTGCTCCCGCTCAAGCGGATCTTTGGCTTCCAGCCAGGCCAGCTCAAGGGCACTGAAGCGGATCACCTCAGCGTCAAGACCATCTGGGAATCTCCCCTGGGCAAATTCATCATTGGCCACACCGGCCCCAGTGGCTAGGCCGAGATGATCAAAGCTGTTTGATTCGATAAACATGAGCAGCAGCCTTCTGATCAGCTGCGGATCAATGAGCGGACAGTCGCCGGTTATCCGAATGACTGCCTCGGGTTGCTCGCTTTTGGCCGCCTGATAGAAGCGGTCGAGAACATCGGTCTGACTCCCCCGAAAGCAGGCCAGACCATGAGCTTGACAGAAGTGGGCGATAGCCTCATCAGTCTCATGCTGTGAGGTGGCCACGATAATCTTATTGATCTCAGTTATGGACCTGAGCCGCTCTACGATATACCAGAGCATGGGTTTTCCCAGAATATCCCGAAGCACCTTGCCGAAAAGCCGGCTCGATCCCATCCGGGCCTGGATAATAGCTACGGTTTTCATAAGTCGCTGTTGTACTCTTTTCTTTATCCCCCCAGGGGCGGGTGTTATCTTTATCTTACCCAGCGGCAGATGTTATCTTTACCCCTAGATAAGTGTTATAAGCTTTGTCTTTATCCCCCAGGGGTGGGTGTTATAAGTCAACCATACCTGGTTTTTTTGAGCCCTTTTTTCTTTATCCACCCCAGGGTCAGATGGCACCGGCAAGATGCCGGTGCCCACCTTAGTGCTGGTGCCCACATCTGGTGCTCATATCAGTGCCTACATCCGTGCCTTTTCTTTATCCCCACAGGGGCGGGTGAATCAACTTTTGCGGGACCTTAAGCTCAAGAGCATCCCAAGCATCCAATATCCTTGGATCGAGCCTGCTGGCCCGCTCCAAGACAAGCTCGATATCCTCTCTGACCTGCTCTGCGCTTTCAGCTCCAATGACCAAAATTGCCGCCGCCTCATCTGTCCTTTGCCAGGCATAGCCTAAGGCGAATTCCTGGCGATTTAGCCTATACTCCGAGCAGAAGGCCTCAAGCCTAGCCAGGGCTGGCCTAGCGAAGGAAAGATGCTCCTGTAGGCTTTCTTTCGGTATAAGGATCAGACCTTGGAGAAAGATACTGCGCACAAAGAGCTGCTTTCCGCTTTCCTGGGTTTGCTCAAGCGCCCCGGAGCAGAGCAGTCGACGATCAAAGATATTGAATGGAGCCTGAATCAAATCAATCCCCTCGATGGCCAGGGCATTGAGGGCTTCCTGCGGTGTATAGACCGAAACCCCTAAGAAGGTAGTCAGACGCTGTTTTTTTAGCTCAGCAAGGCTTTCCCCAAGCCCTTTGTCCCATTCAGCCAACCAGGAGGCCCGATGGAGCATCAGGCCGTAGAGCGAATCAAGGCCAAGCCTGTCCAGGGAAGCCAGAACACTTTCCCGCAAGCACGATGGGTCATGGTAGTTTAGCTCAGGATCCAGCTTGGAAATAACCTTTACCTGCCCGCCACGCACTCCCAAGGATTGGAAGCATCTGCCCAGGACCGATTCGCTTTGGCCGTAGCTTTGAGCCGTATCAAAGATTTTCACTCCGCAGTCAAGGGCGGTAGAGACAATTTGGCAAGCCTCGTCAGGCGATGGCTGCCCCCGGCGATTGGCTACTCCGTAGGCCATCCCCAATTGAGCAGTTCCAAGGGCCAGTCGGGAGGCTTTCTCCATTGTGCTTATCCTCATAGTTTGCTTATTATCGTACTTTTTTGCGCTTATCATCGTACTTGTTATCCGAGCAGGTTATCTGAGCATTTCCCTGCCATTGGCTAGCTTTTGACCACCGTACTTTACGACCTACAAAGGTTTTCGGCCTGCACGCTGCTCAGCCATTTTTGCCGAAACTCCTCAAGTGGCCGAAGCCCATCCCTAGGGTCCCTTCGCCAGTTGCGGTCTGGTAGCTCACTGCTGGCTGGCTCTTTCACCCCTGAGCCATCCGCCCTAAAACCCTCCCTAACTTGCTCGATTACCGCGGCGATCTGCTCTGGAAGCCAGCAATGCCCAAGGGGGAATTCTTCGCCGGTGCCGTCAAGATCAAGGTGAAATTCAATCACCTCGGCCTGCCAGGCATGAATGGCCCGATAGAGCACGGCAGGTCTGAGGCTGTGATCAGACCAGCCCACCCTGACTCTCATCTTAGCCCGCTCTGTGCGGAGAGATTTCGGGATAGTTGGCCTAGGCTCATCGCTTCCTATTTCCCCGCCTATTTCCGTCCCCCTTGTTGCGGCAAACTCTTTTCGCAGCGTGCCGATGGCTGCTAGATTGCAATCTGAAACCGGCGTCGGATAGCCCGAGACACAATGAAGTATGGTCAGATCGCGGCATCCTGCCTCGGCCAGCGTATCCACAGCTTGCCTGATCTCAGACACTGTGGCCATGCCGGTAGAAAGAACAACGGGTTTTTCGCTCCGGGCACAGGCAGTGAGAAGATCAGTCCATAAAAGCTCATAGGAGGCGATCTTGTAAACATCGACGTAGGGAAGAAGCTCATCTACGGCCTCAAGATAAAAGGGAGTGCAGGAGAGCCTAATTCCCTTTTGGTGGCACCTGTCCCGAATTGCCGGAATGAAAGATAAGGGAATCTCCCACTGCTTTCTGGCTCGATGCCTTAAACTAATCTTCAGAATCTCAGGCGCAAAGAGTTTTTCGACTCTGAAAAGCTGAAATTTGACTGTGCTGCATCCAATCTGAGCAGCTCGATCGACAAATTGCAGGCATCGGGCCAAATCCTGATGATGATTGCTCGAAACCTCGGCTACAAATTCAGGCTGGTTCATAAAAGTCGACTCTTATCTCGCAAAGGGCCTCCGTTTTAGGCCACTCCATAGAACTCCTTGATCGTCTTAACAATAAAGTCTAGCATTTCATCGCTCAGGCCAGGATAGAGGGGCAGAATAAGACATCTAGCAAAATAGCGCTCTGCCTGGGGAAAATCTCCTCGCTTATACCCGAAGCGCCGCTGATAGTAGGGCTGAAGATGAATCGGGATATACATGGCATGAGCGCCTATTCCCCGCAAGCGAAGATGGCTCAGTAATCTATCCCGCTCTTGGGCCTGGACCACATACAGATGCCAGCAGGATTGTGCTCCGTCACGCTCTCGCGGCAGGGTAAGCTCTTTGAGGCCGCAGAGCCGCTCCTGGTAGTTGGCCCAGATTTGCCGTCTTCGAGCCACAAAAAAAGAAAGTCGCTTAAGCTGCACTAGGCCTAAAGCGCACTGCAGCTCGGTTATCCGATAGTTGAAGCCAAGCTCATGCATTTCGTAATACCAGGGGGGGAAAGAATAGGGAGCGTGAGCAAAATTGGTACCGCATGAGCCTTGAGCAGTAAGCGGTGAGCAGTCAGCAGGATAAGCGAACTCCAGATTCATAAATTCTGAAGGATCTTTGCTGATCCCGTGGTTGCGAAGAAGGCGAAGCTTGCGGGCAATGTTCGGATCATTGGTGAGAATCATCCCCCCCTCACCGGTAGTAATTGTCTTGACCGGATGAAAGCTGAACGTGGTCATATGAGAATGAGAGCAGGAGCCAACCATATGCCATTCACCTTTTTTATCCCGCCACTTGGAGCCTAGAGCGTGAGAGGCATCCTCAATGACCATCAAATTTTTTTCTTTAGCCACTTCCCAGATACGTTCCATATCGCAGGGCTGGCCAGCGAAATGGACCGGAATGATCAGCCTGGTTCTGGAGTTTATTTTCTTTTTAAGCGCTTCAGGATCAAGGCAGTAGGTTTCAGGCTGAATATCGGCGAATTCTGCTCGAGCCCCGACGTAGAGCAGGCAATTGGCTGAAGCCAAAAAGGTGTTAGGGGAGGTGATCCCCTCATCACCAGGCTTTAGGCCACTGGCCAGAGCCGCAAGGTGCAGAGCAGCCGTGCCGTTGGTAACTGCCACCGCATATTTTGCTCCGCAGATTTCGGCTACTGCCTCCTCAAATTCCTCAACCTTTGGCCCCTGGGTAAGATAGTTACCTTTTAGGGTTTCGACTACAGAGGCAATTTCCTCTTCATCGAGCCACTGCCGGCTGTATGGGATCATATTCATCTTGATACTCCGGATGCTCTTCAATGAATTCTCTCACGTATTCCTGAAGCTGCTCGACCGTTAGCCAGTCAGTATTGGTATCGCTACGATAGCTGAAGCCAGGCGGGCAGGGCTGGCCAGCATCGTGATTCCCCCGATAGCCACTCCAGCCAATTACAAAATATTTGTCATATTCTCTGGTAATGCGGCTGTCATTTTCATCAATCATGATCTCATGGAGCTTTTCTCCTGGCCGAATGCCAATAATTCGAAAGGTGCATTCTGGAGCAATCGCCTTAGCCAGATCAACCAGCCTCATACTCGGGATCTTAGGGACGAAAACCTCGTTCCCCTGCATTCTCTCAAGGCAGTCAAGAACAAAATCCACTCCCTGCTGAAGAGTGATCCAAAAGCGAGTCATCCGCTCATCAGTAATGGTCAGCACCCCGCTCTTTCTCTGCCGGAGAAAGACAGGGATGACCGATCCACGGCTGCCGATTACGTTCCCGTAGCGCACGACGGCGAATTTGATGTCCTGGGAGCCAGCGTAGGATTTGGCCGCCGTGAAGATTTTGTCCGAGCAGAGCTTGGTGGCCCCATAGAGGTTGATCGGATTGCAGGCCTTATCAGTACTCAAGGCGATTACCTTTTTGACTCCGGCATTGATGGCCGCAGTAACCACATTCATGGCGCCGATGACATTGGTCTTGATTGCCTCCATAGGATTATATTCACATGATGGCACCTGCTTGAGAGCGGCGGCATGGATAACAATCTCAACCTCCCGAAAGGCGTGCAAAAGCCTCTGTTGGTCTCGGACATCACCGACTAGATAGCGCATCGGTGATCTGCGCTCCTCAGTGTCATCGGGAAATTTCTGCCGCATTTCATACTGCTTGAGCTCGTCGCGGCTAAAGACGATCAGCTTCTTGGGTCGGTAGCGACGGAGAACGGTCCTGCAGAACTGCTGCCCAAAGGATCCAGTGCCGCCAGTAATCAGGATCACTTTACCGTTTAACATATCCCCCCACTCCTTGAAAAAGGCACAAGGTTATTTTTGAGTCAGCAAATTTGAGTCTTAGCAAAGAGTCTTAGTGCAGGAGAAATATCGAGTTTATCGCACGATCAAGAAGAAAAACTAGAAATCGGATGTGGGTGCTCGAGTATGGAGTTTCTTATTCCACGGCCGCAAGGTAGTTGCTATTTTATTTAGGCAATTTTTATGCCACAGGAAAGCCGTCAGTTATAGAATTATAAAACTTATTGTTTTTAAAAGAATAAAATCAAAAATATCTAATACGCATCAGAGAAGAAAAGAGCTTGCTTACACTAAAAAGGCTCTCTTTTAGTGCAAATCTCTCGCACGATATCCCCTTCTCCCCAGTTTCCTGCCTGAATAAAGTGCATACTGATCAGATTATCTCCTAGAAGTTGACAGTTGCAGCTACTCAGCGGATGTGGTAGATTTAGCCTAAATGCCGAAAAAGATAGATAATGGTCTTATGGTCAAGCGGATTGAACCGCTGCCTTATTCCTTAGGGAGACCATAAGGGAGATGATGCCGCAGATCAATATCAGCCGATTGCATAACTTTGTTACTGAGTCTCGAAAGCTCTTTGAACGCTATCTTGGAGAGCTGGTCGAGATTCCTACGGTGAGTGCAGACCCTGCTCGGGAGAAAGATATTCTAAAAGGGGCTGCTCTGGCTGCCTCATACCTGACTGAGATGGGAGCCAGGGCAGAACTCGTCAGGACCGAAGGATATCCCATGATTTTAGGCCACTTCGATGCCTCTTCTGACGATCCTACCTTGGCTATCTACCATCATCTCGATGTTCAGCCAGCCACGCCTTCTTCAGACTGGCTTCATCCGCCATTTAAATTCACAACTACTATGGATGGGCACTACCTTGGCCGAGGCACGACCGACGACAAGGGGCCAGCCTTAGCCGCCCTCTTCGCTGCCAGATTCGCCCATGAGGAGGGGATTCCGATCAACATCAAATTCATTTGGGAGATGGAAGAGGAGATCGGCAGTCCGCATTTTGAGGCCGCCATAAGGTCAAAGAGCGCAGACCTTCACCCCGATTCGATCCTGGTCCAGGACGATGCCTGGATTTCTCGACAAAAACCATCCATCACTTACGGGATCAGGGGGCTTATGACCGCCATCATGACCCTGACCACGGCTGAGCGGGATGCTCACTCGGGGCTGGTTGGCGGAGCAGCCAGAAATCCGCTGGCTGAGCTTTGTCAGGTGATCAGCCAATGCCTCGATCCCTTAACCGGCAGGGTCAAGATCAGCGGATTCTACGACAAGGTGCGAAAGCCTACTCCGCAGGAGCTAAAAGAGCTTGAGAAAATTGATTTTCAGATCTGCGAGTTCAAAAAGGCCCACGGACTCAGGCTGCTTCGAGTGGAGGAAGCCAGGCGGATCATGCTGGCCACCTGGTATGAGCCTACCTTTGAGGTGCATGGTCTAGTGGGTGGCTATCCTGGCAGTGAGATTGCATCCGTCATCCCACACAAGGCCGAGGCTAAGATCAGCACTCGGCTGGTGCCTGATCAGGATCCAGTTGAGATCTTCGAGCTAGTGAAAGATCATGTGGCCAGAATCAACCCTGAGGTGGTAGTTAAGCTAGACAGCACCCTTGCCCCCTATCTGACCGAATTTTCCGGTCCCTACGCCCAGGCAGCCAAAGAGGCGATTGTCTTTGGATTTGATCTTGAGCCTGTTTTTATTCGTGAAGGATTGTCGATCGGCAGCGTAGCCAGCATGCAAAGCCTGTGGCCAGTGCCTATTGTCCTGCTTGGCCTCAGTCTGCCTGAGCATGGCTATCATGCGCCGAATGAATATTTCGACTGGCCCCAGGCCTCAGGGGGAATCAAGACCCTAGTTTACTATTTTCATCGAATCAGCAAGGGGATTGCATGATAAATTGCATGATAAATTGGTTAGCCAATAATATCAAGATGTTAGTGGTTCTTTCGCTAAATGTAAGATCAGATCCAATTACCCAATCAATTGTAGGGCAGGCGGACCTTGGGGCCGCCCAAATTGTGCACTTTATTAGCGAAAAGACCAGTTAAAGAGTTATCCTAAAATTAATAGGTGATCCATATAAGTATTTGATATCTTTTAAGCATTTAATATCTTTGGATATTGGTAGATTTTCATGTGATTGTGCCCTGACCGAATCAGCCAGACAGGTCGGGCGAGGGGGCTTTGAGCGGCTCAGACGAGATTGTGGTCAGATGAGATCTAGCCGTAACTGGCTGGAGGTTTAGCAGCCCATAACTTGCCATAAGTTGGAGGAGAACAGAGTATATGATCAATATCAATACCGCTCGATTGGATCGCTTTATAGTTGAATCCCGGAAATTATACGAACGCTGGCTTGGAGAGCTGGTCGAGATTCCTACGGTGAGCGCAGACCCTGCCTATCAGGATGATATTCTCAAAGGTGCCGCTCTGGCCGCCTCATACCTGACCGAGATGGGAGCTAGGGCAGAAATTGTCAAGACTGAAGGATATCCCTTGGTATTAGGCCACTTCGATGCTCAGGCCAATGCTCCCACGATCGCTATCTATAATCACCTCGACGTTCAACCAGCCTCACCCTCGCGATGGCTCCATCCGCCATTTAAATTCACAACTACTCTGGATGGGCACTACCTTGGCCGAGGCACGACCGACGACAAGGGGCCAGCCTTAGCCGCCCTCTTTGCCGCCAGATTCGCCCATGAGGAGGGGATTCCGATCAACATAAAATTCATTTGGGAGATGGAAGAGGAGATCGGCAGCCCGCATTTTGAGGCCGCTATAAGGTCAAAAAGCGCAGACCTTCACCCCGATTCGATCCTGGTTTCAGACACCATCTGGATTTCCCGTGACAAGCCGGCGATAACCTATGGGCTCAGGGGGCTGATGGCTGCGACCATGACCCTGACCACGGCTGAGCGGGATGCTCACTCGGGGCTGGTTGGCGGAGCAGCCAGAAATCCGCTGGCTGAGCTTTGTCAGGTGATCAGCCAATGCCTCGATCCCTTAACCGGCAGGGTCAAGATCAGCGGATTCTACGACAAGGTGCGAAAGCCTACTCCGCAGGAGCTAAAAGAGTTCGAAAGCCTTCAGTTTAATGTTTCTGAGTTTAAGAAGGCTAACGGCCTTCGATCGCTTCGAATGGAGGGGGCCGGCCAGATCCTGCTGGCTACCTGGTGCGAGCCTACCTTTGAAGTTCATGGCCTGGTAGGCGGCTACATTGGTAGTGGAGTCATGACCATTGTCCCACATAAGGCCGAGGCCAAAATCAGCACCCGGCTGGTGCCTGATCAGGAGCCAGTGGAGATCTTCGAGTTATTGAAAGATCATGTGGCCAAAATCAACCCTGATGTGGTAGTCGAGCTTGAGAGTACCCTTGCCCCTTATCTGACCGAATTTTCCGGCCCCTATGCCCAGGCAGCCAGAGAGGCTGTCAGCCTAGGATTTGGCTTAAAGCCTGTCTTTATCCGGGGAGGTGGGTCGATTGGTAGTGTAGTCAGCATGCAAAGCCTGTGGCCAGTGCCTATTGTCCTGCTTGGCCTTAGTCTGCCTGAGCACGGCTATCATGCGCCGAATGAATATTTCGACTGGCCCCAGGCCTCAGGGGGAATAAGGAGCATAGCCCACTATCTATCTCGGATCAGTCAACTCTGAGCCAAGCATAATCGCTAGCCCTCTTATTACAGGAGCCCTCTTATTTATTGAGGAGAGCTCGCTCTTATTTATTAGCTACCATTAAGAAACATAACCCTAGTAAGAGCTAAGCCCCTTAGAGGGTTTATGGTTGTTTTGATATAGGGTTTATGGTTCTGATATATAAGAGCGGGAGAGCTTACTCATTTACATAAATATGTTACCTAAATATGTCCTCCGTCTCTTGTTCATTTAAGGAGACTAGGCTATCCCTAAGGCGTTCCAGAAGCTCCTTTCTTTCCTGAATCTCCTTGATTTTATCAAGGATAAGATCTATTTCTGGATTAAAATGACACAGACCGAAGGAGCAATCCACACTGAGCAATTCATTCAGCCTATAGCCCAATGCTCTGATCTCCTCATCTAACTCCTCTATTTCTATTCCCAGCAGTCTTTCATCGTTTTTTGTGTCCATCTTTCCTGTCCTCCTTGAAGAAAACTTCTTACTTCCTGTTTTTTATTGGGGACTTGATATTGAAAGTAATTGATATAATAACTAATTGATATTGTGATGATATTGAGTGGATAATATTAGCTTTTGTGATATACTCCTTTTCATTCTTTTATTTCTTCTTATGATCTTATTGTCCTCAATTTTTATGCCATGCGATTTTGAGTAGGCTAAGTGGCTGATTAGGCTTGATTTTCATCATTGCCGGCACACAGATTTGAGGGTTGAGAGAAGCCAGTGAGACGAAAAAAGTATGGACATGGAAAGATAGGGATCGTCTGAGGCAGTAATATCAATCAGATAGGGGTTCAAAAAGATATGGAGCTAATACATATATTATATGGAGTATTAATTGAGCTTTTACGAGTTTTTTATTCGTAAAAGGGAAATTCTACAACAAGTTGATAATACAGCTTGATGATACAAGATAGGATAACGGAGCCCATAAGAAGTATGAATTTACACATATTAGTTATGGAGGATGATTAGTTAATAGTAGAGTGAATAGTTTATTACTATTTGCCAGCAAATATTTCACCAGCAGTCTTTTTCTCCCATCATGTTTTTCGCTATTTTTATGTATTTTCCCCATCTAGAAAGTCGAATTAAAAACAGAGCTTATTTATGAACAGCTATTTTTACCCAAAAAACAAAAGCTTACCTTGATACCATCCTTGTCTCAATCCTTGATTGCCCTTTGGTATGGGACTTGCCTTATTCAAATTTAAAAAATTATTTCGAATTCATCAGCATAGAATAGAACTAGAATAAGGGATATTTTTAGTTAGGAGATATTATCTTGATTACCTGACCTAACAGCATAGCCATTCAGAAGTATATTTTAATCCTTAAGCTACAAAGGGCGCTATTTTTGACTCTCGCTTATCGCTCACTGCTGAAAAAGCTGTTTTTTTCATATGCTCTTTTTTGCTTATTGCTGCTGTAGCTAAGTTAGACTCTCCTGCTCTCATAGTGCGAAAAGTGTGAAAGCTTAAAAAGACAAGCTAATATTAGTTGGTCCTCTCGCTAATAAAGTGCGCAATTTTGGGCGGCCCAAGGCCCGCGAGCTGCAATTGATAGCGTAATTGATCCGCTGCCCACTTGTGTTACGCACTTAGCGAGAAAACCAATTGGTTAACCACCAATTCATTATTTGTCATTCCCGCGTAAGGGGGAATCCAGGAATTAGTTAGGCTTGGTGGATTTACGCTTTCGCAGGAATGACGGTAATTGAATACCGAAGGCATTGAAAGATTGCTTGGCAGGGGAGTCAGGATAATTTACTGTATGAGGAAGGGGGTGAAAGAGAGAACAAGATTACTAGGGGAATCCAGGGAGGCGGTAAGTGCCCGACCATAATGAGTTATAACATCCTGGGTGAGATAATCATCACCATTGTCAATAGCCTGGCCATTAATGATGAGTTATAAATATTTATGGTCGGTTGCTTAAGTATCTACCCATGACAGAAGCAGAAGTGTTTGAGGAGGGTGATTTGAGGAGGGTGAATAGAGAAGAGAGAAGAGATTTTAAAAACAAACGGGTAAAGTGATGAGTGTCATGAGGAGTATGATAAGTTATTATAATATTACTTATTATATCAATAAGTTACAGGTTAGCTAAAGAGAGGGATTTTGAAAATGTTTGCTAATAAAAAACTTGGGTATTTCTTCTTAATCATGGTTGGTTTCGTGGCTTTATCTTTGGTTTATTCACCGGTTTCACAGGCCCAAAACTGGATTGCTCTGCCTCCCTACAACACTCTGTGGCCACTGTGGGCACCAGCCCTGTCACCTATTGATCCATCATCTGGGCTGCCTACTCCGATCGTGCATGAATTAACCCCTGACACGATTTTGCCTGTCCAGCCGGGGCTGACTTGGGATCCTGCCGCGGCAAATCCCTGGCTGCTTTATAACACTCCCCTTGGCATGGCCTACTATGATCCTGTCGGTGGAGTAAACCTGTGGCCACCATCCTATTTGCGCGATCCTTTCGGCGCTCCGCTGCCTATCAGCCTTCCACTCAACTATGGCTATTTGCCACCGACCTCATCCAGTTGGATAAATACTTATGTCCCGTTGGGTAATATAGCTGCTTGGAATTATCTTATGACTATTCCGGGCTTTACCGGTCCAGTTGGTCCGCTTGGACCGATAACCGCGCCTCCTCTTCCAGGGGTACCTTATCCGCCCGGCTACTTCCTAAATCCGAGTGCTCTTCTTCCTGTGGCTCCTCCTGCTATTGCTCCTCTGCCCGCTCCGACCGTGGTTGCTCCTCTGCCCGCTCCTACTGCTATCACTCCGCTGCCCGCTCCGACCGCTATTGCACCGCTGCCCGTTCCGACCGTGGTTGCACCTACGGTTCTTGCTCCGACTGCTATTGCTCCTCTGCCCGTTCCGACCGCTATTGCGCCTACGGTTCTTGCTCCAACCGCAATTGCTCCAACAGCCATTATCTTACAGCTTACTGCTCCGACCGCGGTCGTGCTGCCAACTACTACAGTAGCGCCAGCAGTTATTTCCGGGCTGCTGTTTCCCTTTATCTAGTCTAATCTAGTCTAAAGATTAGATCGGCCTAGTAGTCTTTAAAGATTAGATCAGCCTAGTCTTTCGACCAAAGAGGATGGAGCCCTGCTCAAAATGAGGAAGAGCGGGGCTCCATTTTTTATTCTTGCTGGGTTTGAGAAAGATGCTTATTCCACTGCCAGCTTGATGATCTGAGCAGTGACTCCTCCAAAATACTTTTCAGCAGCTCCACTGTCCGCGATTTTTGAGGGCTAGGAGGCGGTGCCAGATCTCAATCTGAAACCAGTTTTTCAAAATCCAGCCGATATTCATCCGCAGCAAACGAGTAGGCCACTCGAGCTCTTTTTTCTCACAGATAGTTGATTCGCTCAACTTCCGAACTCTAGTTTTTAACTCCTGCAAACGTCGCTCTCGCTCGGCCTCATCAGGCAGGAGCATAATCTCATCGATTTCCTTCATGGCCTTTACGGCCAGTTGCATCCGCCGCTCTGTTTGCTCGGCCTTTTTCGGATTGATCAGGCCGTACTTAGCCTTTAGCCGATTAAGAATCATGCCCGCCTCATAGGAGCTGTCAACGATCTCGCTTCTAGTCATCCACTTGGTTTCATAGCTGAGAACATACTTCCAACTGAGATTTTCCATAGCTCGGCGGTGCTCTTCCACGGTCCGGCAGAGAATCTTGTAGCCGAATTTTTCCGGGTTCTCGAAGGCTTCACTTCCTGGATCGATAAAGGGGGCATAGGGGGAAATAAAGGGGATCAAGCGCTTGGTATGACCAAACCTCTCTAGCAGTAGGCGGCAGTAGTCAACGGTATCCAGAACCGATTGATATGTCTGTTTGGACAGGCCGATCATGAAAAATAGATCGATCCGCTGACAGCCAAGGCGCAGTGAGGTGTCGATCATTCGCTCAAGCTCTTCATTACCGTAGGGGCGCCCAAAGGTCCTTCGGATTTCCTCATCATGGGATTCAGGAGACATCTCGATATTGAAATTAGGAATCGCCTCGGCGATCCGCTCCAGGATGTCGTCAGCAGGTGGGACAAAGAACTCTACGGCTACAGGATTTCGGATTTTTAGTTTTTTTAGCGCCTTTAGCAGTCTGAGGGCATATTCTCGGCCAGGCTGCATCATATCACCGATAATGATAATCGGAGCATTGAGATTGTGATCAATAGTTTTCATGTCTTGAGCTAAAAGCTCAGGGTCGCGATAGGCTGGTTTTTGACGGTTGCAGTTTTTACGGAAGGCATAGGCCGCTCCTCCACAGATGCAGCAGGTGTGGGTGCAGCCTCGGACGCTGAAAACCGCCGTGGCGGGATAATTAAGCCACTTCTGATATGGGGTATAGCCAGCCAGGTCTCGGTATCTCATAACCTTTTTCATGATATGAGAATAGTCGATCTTGATGCCGTTCAAATTATCGACTATATTGCTCAGGGGATTGACCCTCACCTTCCCCTCACTGTCCCGCCAGGTCAGATTAGGGATCTGATCAAGAGGGCCTCCTGTTTTGATCGCCGAAAGGAGCTGGCGCAGTGGCTCCTCGGTCGAGTCTCCCCGCATGACGTAGTCAATCTGAGGATAGTTTCGGATCAGCTCTTCATGGTAGTAGGTAGATGAGAGTCCACCGAAAATAACCGGAGTCGTAGGATGATATTTTTTCACTATCTCAGCCAGAGCCAGACTCCCCTGGACGTGAGGCATCCAGTGCAGATCGATTCCAAACATTCGAGGATGGAGGTTTTTTATCTCCTCTTCGGCATCATATCGTTTACTTCGCAGCATCTTCAGGGCGATATTGATGATCCTGACATGGAACCCAAATCGGCCAAGGTATTCCGAAATACTGGTAAAGCCAATCGGATACATCTCAAAAACTGGTGTTGATGGAACTAGATCACTGATCGGGCCAAAGAGGATCACTTTTTCCCGAAAATCATACACAGTTGGCGGATGAAGCAATATCAAATCTGCTTCCTGTCTCATGGTGCTTCCCTTCTCTTTTTCAAAATTCTCTTATCCCCCAGTCTCATGGTCAAATTTATAGAATCGAAATATTCAAGCAGGGCAATAGCATATTTTCTGGAAAATCCGAATAAATCCTTAAATTCGGCTACCGAGATCTGTGCCTTGTCCTGAAGATAGCCTTCAAGCTGCTGCTGAATTTGGGCTAAGGCCTGCTGATGGAATAAAAGCCCCTCTTTCAGCTTGACCAGCAGACCTTCATCAATCAGGTGCTGAATCAGCCTATTTGCGGCCTCGCCTCTTAGCCCCCCCTGGCAGGTCTGCTGCATCACCTCATCAATACTCGGAGGCTGAAAGCCGGCCCGATGACATATGTCTAGGATTTTGGCCTTCTGTCTTTCCTCCTCTGGTGTCAGCCTGACCTGATGCCAAGAAAGGCGAAGGGTTTTCTCCTGAATGACAATTTTGCCCTGCTCTAGCAGGGTGGCCAAAATCTTATTATATAGCCGAGCATCTAGGTCTGGTTGCAGCCGGGCCTTTAACTCTTCCCTGGACATTCCTGCCTTTAGCGCAAATCGCCGATGAAAGCCTGTTAGGATGTCGATCGCTCGGCTCAAGAGGCTTTGAAAAATATCCTGATGGATAACCCACTGATCGAGCGGATCAACCATTACAATACGCTGCTTTTTTTGTAAATGCTCTAGGCTTTCAGCCACTTGGGCCTGATCCAGGTTGAGCCGGGTTGAGAGCTGTATGCCCTTGGTGCCGGCAGCATGGGCCTGACGAATGATCAGCTCAAGCCGTGAAAGATTATCTCCCCCTTCAAGGACCCGCAGCCCGTCTAAGACCGCCTGATCAAAGCGCCGATGGCGGGCCGGAAGATTGTCAATCACACTGCCCCCGCCGATGGTAATTACCGGAGAGTAGGTGCGGACCACAAAGCGGTCTTTAGCCATCAGAGCCAAGGGAGACTCAAGCTGAAATTGAACCAAAGCCTCATCTGCGGGCAGAAGCTCTTCCCGATCGAGCAGAATTATCCGAGCTAGCACCTCAGATGTGCCGGCATGAAATCGCACTCGGGTTCTGTTTTTCAGGGGATTGGGCGCAGAAGGCAAAAGAGCGATCCGCCCGTCGAGAAGATAGGAAGCCTGCAGATGGCCGGGCAGTGAAACCACATCACCCCGGGCCAGCTCTTCCTTGTCCACACCGTGCAGGTTAATGGCCACTCTCTGGCCGGCTAGGGCCTCTTCCACCGGCTGATTATAAACCTGAATTCCCCGCACCCTGGCCTGCTTTCCGCTGGGGAATATTTCAACGCTCATCCCCTTTTTCAAGGCTCCGGCAAGCAGTGTTCCGGTAACTACTGTTCCGAATCCCTTGATGGTGAATACCCGGTCAATGGGCAGGCGGCAGATGCCTTGTAGGTTCCTTGGGGAAATGGCTTCCACCAGCTCCTCCAAACCCTTGCGCAAAGCTTCAAGCCCCTGGCCGGATGTTGCCGAGACAGGGAAAATAGGGGCATTTTCCAGGAAGGACCCCTGCACAAACCTCCTGATATCCTCAATAACCATCTTTAGCCACTCTGGGTCCACCAGGTCGATTTTGGTAACCACCACCATACCCCGCTGCACCTTGAGCAGACGGCAGATATCAAAATGCTCACTGGTCTGGGGCATGATCCCCTCATCAGCAGCCACAACCAGCATGACCGCATCAATGCCAGTCGCTCCAGCCACCATATGCCGTACAAACCGCTCATGCCCCGGCACATCCACAATGCCAAGGCGGCCTCCGCTGGCTAGATCCAGATAGGCAAATCCGAGCTCGATGGTAATTCCCCGCTCTTTTTCCTCCTTTAACCTGTCCGTGTCAATACCGGTTAAGGCTCGGACCAGGGTCGTTTTTCCATGATCAATATGCCCGGCGGTTCCAAGGATAATCCGCTGAGAGTCCATCCCACCATCCTATTTTAAATAAAAAAAGCATCACTCTTTGCTCCTTTCCCACTGCCCCAAAATCTCTTTGGCTGCCCGGATAATCTCCGCTATATCCTCATCCTGTATGGTGCGTAGGCTCAAGAGAAACCGTCCCTGGTTAATTCGCCCTAAAATCGGGGGCTGACGGAGGCGAAACCGCTCCTCAAGCTGATTAACCTCTCCTCTGGTTGAGGAAATGGCCAAAGAGAGTGAGGGAATGGTTTGCTGGGGAAAGGAGCCACCACCTACCTGAGCCTCATCCTCGACTATCTCAAGGCTGATCGTATCACTACTCCACCCTGAAGATAAGGTTAGAGCTTCCATAATCTGCCTACCACGCTCCTCAAGGTGCTGCCGCGAAGCAGTGATCATCCGCAGGGTAGGAATTCGGTCAAAGACATCGGGCTCACTATAAAGCCTTAGCGTGCCCTCAAGAGCAGCCAGGGTCATCTTGTCTGCTCGCACGGCCCTAGCCAGAGGATTTTGCCGCAAAAGCCGGCCATATTTTGGCCGACATAGGATAATCCCTGCCTGGGGTCCGCCAAGGAGTTTATCGCCGCTGAAGGTTATAATATCTACACCCTGCTGAACGATTCGGGAGACAAGGGGCTCCCGACTAAGCCCATAAGGGGCAAGATCTGCCAGCATACCGCTTCCAAGGTCATAGATGACCACAAGCCCATGCTCTTGCCCAAGGTGTACCAACTCCGGCAGGTTTGCTTCTTCACTAAAGCCTACGATCTGAAAATTGCTGGGGTGAACTTTCAGGATGGCCGCACTCTCTGAGGTAATCGCCTGCCGGTAATCATCAAGGCGGGTTTTATTGGTCGTCCCAACCTCGACCAGCCTGACGCCCCCCTTTTTCATGATCTCTGGGACCCTGAAAGAGCCGCCGATTTCAACCAGCTCTCCTCGGGAAACGATCACTTGGCGACCCTCAGCCAGGGTATTGAGCACCAGGAGGACCGCGGCCGCATTGTTGTTCACCACCAGAGCATCTTGAGCACCGCTCAGATGGCAGAGTAGCCTTGTGACCGCCTCACCTCTTTTTCCCCTTGTACCAGTGATGAGATCAAACTCAAGGTTAGTGAAGCATCTGGCCGCCAGAGTCATTTTTTCCATAGCTTCAGAAGCCAAAACAGCCCGACCAAGGTTAGTGTGCAAAATGATCCCCGTAGCGTTGATCACCCTGCCTAACTCAGCCTGGCGGATTTTTTGAAGGTAGCGGTCAACCTCATCCAAGATTAGACTAGCCGAAATCTGCCATTCCTCAAGCTCCTGTCGGTTAGTCTGAGGAGATAAAATCCATTTCCTTTTAAGATCTAGTACCTGCCTGATTCCCTCAACCAGGACCCATCTGGGGAGGCGGGAAAACCTCTCCTCTTTGGCCATCTCATGCTGTAGAATCGACTCTACTGAAGGAATTGACCTGAGGCAGGCGGTCTGTAGCTCACTCAGCATAAAACAGCTCTCGCCCCGGATAGGAGATAAAGGTGCTCATAAACTATCAGTAATTAATTTCAAGAGATTAACCCCTACTTAACTATAAAATATCATAGCCAGGTCAAAATCTCAAGGTTTTCTCAAGGTTTAATTTGAAAGCTCACTTATTGGTTCTTTCGCTAAGTGCGTAACACAAGTGCGCAGCAGATCCAATTACCCAATCAATTGTAAGTGTGGACCTTGTGCCGCCGTAGCTTGCGCACTTTGTTAGCGAGAGGACCACTTAGAGGGCTCGCACTATCAGGCATCCGAGCGGCTTCCTCGGTTCGGCGGCATCAGAATATGGTGCTTTTTCATGAAATATCCTAGGTTTCTTCGGTCAATCCCAAGCAGCTTAGCCGTTCTGCTTTTAACCCAATTGGCCCGATCCAGGGCATTCAGGATCAGAATCCTTTCGTACATCAGGAGCTGATTGCGAAGATTGAGATCTTTGCTTAGCAGCCTTTTGTCTATGGGGATACTTTCGGTCGGGCTGACTACTACAGGCTGGTGATTTTCCCTTATGTAGGAGGGAAGAATGTCGGGATATATCTTATCCCTACTCTCGATAATCATGGCATTCTCAATAACATTTTTCAGCTCTCTGATATTGCCTGGCCAATCATACTTTATAAGCAGCTCCATAGCCTCAGGGTCAACCCCCCTCACCTTGGTCTCCATTTCATTGCTGTTTAATTGAATAAAATGCTCAACCAGATAAGGGATATCTTCACGACGTTCTCTCAAGGGAGGAAGAAAGATAGTGATTACGCTCAGTCGATAGTAGAGATCCTCGCGAAAGGTTCCTTTTTGGGCCGCATCCTTGAGAATGACATTAGTAGTGGCAATAACCCGCACATCCACCTTGATGGTTTTACTGCTCCCCACTGGCACGATTTCATCTTCTTGAAGAACGCGCAGCAGCTTGGCTTGTCCAGCCAGGGGCATATTTCCAATTTCATCTAGCAGTATGGTCCCTTTATTGGCCAGCTCAAACCGACCTTTTCTATCCGACAAGGCGCCGGTATAGGATCCTTTCACATGACCGAACAATTCACTCTCTAGCAGCGTTTCGCTTAGAGCTGCACAATTTACCTTGATAAAGGGACGGCCGTTTCGCAAACTGTGCTTGTAAATTGCATTAGCCACCACTTCCTTGCCTGTTCCGCTCTCTCCCTGGACCAGAACCGTGGACTTAGTCTTGGCAATGATTCCAATCAGACGGCAAATCTCTTTAATCTTTTCGCTTTTCCCGATGATATCTGCTTGAACGTAATCTTGAACCATAGTCAATACATCCCCCGCGATCAATGTGAACAGGTTCCAGTTTCCATAAGCGGTTTATCTCATGCACTCTAATAAGGTGAGCAATTCCTATGCCAGCTTAAATTTTACCCCCCTCATTTTATGGTTGAGTCATAATTCTTTGGAAAAGCTGTATGGGATCATAAAGCCGAAAACCGCGGCAGTCAATGGGAAAGAGGCTTTGGCTGTGAATAATATTTCATATATGAAAATAATTGCATAATAAAATGTTATTAGTATATTTATATTCATAGTGGAAATTTTACGAACTCCTAGTCATCTTCTCTGTTGATTTTCTGATCTCAATACGATAAACTAGCCAAGGTAAATAATAATATACCTTCTCCAATATACTTTTTCCCCCTTTAAACATTGTTAGGAGTGTGATATCGAGTATGGTAGAAATAGCTCAACTTGAACCTATCATCCAGCAGCCATCACCAGCCGAGGAACACTGGTATGCTGTACATACCCGATCTCGACACGAACAGGCAGTCTATGAGCGGCTGAAAAATAAGTCCATTTACGCCTTCTTGCCCAAAATTGAGGTCTGGAGCGCCAGGAAAGATCGACAAAAACGGATTCAGGTGCCGATGTTTCGAGGATATCTGTTCATTCGAGCCAATCTGGAAAACCGACTCTGGCTTACGGTCCTGCAAACCCCGGGCGTTGCTCGGATCATCAGCAGCAACGGCAAACCGGTGCCGATTCCAGAAAATCAGATCGCTTCCATCCAAACTATTCTCGAAAATGATACGGTGGTTACGCCTTACCCTTATTTAAATGTCGGGGAAAGGGTGCGGATCGTAGCCGGTCCCCTCAGGGGAGTAGAGGGAATTTTGCTACGATTTAAGCCCAATAAACAAAGACTTATTCTCTCGGTAGATCTTCTCCAGCAATCGGTCTGCGTTGAACTAAATACGATCGAGGTTGAGCCGATAAATTTTTAACCGCCAAGGGGAAGGTTGCTCATCGGATTGAGCGGGAAAATCTCTTTTCCCTCGAGAAAATTTCCGGCTAATTTCCGAAAATAGCCTGCGCTGGCAATCATGGCTGCATTATCGGTACACAAAAGCGGCGGAGGGTAATAAACCCTCACGTTCAATTTTTGAGCACCTTGCTCCATCTTGCTTCGCAGCCTGGAGTTAGAGGCTACGCCACCAACCACAACTAGCTGCTCCATCTGCTTATAGCGGCAGGCTGAAATAGCCTTGGCGACCAGAATATCCACCACGGCCTCCTGGAAGGAGGCGGCAATGTCGGCTATTTCAGGGGGCACCTCCTTGGGGAAAATCTCGGCCGATGAGCCCGCATCAAGCCTCGCTAGAGCCTTGGTCTGGGAGCGGACATACTGTAAGACAGCAGTCTTAAGTCCACTGAAGCTAAAATCAAAGCTATCTTTTTCCAGATAGGCCCGGGGAAATTGCACCGCGGCCGGATTGGCCGCTTTGGCCAGATGATCAATCACCGGCCCCCCTGGATAGCCAAGCTGAAGAATTTTGGCTACCTTATCAAACGCCTCCCCGGCAGCATCATCCCTTGTTCCTCCTAAGAATTCATAATCCGTATGACCGTAAACAGCAAACAGACTGGTATGACCACCTGAAACCACCAGGGCGATAAAGGGAAATTCGAGGTGAGGATAAGTCAGGAAGATGGCCTTGATATGCCCTTCGATATGGTTGATCGGAATGAGCGGCTTGTGTTTGACATAGCAAAGCGCTTTGGCTACCGATACTCCCACCAGTAGTGATCCGATCAGTCCAGGGCCAATGGTTACGGCAATGGCTTCAATGTCGTCAAAATCTATCCCCGACTCCAGCATCACTTGCTCTAGGATGGGAATGATAGTTTCCATAGACTTTCGGGCAGCGATCTCTGGCACTACCCCACCAAACCGGTGGTGTAGAGCAATCTGTGAGGCTATCTCCTGAGCGACAATCTGCACTCCGTCCCGGACAATGGCCACTGAGGTCTCATCACAGGATGATTCAATTCCTAAGATATTCACACTTCTCATTCTACAAGCTCCGATAACCTGACCAGGGTGATACCCCGATCATGGAATTTTTGAGCCGACTCCCTCAGCCCCTGAATCATGGTCGGATGAAGATGCCCGATGCCGATTGCCTGGCCATTCCTTATGGCCATCTCGATTAGAAGATCAATCTGGTGGCGGATGGAGCCGATGCTTTTGTTGTTATCCAGAAAGATGTGCCGAAAAGCGCTTGGAACTCCAAGAGATTGGGCAAGCTCATAGCCGATACTTTTTGGCGTGGTCCGGCTGTCCAGAAAATATAATCCTCGGCTCTTTAGCTCATCGAGAATCACCTGCATGGAGGCTCGATCCTCCAGCATAAGAGAGCCCATGTGGTTGTTAACCCCGACTGCCCAGGGGACATCGCGAAGCCCTGAATCAAGTATTTCAATAATTTGCTCTTTCCTCATATTAACCTGTAGGGTATTTTTTTCCCAATAGGCCAAAGCACACCGCCTGGGCTGCATGGGAAGATGAAGGATCACTTCACATGAGTGCTCATGGGCAAGCTCGGCGCAATCTCTGGAGAAGGGATGATGGGGCAAAACAGATACGGTCAAAGTCAGATTCAGGGAAAAAAGTTCCTTGGCCAAGCTGAGACTATAGCCAAGATCATCGATTACCAGGGCGACTGCTGGCTTGTATGAGCGCCTGCCCCTTGCCCCAGCCTCACGATTAGTCGATGGTGGCTCTTCGGGAGGAAGCTGAAAGATCAGGATATAGCTTGGAATATGCGCCTGGCTGCTTCCTAGCAAGAAAATCATCTTGCGAGCTGAAGATGAGATATTCTCCCTCGGCTCTTGGAAAACTTTTCCGCCACAGGTTTGAACCAGATCAAACACTGTCCGACGAATGCTCATCCAGGGTGGCACCTTAGCCCGCACTTCAATTACCCGCTTGATCGGCAGCAAGAATTTGCCTTTTGTGTCGCTGCTTATGGCCAGATGCCCAAGCCCTGAGGCCATCTTGGGTAGGGCCTTTTGGATAGCCGAATCGAATTCTTGCGTCCAAAGAAAGGCTTTCTCTTCTTCATTTAAAAGCTCAGGCTGCGGTGGGATAAGGGGCAAGTTCTTCATCTGGCCCCTGAACACTGACTTTACATACCGTGCGCCCTGCGGCTGCTGAGGCAGCCTGCTTAATGAGAGCCTGTTGCGGCCCCCAATAAACCAAAAACCAGCCATCAGAAAAGCTGCGGCCAGGGTCAAAGGCCATATAACCCTGGCCGCACTATTCTTCTTTTTCCTTCTTCCCATCTTTTTCTCAAGGCACACAAAGAGAAAGATGCGGCTCTTTCTTTGTGTGAGAGAGGACCTCTTCTTTTCAGGATATTCTTTGCCAAAGCTTAGTGGTCTTTTCGCTAACAAAGTGCGCAATAGGGGCAGACACAAGGTCTATCCCTACAATTAAGCTTATCCGCAGGCTGCAATTGATAGCGTAATTGATCCGCTGCGCAACTTATGTTACGCACTTAGCGAGAGGACCACTTAGCCACAAGCCTACAGCTTTTTGCTAGCCTCTAGAATTTTGGCAGCTTTGATGATATCAATGGCCCGTTGCAATTGCAGGTCCTCAAAGTATTTGGCCTCCTCGTCCTCTTTGGGTTTCGGTGAGTTTGGATCGGACGGCTGCGGCTGCTGCTGTGGCTTATCTGGAGCGGTCTTCTCTTCATCCTCCTCCTGCTGTGTGTTCTTTTTGCGGTTTTCCATATCAACCAGATCCTTTTCCCGAATAGCATGTTCTTCGGAAATGATCAGCTTTTTGTCTTCCAAGCGCATATTTTCAACGATAATATCCGGGGTAATCCCCTTGGTATGAATGGAGGTCCCTTTTGGAGTATAGTATTTGGCCGTAGTCAGCCGCAGGGCAGATCCGTCTGACAGGGGATAGATAGTCTGGACCGACCCCTTGCCAAAGGTTTTCGTGCCCACAATCACGGCCCGGCCCCAGTCTTGCAAAGCTCCAGCCACGATCTCCGAAGCACTGGCACTGCCTGCATTGACCAGAACGACCATCGGCATCCCCTTGGGGATGAGAGGGTCGTGGGTTGATTTAAAGGTAACGGTCTGCTCTTCTCCCCGCCCCCTAGTGGAGACGATCACCAATCCCTTGGGCAAAAACTTATCAGCTACCTCTACGGCCACACTCAGCAGTCCACCAGCATTGAATCGCTCATCGAGAATGAGACCATCAAGTTCCTGAATCTTCATATCCTTCATCGCCGCGACCATATCCTTGGCCGTATTTTCTTGAAATTGCCGCAGTCGGATGTAGCCGATTTTCTTATCAATCACCTTTGAGACCACACTGGCCAGCTTGATGACTCCTCTGGTAATGGTAAAATCTTTTGGCTTTTCAAACTCCTTGCGCATGATAGTCAAGGTTACCTTAGTCCCTTTGGGGCCCTTTATCCTCTTGGCCGCCTCGGTCAAAGACATGTCGCGGGTCGAAACATTATCGATTTTTAAAATCTGGTCCTCGGATTTTAGCCCCATCTGAAAGGCCGGGGTGCCTTCAATTGGAGAGACAATGATCAGCACTCCATCCCGGATGGAGATTTCAATGCCAATGCCTTCAAACTTGCCCTGGGTGTCAACCTGCATCTCCTTGTACATATCTGGTGTCATGAAGGAGCTGTGAGGATCGAGGGTCTGGAGCATACCTTTGATCGCGCCATAAATTAGGTCCTTGACCTGGAACTCATCCACGTAGTTATTTTGCACCTTGGAGAGTACCTCGCTGAAGATTCTAAGATCTTCGTAGGATTCTTTCCCGCAGACAGTAGCCCGACTACCCAGGCTAAAGATTCCTCCCGCGAATAACGCTATAATTAGAAGAGTATATAAGATAATCCTTTTCTTCTTGTGCCCTGCTTTTTCCATTGTTATCTCCTTGCCATGATTCACCATAAATTTTATAATTATATTCTATTCCTGGCCTATCGCATTCTATTCCTGCCCTCAAACACCTATCGCAGCCGAAAAATTTTGCTTCCGCACACGGTGGCAGCTTAAGGGATTTTCCCCTGCCCTTAAAAACAGCTATTGGAGCCACTTCAGGGGATCGAGCGGATTTCCCCGAAAGCGAATCTCAAAATAGACCTGCGGCTCGCTTACTCCTCCCGTATCCCCAACCCGAGCAATGGGCTGTCTCTCTTTGACCAAATCACCAGCTTCAACCAGAAATTCCGAAGCATGAGCATAGATGCTGCAATAGCCCTCCCCGTGATCGACAATTAGTAATTTTCCATATCCTAGACACCAATCCGCATAAGCCACTCGTCCCGAATAAATAGAGCGAATTTCAGACCCTGCTCGTGCCTTAATGCTGATCCCCTTGGTCCAAGCGGCATTTGTCTCCAGGTCGGCAGATTGTTTGCCGAATGGGGAAGTGGAAATAATCTTCCCCTCGGCTGGCCAGCAGAGCTTGCCCCTTCTGGCTGCAAATCCAGTTTTGGCTGAAAATTCAGGCGAAGAAGGCAAGGGGGGAGTTGGCTGCAGGCGCCGTTTCTTTTCTAAATCAGTCAGCAAGGCCTGAAGCTCGCTTAGCCTGGACGATAATCCCTCATGGGCGCGGCAGTATTTATTTTTCTCATCTCGAAGCGCTTTTAGGTAATTTTCTTTTTCGGTTTTCTTTTGGATCCACGCTCTTTCCTCTTCGGCGACACTTTTTTGAAGCTCCTCAATTTCCTGCTGATAGCGGCTAATCTGCTCTTTTTTGGCCCGCAGCTCTCCTATCTGTCGGGAAAAGCTCTCTATAAGCTGAGCATCCTGCTCGGCAAGCAATTTCATAAAATGCACCCTTTGAGAAACTTCAGCCGCAGAGCGAGCTTCTAGGATTAGCCGCCAAAATCTCAAGGGGCCAGCTTTATATAAGGCTCGAAGACGCCTGGCCAGGAGATTTTTCTGCCTGGCCGCACCATCCTGCCCTTTGGCGATTTCAAGGTCAAGACTTTTTTGCTTCAGTTTAATGCTATTTATTTTATCGTCCAATACGGCTCGTTTATACTTGTATCGGTCAATCGACTGATCACAAATTTCAATCTTGCGAAGGAGCTCTTCTTCCGCGGCCTGCATTTTCTTTATTCGTCTCTCACTCTCCTTGATTCGCTGCTCGATCGCCTTGAGCTTTCCTTGAGCCTCCCTGATTCGCTGCTGAAGCTGATCTTTGCCAGCCGCCTGCCTTGGCGAGCTTAAAAAAAGCATCCAGAGGCACACCAGCCCGCCCCATATCACGATATCATATCTGTTTTCTCTCCAAAAAGCAATCATTTCCAAGAATTAGCCTGCTATTTAGCCGATCGGCAGGATAATGACACCAGGGCCCCTGCCCCGCCTACGGCTGAGCCTAAAACAAGAATCAAAAGCGCCTTTTCAAGCCTTAGAAAGTCAATCGACCAGGCTCCAAAGATCAGCTTTATCAATGGGCTCACCTTCCAGCAGAAGGCATAATATAGTCCGGCTGAGAGGCCAATAGCCAGCAGGCCGCCAAGCAGACCTTCGAGCATCCCTTCAAATATAAAGGGAAGCCGTATATACCACTCGCTTGCTCCCACCAGGCGCATGATCGAGATTTCATCCCGACGGCGGTCAACCGTCAAATGGATGGTAGTGGCAATAATAACCAGGGAAATAATGGTCAATATAACCCCAAGAAGGAGGAGAATCAAGCGGCCTGCGACCAGAAGATTTGATAATCTCTCGACCCATTCAACCCCTCCCTGAACGCTTTCAACCTCTGGCCTCTTGGCAAGATACTCTAGGAGTGGCTTTAATTGATTAGGCTCCTTCACCTTGGGATTTAGGGATAATTCAAATGAGGCAGGCAGTGGGTTGCTGTCAAGAGCATCCAGAAGATAGGCCTCTTTCCCAAGGCTAGCTCGAAATTCCTCAAGAGCCGCAGCCTGAGAAATAAATCGGACATTGACGATTTCGGCTGTACCCTCAAGTACCTTTTGCAATCGTCCGATCTGCTCTTGGCTTAGATTTTCTCGCAGATACAGAATGACTTTTAGATCGAGAGCTGAATCAAGGGCTTTGGAGAGATTGCCCAAGACCATAAAGTAGAGACAGAGCAGCAGCAGCGAGCAGGCCACACTCACTACCGCAAAGCTTGCCGATATGCCAGCAGCTCGAACATCCGCTATCCCCTGGCGAAGGAGATAGACAAGTTGGCGAACTCTAGTGGTGAACAATTTTACCTTCTCGCAAGGAAATGACTCGCTTTCCCATCTCCTCAACGATCCGCAGGTTGTGGGTGGCCATCAGTACCGTTGTTCCCTGGATATTGATATCGATAAAAAGGTTCATTACCTCACGGGCTGTGTCAAGATCAAGATTTCCTGTTGGTTCATCTGCCAGGAGCAAAACCGGATCATTGACTACGGCTCGAGCAATAGCTACCCGCTGCTGCTCTCCACCTGACAGTCTTTTCGGATAGACATCCATTTTATGCTCAAGACCAACCCGCCTCAAGGCAGACCACACCTTTCGTCCGATTTCAGATTTTGATTTGCCCAGGACCTGAAGTACATAGGCCACATTTTCAAACACCGTTTTGGAGTGGATCAGCTTGAAATCCTGAAAAACAACACCGATTTTACGGCGCAATTGACAGATTTGACTGTCTTTCATCTTACTGACATTTTTGCCGTTAACGATAATTTGTCCTGATGAGGCTTTTTCCTCCCGAAAGATGAGCCGCAGCAGGGTTGTCTTCCCAGCTCCACTTGGGCCGACCAAAAAAACCATCTCCCCTGGTTCAATCCGCAGATTAATATCGGCTAAGGCAGCTTTTTGGCCATCAAAGGTTTTGTAAACATGAAACATTTGAACGATGGCTGACAAGGGAGCCGGGGGCAGGGAAGACAAAGACTGCACAGTGAGATACTCCTAATTCCTCTTTCTCTTTCTGGCCACCACATCCTTAACCGCTTGGGCGATCGCCTCTGCAGTCAGGCCGTAGTAGGTCAAAAGTTTCTCGGCATCTCCAGAAATGCCAAAGCAGTCATTCAGCCCGATTCTCTTTAAGGGAACCGGACAGCGCTCTGAAATAATTTCAGCCACCGCGCTACCCAGCCCTCCGATCACCGAGTGCTCTTCAGCGGTAACGATACAGCCTGTCTCTTCGGCCGCGGCCACAATAGCCTGCTGATCAATAGGTTTTACGGTTGACATATTTAGGAGACGAGTAGAGAGCCCCTCTTTTTTCAACATCTCGCAAGCTCGAAGAGCTCGGCTGACCATTATGCCGATGGCAATGATTGTCGCCTCACTGCCTTCTTCAAGCAAGACAGCCTTCCCTTTCTGGAAAACATAATCAGAGTCAAGAATTACTGGAAATTTGCATCTGCTCAACCTTACATAGACAGGGTTTTTATCGTGTACCAGATACTCCAGCGCTTTTTCGGTTTCGATTCCATCTGCAGGCACAATAATATTCATATTGGGCAGGCTGCGCATTAGGGCGATATCCTCATTGGCCTGGTGGGTAGCGCTGTCTTCGCCTACGGTAATGCCAGCATGAGTGGCTACGATCTTGACATTTTGCATGGAATAGCAGATAGACTGTCGGATCTGATCCCAGGCCCTGCCGGTAGCAAAAACAGCAAAGGTGCTCACAAACGGTATTTTCCCGAAAGCAGCCAATCCGGCGGCCGTAGAGATCATATCCTGCTCGGCAATACCGAGATTGAAAAACCTGTCAGGAAAGGCCTTGGCGAATTTTTCGGTTCTGGTTGAGCAGGAAAGGTCTGCATCCAGAACTACGATGTTTGGATTTTGCTGTCCTAACCTAACTAATACATCTCCATAGACATCCCGAGTGCCTAAAGTTCGAGTACATAAAGTTTGGCTCATAGCTTACCTCAACTCTAGCAAGTCAACTCTATCAAGGCTTTTTCTAGTTCCGCCTCGGTTGGAGCCACTCCATGATATTGCACTTTCCCTTCCATGAAGGAAACCCCCTTGCCCTTAACCGTGTGGGCAACTATTAGCGAGGGTTTACCCTTGACCTGCTCGCACTGATCAAAGGCGGCTAACAGAGCCTGAAAGTCGTGGCCGTCAACCTCAAATACCTGCCAACCAAAGGCTTCCCACTTTCTGGCTATGGGCTCAATATTCATGATTTCAGATAATGATCCATCAATTTGTAGTTTATTAGCATCAATGATACCACAGAGATTATCAAGTTTATAATGAGCGGCGGTCATAGCTGCTTCCCAGATTTGTCCCTCCTGGGTCTCTCCATCTCCCATTAAAACATAGACTCTGACCGCAGATTTATCCAGCTTGGCAGCCAGAGCCATGCCGTTGGCCACCGAGAGCCCTTGCCCCAGAGAGCCGGTTGAAATTTCCACTCCCGGCGTGCTCAGATTGAAGGGGTGCCCTTGGAGCATACCGCCCAATCGGCGAAGATTCATGAGCTCTGCCGGATCAAAGTAGCCGAGCCGAGCCAGTATGGCATACAGGGCTGGCGCTCCGTGGCCTTTTGACAGCACGAATCGGTCACGGTCAGGCCATCGGGGATTTTTCGGATCATGGCGTAATTTCACCATGTAGAGCGCGACGAGAATCTCGATGATGGACAATGACCCCCCTGTATGTCCAGATCCGGCGCGGGTTAACATGCGTAAAACTTCGATGCGTAATTGACGAGCCGTCTCTTTCAATTCTAAAATCTTGCTCTCCGGCAATGGTGGCATAACTCCTTACCTCATGTAATGGGTTTTAACCTTGACCAAGAAAAATACCAAACTTATTTCCTACACCGATTATCTTCAAGGTAATATAAGGCAATCTGAAGTGGTGGTTAGTAGAGTGGTAACACTACTTGGTGGCTGGATTTAGGCTGATAGTAGGTTAAATATCTTCATTCTTCGATTAATTCCAATACATATCTGACTTTTTCTTTCCCGCCAGCACTGGCCAGCAAGGTTCGGATAGCCGATATGGTACGGCCTTGTTTCCCAATAACTTTTCCGATGTCGTCCTTGGCTACCTTAAGCTCGATAATCGTTGTTCTGCCTCCGTCGATCTCACTGATGTTCACATCCTCTGGACTGTCCACAATCGCCTTCACGATTTTTCTAATAATTTCTCTCATACCACCGTACCTCTCTGTGCTTTGATCTTTCCTATTCTGATCTTCATTTTCTTTTGATCTGTCTCGAAAAAATTTTCCTAACATAATGTATTCATTTTATAACAATTTGGGTAATATTTGTCAATAAAAATAGTCAACATAGTCAACCGCAAAACCATTGAGACTCTTCTCACGCTTTATCCCTCTTGGCCTCTTCCCACAGCTCATCCATCTCCTGAAGGGACATCTCGCCCATATCCTTACCTCTCTCCCTGGCCTTTTTCTCTATGAGTTGAAAGCGGGAGATAAACCTAGCAATAGAGCGATTGAGCGCCCGGTCAGGATCGATTTTGATGAAGCGAGCCATGTTTACTAAGGCAAATAAGACATCTCCTAGCTCATCTTCCATCTCCTGTACGTTTTGGCTAAAAAAGGCATCCTCAAATTCCTTTATTTCCTCCCGAATTTTATCGAGGACCTGATCGGCGCTCGGCCAATCAAATCCCACTCTAGCTGCCTTCTCCTGAATTCTGTGCGCCCGCAAAAGACTCGGCAACTGATGAGGTACTCCATCCAGGACCGAGTTCCTCCTGTTTTTTCCCTCAGATTGCTTGATCTCTTCCCATCTGGCCAACACCTGCTGACTGCTGGCTACCTTTTCCTCACCGAATACATGAGGATGCCTGCGGATCAGCTTGGCGCATATGGTCTCGATGACCTCAGCAATGGTAAATTTTTTCTCTTCAGCAGAAAGTCTTGAGAGAAAAATTATTTGAAACAGCAAATCTCCTAATTCTTCCTTCAGATGATCATGATCATCTTCATCGATCGCGGCCATAACTTCATAGGTTTCCTCAAGCAGGAGGGGCTTGACCGAAGAGTAGGTCTGCTCCTTATCCCAGGGGCAGCCGTGCTCTCCCCGAAGGGTATCCGCGATTTGAACCAATTGTAGAAAAGATGCGCCGATTGTGTGGCGGCTACTGTTATTCTCTTGTTCTTTCACCTGTCGATTAGTTCTCCTATCTGATCCGATTAATTCTTATAGGCATGACAATACATAAATTATATATCTATACCCATTTGATTTTCAAATTAAATATGGCATGAGTTACATTATTTTTCCCCTTGACATTAAAAGTGAATCTTGTTATCTTTATTTTAAATTAGCACTCTATCTTATAGAGTGCTAATCAAATGTCATGGAGGAATGGCAGTGGTTGAGGAACTTACTGACAGAGAAAAGTTTATTCTCGAGGCAGTTATCAGACAGTATATTGGTCTGGCTGAGCCTGTCGGCTCCCGAACCATTGCCAAGAAGATCAAATTGCCGCTCTCTCCAGCCACGATCCGCAACATTATGGCTGATCTTGAAGAGAAAGGATTTCTCCAGCATCCTCATACCTCTGCCGGCAGGATCCCAACGGATCAAGGTTATCGATACTACGTAGATAATCTTCTTAAAAAGAAGGGGCGGAAAAGAGTCAAAAAGGCAGGGCTTGAACCATTGGCCAAGATTCATGAGCGGGAAGAGCTCATGGAGGGAGCCTGTCGACTCTTATCTCTCCTCTCCAAATATGTCGGGATTGTCATCTCCCCAAAGGTTACCGACCTTCGAATGAAGCACATGGATTTTATTCCCTTAACTCCGCATAAGATTTTGGTAGTCTTTGTTTCTGAAAATGGTCTGGTGTACAACAAAATCATTGAGGCCAGAGAGTCATATACCGAAAGAGAGCTGAATATGATGAATCAGCTCATTAATGAGCGCTATGCGCACCTGACCATAATCCAGATTAGACAAAGGCTTATGGAAGCGGTCTCTGAAGAGGAGAGATTCTATAAGAAATTGTGTGAACATATTAATCTGCTCAGTGAGGAAATCTCGAAAAACCAGATAGAGAATCTTTACCTGCAAGGGCAATCAAATATCCTGAGACAGCCAGAGTTTGCCGATGTCCAGAAACTCAAGGCTCTTTTTAATGCCTTTGAGGAAAAGATCAAGCTTATCCGGCTGTTGGATAAGTGCATCGACTATGAAGGCGTGAGGGTAATCATCGGGGCTGAAAATGATGATCCTGACATTCAAGATTGCAGCATTGTCATGGCCCGCTATCAGATGGGAAATCGTGCCAGCGGAGCACTTGGCGTTATCGGGCCTACCAGGATGCGCTATCAGGAAGTGATCGATCTGGTAGACAGTACCGCTAAAGTCATTGATAATCTCTTCTCTTCTGAAGAATAGTGGAATGAGTAAAGAGAAACGATTTGCCCTAAAACGTAACTATTTGCCCTAAAACCTGAGGAAAAGGCAGGGAGGAAATAATTTTTGGCTGCCGAATGCTTTCAGCAAGAAGAAATTGACTGCCTAAATCAGGAGATTGAAAACTACAAAACAATGCTTCAGAAGGAGAGAGAGGCTAATCGGAAGCTTTCTGAAAAGTGTTTGCGTCTTCAGGCAGCGTTTGAGAGTTTTTGCCAAAGGAAGCAAAGAGAAAAGGCTGATCTCAGGGAGCATAGCATGAGGAGTCTTCTGAAAAATCTCCTGCCCCTCCTTGACAGTTTCGAGCTGGCCTTGGCCTCGGCTGAGGAAAACATCGACTTGCAGGGATCTTCAGAAGGGTGTCGGCTAATTAATACTCAGCTCTATAGTCAGAGCTATAGTCAGCTACATAGTCAGATAGAAGGGTGGCGGCTAATCTATAGCCAACTGATGGATATCCTCCAAAAGGAGGGCTTGAGCTATTTCCCTTCTCTTGGTGAGCCCTTTGATCCTCGAAAGCATGAAGTTATCATGCAGGTAATATCTTGCGACTGTGAGGAAAACAGGGTGGTTGAAGAGTTCAAAAAGGGATATTATCTAAATGGCCAGCTTTTGAGACCTGCTATGGTGGCCATATCCAGGAGGAGAATGGGGAGAGAATTGGCTGATTTTGAGCCAGCAGAAGAGAAGAAATAAGAAAGCGGCTTTCTCTTCATCAAGAAAGCCAGGCAGGAAAAAGTGCCCAAATTTTTTATCCCCCCAGAGGATTTTTTCTCTGATCGAGCCATTATCAGAGGCAATGATGCCCGCCACATCTTTCGAGTTCTACGTCTTCAGGCGAACGATGAGATAGTGATAAACTGTCAGGGCAGGGATCTTGCTGCCCGGATTGAGGCGGTCTCCCCATCAGAGGTTCGGCTTCGGATCATTGCTTGTCTTTCTTCTTCTTTTCAGAATAAACATCCGCTTATCCTTATCCAGGGAATTCCCAAACACTCGACTATGGACCTTATTCTTCAAAAAGCCACCGAGCTTGGAGTCAATGAAATCATGCCCCTGGCCTCAAGCCGCAGCTTTGTCAATGAACAAGGGAGCATCTCCGAAGGAAGATGGCAGCGGTGGCAAAAGATCTGCCAAGAGGCGGCCAAGCAGTGCGGCCGAAGCGATATTCCAAAGCTATACCCTCCAGCCAATCTCTCCACGGTGTGTCTCAAGGTGGCCGAGGATAAGAATGCCTTACTACTTATATTGTGGGAGAGGGAGCAGAAAAATCACCTAAAATCTATCTTGGCGAGCTGGCGAGAGGGAAGGGGAGGAAGAGCCGGGGATAAGATCTTTATCCTTGTTGGGCCTGAAGGGAGCCTGTCTGGGGATGAAATTCAGCTAGCCAAAGAGGCTGGATTTATTCCGGTCTCCTGCGCTCCTTGGATACTTAGGACCGAGACTGCGGCTTTATATGCTCTAGCCATTATCCAGTATGAGTTTAATTTTGGACCACAAGAAGGCTGATAAGGCTACTGCGGGCGAAGGAAGGTTCGCTGCTGGAGCCCATAGGGCAGCTTACGGGCCAATTATGGCCAGGCTGCTGCAGGTTAAGGGGGAAGTAATTTAAAAAAAAGGGAAAATAATCTAAAAATAGTCTAAGGGGATAATTAACTTCTCCTGAACAACGCGTCGTGAAATAACGCGTCGTAAACAGCGGGAAAATCCTAAACACCGCGAAAAGGGAGGAACTCTTTTTTTAATGTTTTCTCCTCAAGGAGATGTTCCGCCCTTTTCGCTTCTGCAAGGGATGAAGTATAAAATAAATTCTCCTACTTGACTTTCTCTCCAAGCTCTTTCTTTAGCGATTCAAAAGCGTTTCTCTTAGCCTGCTCTACTGATTCATGGGCCGCCTTGGCCGCTTCCTCAAAATCCTTGATGGTAATATTTCTGGTATCTCCCTTGTCTTCAGACAATTTGCCACACCCACAGGTATAACACATACCTTATTCCCCCCTTTCTTTATATTACTAATGCCTTTATATTACTATTGCCCCTGTTCTTGCCTTGGGGCTTGGTGGATAGCAGCCTACCTCCTTCCCTGAAAAGAATAAGAATATTAAACTATCCATTTTTTGAATATATTCATTATCGGCTATTTTTAAAAAAAGAAATGACATTTTATAGCTGGCTATAGCTGGCTATTTTTTTCGGCCTGATCGAGTAGGGTCAGGATATTTAGATGCTGCTCAAAGGTATACGGAAAGGGTGATAGGCCGCAGACAGCATTAAGGAAGCAGCGCAGCTCTTCGATATAGGGCTCTTCTGGATTGATGTACATGTTTTCCACGCAGCCTCGAATAAGTGGCTCTGAATGCTTCAGGTGGTGGTCAGGGGAGTAAATTTTGATTATCTGCTCGCTATTGTTCCAATCGATAATTCCTTCTGTTCCGACAAAGCGCATATGCTGGATCGAGGTCTTGGAGGCAGGATTTAGCAGCAGATGCCCGCAGACTCCCCCCTTGAATCTGAGCAGCAAATTATGGGGACAGGCTTTGTCCGTGGGCGCTTCCTCATAATTGGTAGAGTCTTCATGATTGGTAGAGTCCTCATGATTGGTAGAGATTGATTCGAGGCCGCCAAGTAAGCTGCTGAGCCAGGCGAGCTCGAAGGAGATGATCTCGCGGCAGGCTGATGAGTCTAACCTTGGCGTGGAAAAAGACCAGTAGTCTTCTGAAAGGTGCCAGCCTGGCAGGTATTGTCCACAGATGTAGGTGAAGGTCAGAGGCTGGCCGATGGCTCCCTGTTGGAGCAGCTTTTGGATTTTTTTCGGACCAGGATAAAAACGTAGGGTACAGGAGGGGGCAGCCACGATTTTCTTTTCCTTAAGCCAGTCGACCAACTCGCTCAGCCGCTCATCTTTCGGGCAGGGTTCGACAAAAAAGTGCTTGTTGGCCGCGGCTGCTTCAAGTGCATAGGAAAGCCGCAGGCTGGCAGGCACCGAAATGATGATGGCTTCAGGCTCATGAGCCATAGCCTCGGCAAAGTCCTCAAAGGTCTGAATCCGATATCGCTGTGAGGTCTCATCTCTTCTGTCCAGACGGGGATCACAGCCGATGATGCTTCCCGACTGCAGGTATTTCAGATTTCTGATTCGGCGCTTACCCAGGGAGCCCAGCCCTATGACTAAGAATCTCATTGACTTTCTGCCTCCTTATGAATTTTCCGCTTGGAAGTTTCCGCTTCGAAGTTTGAACTTTCCGCCTGTAGCTGATGACTAGACTTCCGGCAACCAAACTCTTCAAGGTTGATCTACTTGAGGTTGATCTACAAAGACAGTCGATTGATTCTTTCCATAGCCGGTGAGTAATTAGGTTGAATGCGAAGAGCTGCCTGGTAGCCTATCTTGGCTGCTTCTCTGGCTCCTAGCAGAAGATAGCAATCTCCCAGTTTGACCAGTGAGTGGTAGTCTGCTGGGTTTAGGTTAAGGTAGCTCTCGTAGTGGGTAATCGCCTCCTCTATTTTTCCCAGGTGAATGCAGATATTGGCCATCCTCAGATAAAGGTGGGCAAAGTTTTTATCCACCTCGATCGCCCTCTGGTAGGCCTGGAATGATTGGCCATAGTCGGCCATTGAAAGGTAAACATCCCCTAATTCCGCGTGAACCTGTGCCTTGTTGGCATATCGCTCGCTGAGCCAAAGGAGCTCTTGGCAGGCTGCCTGCCAATCCTTTTTCCCCCGATAAGCCCGAGACAGGCCAAAGTGAGCCTCTGGATGATCCTGATGAGTGGCTAGAATCTCCTGGTAGATACTTATGGCCTGATCAAAGGCATTTTCCTGAACCAGCTTTCTGGCTCTGCTCAAGTTGCGGGCAAGCTCCTGCTTGCGCTCTGTCTCCTCCCTGAATTGTCGGACCTCTTCCTGAGTTGCCGCTATCTTTTCCTGGCGCTGGTCAAGGGATTTTGCCAAGATCTGGCTGGCTATGTCTGATTCAGGGTCAATGGCCAAAACCTTGCGGGCATAGACGATGGCATTGACGAAATCTCCCTCCGAAGAGCGCTCCTTAGCTTTGGTTAGATACCGCATCAGGCACTTTTCCTTCTTGGTTAGGATCCTCTGGCGAATCCTTTCCTCCTCCTGCGGATCGGGATGAAGCTCTTGGAGACAGCTTTGGGCCTCCTCAAATTGTTCTAGGGTAATATAGATGTCAACTAACTGGCCAAGGCTTTCTTCCCTTTTATATCCCCAGAGTGCGGCTTGCTCAAATTCAGGAATAGCCCGCCTCAGACAGCCCATTTTCTTAAAGCACATCCCCAGCCTAAAGTGCGCATCAGCCGTCTGCTTCTTATCTTTTGTCTGTCGCTCCTGGCTAAAGATAGAGTATTCCCTCAGGGCTGGGAGGATGTCATCCATAACTCTTTTTATCCGCCGAATTGTGGCCTCAAACCCCTTATAGGCCAGCTCGTAGCGGCGCAGGGTAACTTTTGCCTTCCGGTGGATAGAGTCGCCTGCCTGGAATTTATTCTCTCTTTGCATCAGAGCATGCCTTACCCTGCCTAGAGCGGTTCGGATGATCCGGTGAGAATTGATGGCTCTGGCGATTTGCTCAAAGCCGTGGCTGATTCTCTGGCTGAGCTCCTCAAAGCGTTTTTTTTGGCTGTCTGAAAAGGACTCTCCTTCTGTTTCGGGCAAAAGTTTTTTTAGAATAGTAATGGGCTTTTTTAGTTTTCGATTGATTCTAAGAATCTTGTTGACCAGGAGATTCACTGACTCAAGATCGGCGATCAATTTTTCAAAGTCAGGATTGAGAGGGGCTAGGGACCTCTCTACAAGGTTAGGAATATCGTAATCTTTCTGGCAATATTGGTCTATCGCCTCCCTGAGGGTCATGACCTTGGTGCCTCGAATCAGTGCTCCTCCCTCGGTAGCATCGATAAAGCAGCGGTCGGGGAAATTTTTGATCGTGTTTTCAAAGTCTTCCAAATAGCCCATCAGAACCTTAGTGGTCAGCACCCTTCCGCCATAGATGCCCTCGACCCAAAAGGCCTCATTGACCGATTTCCCTTGACTGTTTGACTCTAAGATCTTACCGTCCTGAAGCTCCACCTTGGTATCAGCGATGGCCCCAAAGACATGGCTAGTGGTCCCCAAGGCTAGATCCTGGCCAGTAAATATGATCGGGTCTGCGCCAATAGCCAAGGCCAGATTGAGGCCAAGCTGAGCTACGGTCTTCCCCCGGTCAACCCGCTCCTGGTGTTCGGAAAGAGCCTCGGCCAGAATATCATCACCGCAGACCGGAGTGATGAGATCCCCCTGATATTCAAAGGGAATTTCAGGATAAACCCGACTGTCGATCACAAGGGGCATGGTGGCATCCTGAATGACATCTTCAAGGTCAAGATAGTTTGGCTTTCCAAAATCGATCGAGCAGATAATGTCTGGCTTGATATCATAGGCCAAAAGGACCCGCAGGGCCTGGCCTACGGCAATGATCAGGGCCTTCCCCTTAGCCTCTTTCAGGAGGTGAATGTTCTTTTGAAGCGAGGGCCCAGTAGCTACCAAAATAGCGGGAATGCGGCTAAAGTCTCCCCGGCAAAAGCCCTCTGTGCCGCAGCCAGCAGCGATCTTGGGCAGATTCTTGAGCTCATTGATGACAAAGGTGTCACTGAGGGAGACAAAGGTATTGTAGGAGAGAAACAGGCTATTGCAAAACCGCTGGCAGCTTTTGTAGATCGCAGGATAGAAGGAGGAGATCTTCGGGGCGAAGTTTTCCATCTCAAGGCTGATCTTCCCATCGAGCAGCTTTGGGCTCTGCTGGCTGATAATCTGGCGGACCGCGTCTTCTTCCGGCAGGCAAAAGGACAGCTTCCCTTGTCTTATTGCCTCTGAGAAATCGTTAAGGCTGAGAGCCAGATGAACTATAGCCGCATTATCTTCAATAATGAATAAAATATGGCCATTCTCCATCCGGTCAATGATTTGAGCTGCCTTATACCCAAGCCCAAGGCCAAAGAGAAAGGTTACGCCTTCTTTTAAGAATTGGCGGTCTTGAAGGTCTTGTTCAATCGGAGAGAGGGGATGGTCGTGGTTGTAGAGAGAGATTTTTTTACCATCTTTTGTTTCGATCCGAAGATCGGGCAGGCCAGATAGGGTGTAGATTAGCTCAATCCCTTTTTGATCCGGCTGGCTTTCCCACCAGGTGAGGAATTGGGGAGATTTCTCCTTGAGAGCTGTCCAGTTTTTCTGAAAGATTTCAGGTGAGGGGATCATTGATTTCACCATATCTTGGGTTTCACCATACCTTGAGGTGGATCGTCATTGGCTTTAGCCTTTAGCCTGTCTCCAAGCTTCCCGAAGCTCCTCCAACATGCCGCGCACCTCGGCCAAAATCGTGGTTTCCCCGCTCTCCAGATTGACTCTTGAGAGTTTAACCATCATATTTTGATACAGGGAAAAGAGACGGGTGCTGATCTCCTTCAGTTGGCCATCGTAGGAGAGGCTGTTAGCCAGACCAGTAATAATTTCCTGAGCCTTGACAAGATGCTTGTACGCGCCCCGGCCCTGATTGTTGACTACGATTTGCTCACATTTGGCCAGATTGCTGATCGCATGATCGTAGAGGAGCAAGAGAGCCTGTTTGGGATTTGCTGTGGTTCGGTTTGTTCGCTCGTATGCCTTCATCAGCGTGTTCATGGGATTAACCTTCAGCTAAGTGAAAGAGGGGAGATCAAAGAGGACCGATCTCCCCTCTTTAAGTTTGTAATTCACTACTCCTGAATCATCAAGGATGAATTACCGTGGGCTTTGAGGTCAGATTTTATCATTAGCTCGAAAAGATCATCCTCCAAGGCCAAGGATGCCAAGGACCAGTCTCGGGGTCTGCTGAGCCTGAGCCAGGAGGGCCATATTAGATTGCTGGAGGATCATCAGCTTGGCGATCTCCATCTGCTCGCTGATCAGGTCTGCATCCTCGATTCGTGAGATGGCCGCGGTCGTCTGAGTCTTTCTCCCTTCGAGGAGATTTGATTTCATATCGAGCCGCTTGGTCATGGCCCCGATATTACCAAGCTCGGCATCCACCTTCTCTATCGCCTTGTCGAGCTTGCGCAAAGAAGCTTTGGCTCCATTGACTGTGCTCAAGTTTATTCCACCAGCTCCAGTCAAGCCATCCACGCTGACACTGCCGCTGACCACATGCCCGACCTGGGAAGTTTGGATTTTGCCCCTGAAAATATCTCCCTCGGTCAAAACATCAAGGCCACTGAAACTTATCTGGAGGCCGGTAGCATGGTGAGTAGTGCCATTAAAGCTAATAGTACCTGAGGCACGGATAGTTTGCTCATCTTCCCAGTCAGTCCAATCACCCCAGCCATTGCCGTCTCCCTTATCGACCCGGGTGCGAATCTTCAAGGCCGCAATGGCACCTGTATTGCTGATGGTTTCACCACTTAAAGTAGCTCCGTCCTCGACTCTGATTTCAAATTCGATCAGGTCTCCAGCCTCGGCCAGGCCGGCAATACCAGTACCGCCGCTGGCCGTGATCATACTGGCCAGGGACATGCCGTAGTTATCATCGTCGGCAACATCCCAGCCAAGACCATAGACATCACCGCTGACCGTAGCCTTGGTGGTAAAGGTGATGATATCCCCTTCAGCAAAACTTTTATTTGTTACGCTGCTGGCCAGTCTGAGCCCGCTTAGGCTGATGCCTCGTCCGCTGAACTGCTGCCCCGCTCCCAGATAGTAGGTATCTTTGTACTCATAGGAGACACCATCAGCAGTGGTATAGCTGACCTTGTAGGAGTTATCTCCGGTAAACTCTATGGTCCAGTCGGCGTCAATGACACTGTCGGTGTTAGTGACGGTCGGCTTTCCCCCGTCAGCCACAGCCGTTGTGTTGCTGAAGATGATATCGCCCTCTCTCAATCCGTTGGCTAATGTCGCTTGTTTGAGGCCGAGGCGGAAGTTGAGACCAATGGCCAGATTGGTCGTATCATTGACTTCCGGCCCGGTCTGAAAGGTAAATGAGGCGTTTCCGTTAAGGAGAAGCTCTCCATTCCAGGTGGTCTGCCCAACAGTATCCTGAATTTCAGCGATATACTGGGCGATCTGATTCTGAATGGCTTGCCGCTGGGCAGCATTTTTGGAGCCGTCGCTTGCCTCCAGGGCCTTTTGCCGCATTTCCATGAGCAGGCCCTTAATGGAGGTTGCGCCATTATTGGCAATGTTAATCATATTTTGAGCATTGCCGATATTATTGCTGGCCACCTCCATACCGTCAAGGTCAATCCTCATGCCGGTGGCGTGGATATAGCCGGCTGGATCATCAGCCGAGGTATTGACCTTTTTTAAGGTGGCAATCCGATTTTGGTGAATATTGAGTAGGCTATTGGTTGCTTCCAGGCCTCGGTAGGCCGCATTGGCCATGAGGTTAGTATTGATTACTCCGAGTTTTCCATAAATCGACATGGTGTCTGCCCCCCAAGTAAGATGCCAAGATACTGTTCCATTAGGAAAAGAGCGATCATCGAAACATGAGCTTTCGGCCTGGCTTGAAACGTACCCCCTCGATCAACAGGCTCAAAGCAACTTTACCCTTTGATTACCATCTGATCAGTTTCAGTTTCTCTTATGCTGAATATCACCTCTTTTTGTGAACAAAAATGTTAGCTGAAAAAAACAGAGGTCCATTCTCCACGTCCATAGTCTAATTCTGATAATTTTTTCCGCAATTTATTGCCACTTTCAGAATCTCTATACTCTTTATCGGCCTAGGAGAAAAACACTTCGGGATATGTTTATTTAGGCATCCTTTTTTTGTTGATTCTATAATGCTTTTGCCCTTGCTGGGGAGGATTGGTGCGAAGGAAGCAGCACTTGAAACCGAAAAAATGGGTGTGGCCTAGGTACTTTCAGAGGATGAAGTGAATAAAAAAGGAGATGACGAATAAATACTCTTCGTGAGATGGCGAAGAACGAACGATTCGAACAATCCATAGGCAACACCCTGAAAATCGAGGGAAACTGTATGATAAACAAGGAAGCTACCAATATCAATCAAACTCAGGCTGCTTCGGAAGCGGAAATCTTGCCTCTGCTCTACTCGATCATAAACACCAAACTGGATAGCATGGCCAATATGGATCATTTCCTCCAGCTCATCGCCGATACCGGAGCCAAAATCGTCTCAGCCCGCAATTCCTCCCTGGTAATTTTTACGGACAAGATGGATATCCCCTCCTCTGAAGCCAAGGCCAGAGATGAACCTGCCATGATGCATAACTTTTGTCGATCGGATTCCTATATCGTTATTCCGCTGCTGCTTCGGGGGCTGAAAGATCCCCTTGGCTATTTGCGGGTCGAAAATAAACAGGGCAATCAAAAGTTTGATTCCAAGGACCTGTTTTCACTCCTGCTGCTGAGCAGGCAGGTTACCCTGAAAATTGAAAATGATCTCCTGTATAAGCGGGTACACCAGGATTTGATCGACTCGCTGTTGTCTATGGTCAATATGCTAGAGTCAAGAGACAAATATACTTATTCCCACTCACGCCGGGTCAGTCAATTTGCCCTGGCTATCGCTGAAGAACTCGGCCTTGATCAAAAAGAGAAAGATGTACTGCACATGAGCGGCCTGCTGCATGATATCGGCAAAATCGGCCTTCCAGACTCCATCCTGAATAAAAAAGATTCCCTGAACAAGGATGAGCTTGAGATGGTGAAAACCCATCCCTTGGTTGGAGAAAATATCATGCGCCCCTTGGACTTTCTGGCTTTGGAAAGATCAATCATTCGCCATCACCATGAGAGACTTGATGGCAGCGGCTATCCTGACGGTCTTGAGGGAGATGAGCTTTCTCTCTGTACCAGAATTATGGCTGTAGCGGATTCTTTCGATGCCATAACCTCAGCTCGCCCTTATCGAAAGGCCAGATCTTATGCCGATGGCCTAGAGGAGCTTACTAGGCTGGCGGATGAGAAGTATGATCGGTATGTGGTGAGTAGTTTAAAAAAAGCTTTATTTCGAAGCGATGCTTATTGCTAAAAATGCCGATTTAGTTATAGAGGAAAATTGCTTTGCTACCTCGAGAAAAACGGAAAGACTATCGGATTCAAGATATCCTAGCCATTGAGTACCAGGTTCTTTCACCGGGAGAGTACGAGGCGGAAAAGGCCCGTTTGGAAAATCAGCCAAGCGGGGTGCGAAGTCTAAAAGACAGATATGCTAATTTTTTGCCCGAAGGGCTTGAAGGAGAAGGGTGGAGAGCCGAAGATCCGGATGTAGTTCGAGGATTACTGAAACTTATTATCAGTCTAAATGAGAAGGTCGATCTGATTTTGTCTCATCTTGAGGGGAAAGGGGAGGTGAGCATCTATCGCCGGCCGCCGCAGGAGGTTAGCCTGAGTGCGAGCGGAGTAGGTTTTTGCAGCTCCGAATACATACCGGCTGAAACATATGTAAAGGTGAGAATGCTTCTGCCTCAGACTCCTCAGATTTTAATCACTACCTTGGGTAAGGTAGTGCGAGTTACAACCAAACAAATAGGGGAGGTGAAAAAATTTGAAGTAGGGATTTTGTTTTTAGATATCCATGAAGATGATCAGGAAGCGATCATCAAGCACATTTTCACCAGACAGCGGGATATCTTGCGAAGCAGGGCCAAAATTTGAAAACCAGGCAGGGTGATATCTTGTCAACTTTCTAAAACCTTCTGCAAGACATCCAAAAAGCTCTGGCATTTGTTTCCTAGAGCCGGAGAGTATCATCAGTATTAATCAGAAGAAGAAACATGTCCCTGGTGGCCACTGTTTCTTTAGGCGAAATAATTGATTTTTTGTAAAGGAGGTTAATGTATTTATGGGATGTTGTGAAGGAACGGTAAAATGGTTTAACGATGCAAAGGGCTATGGTTTTATTGAACATGAAGGTGGAAGGGATGTCTTCGTTCACTACAGCGCCATTCAAGCGGAAGGATATAAGACCCTGAAAGAAGGACAACCTGTATCTTTTGAGCTGGTTGACGGACCAAAAGGTCCCCAGGCATTGAATGTGGTGAAACTTCAGAATGTTTGATCCGGTTTTTGAAGAATATTTTGAAGAATAATTTCTGAGAATAATTTCTGACCAGGAAAATCAAAGGGGAGAAGAGAGCAGGCAAAAGCGCTATCTTCTCCCCTTTTTCTTTTTATCTCTATGGTATCTCTATGGCCTCAGGTCTATGGCCTCAGGTAAGAGCCTAACCTTTGAAGACTTAGCATGGCCTGCTCTTCATTTACGGCTTCGATGGTCAGGGCCGCACAGATCTTTGCCTCTTGAGCCTCTTTCAGCAAGCCTGCAATATCAATATTTCCCTCGCCCAGGGCTAGATGTTCATCCCACTGGCCGTGATTGTCGTGGAGGTGAAATTCAAAAATTTTCGATCCTAGGCTTCTGATCCAATCTGAGACAGGAGCAGAAGAGAAAATATGAGCGTGGCCAATATCAAGACACACTCCTACTGAAGGAGAGTCGACTTTTAGCAAAAGCTCATGTATTATCTGCGGCTCTCGCTCAAGGACGTTTTCAAGAGCGATCCTGCCTCCCCCTCTCATTTTTTCCACAGCCTCGGCTATTGGCAGCCAGGTCTCGAGGCTTTGCTTCAGCCAGGTTTGAGCACTGTCTCCATAGAAGAGAGGATCAAAGGCTGCATGAAAGACAATCACCCTGGGAGTAAGAGGAGATACAAGGGCCAGCAGCTGCCGGTATCGCTCCTGTGTAACCTGCCTGATCAGCCTATCCGATGAGCCAGGGGCAAGGTCAAGGAAGGGGCCATGAATGGTGCAGTAAAGCTGATGCTCGCTGAGAAAACGGCCAACTTTCTCTATGGAGTCTAGGGGCTGGCTATCTATGTCTTCGGCCGTAATCATGATTTCTACATTGAGCTGATGATCGGCAATCTTAGATTGATACTCGGCAAAGGAGCCTAAGGGGAGATGAACGAATACCTGATCCCGGATTTTGGATGTCAATAGCATTGTTTGTCTTCCCCCTCCCCCCTCTTCATCGGTGTTCCCGGATAATCCGGTTGAGGTGATCCACCTTTAGATGTATAGGCTTAAAGCTCTGGTATTCGGCATCAGTCATTAGGGCATAAGTAGCAATGATAATGATGTCGCCCACAGCGGCCAGCCTGGCTGCGGCTCCATTCAGTATGATTCGGCCTGAGTTTGGCGCTTCCCTGAGAGCGTAGGTTTCGAATCGGTTTCCATTGTTCAGATTATAGATATGAACCTGCTCCCCCTCGAGGATATTGGCTGCCTCAAGAAGGTCTGCACTGATGCCGATGCTCCCCTCGTAGTGGAGACAGGTGTCGGTAACTACAGCTCGGTGAATTTTTGATTTTAAGACCATTCGCTGCATTATCTTTTTCTCCCTAAACATCACTCTGAGCGAAAACTTATAATCCAATAATATCAGCGGGGCTGGATTCTGAACTTGTCCTCAGAATGACGTAAGAATACAAAAATATAGGCTTATAGAAAGCAATTGTCAATCAGCCTGGTTTTACCAACATAAACGGCCATGGCCAGCAGGGCCGCTTCCTCGATATATTCCAGCGCTTGCAGGGTTTCGGGATGGCAGATCTCGATATACTGCGGCTTGACCAGCGGCTCAAGAGACATAATCTTTTGGATGTCAGCGATAATTTTCCGCACCTCTCTAATTCCCTCCTCCTCTCTCATCTGCCTGGCCCGGCAGATTGAGCGATAAAGACATAGGGCAGCCTGTCTTTCCTCTGGGCTCAGATAGACATTTCGTGAGCTCATGGCCAGTCCATCCTTTTCTCGAACAGTGGGCAATCCCTTGATCTGAATATCTAGGTTGAGATCTTGCACCATTCTTCGAATGACCACAAGTTGCTGGAAGTCCTTTTGGCCAAAATAGGCCACATGCGGTTTGACAATCGAAAAGAGCTTGGCTACGACCGTAGTTACTCCCTCGAAATGGCCAGGCCGAAACCGCCCGCACAAGGTTTCAGTCAGTCCCTTGACTACAACCGAGGTCTGATACTGCTTGGGATACATTTCAGAGGTTTGCGGAACAAATAAGATATCTACCCCTGCTTCTTTGGCCAGACGGCTATCGTTGTCAAGATCGCGCGGATAGGTAGCAAAATCCTCCCCTGGGCCAAACTGGATGGGGTTGACAAAAATACTGACTACAACCGTATGTCCATCCTGCCGAGCAGCCTCCATCAACGACAGGTGCCCGGCATGGAAAAAGCCCATAGTCGGGACAAACCCAATGCTCTTTCCCGCCGCCCGCAAGGCATTGGCTGTACTTTGCATCTGGCTGATGCTGGTTATAATCTTCATATCTACATAATCAGACATTACTTTCTTAATGTCAAGATAAAAAGTGCTGTGGGATAGGGGAAAACCCTTTTGAAAAAGGGTTTTCCCCTATCACCCCTTTCCTAAAACTTTAATAACATAACATAGTTATTAAAGTTTTAGGAGGATGGTTTGGAAGGGACCCTTTTTCAAAAGGGTCCCTTCCAAGTTACCAAGTTATTTAATACACACCTTACGGACCTGAGACAAATCAGTCAGCCCGAGCATAACTTTGGCGATTCCGTCCTGCTTCAGGGTAGTCATACCTTGTCTCAGGCCAGCCTCCCTGATTTCCTCTACTGCTGCTCGCCGAATGATCAGGCGCCGGATTTCCTCTGTACACAGGAGCAGCTCATGGATGCCGGTCCGCCCGCGATATCCTGTCTGAGAGCATTCCTCGCATCCTTGAGCACGATAGAGGGTCAGCTCATCGGTGTAGTCAAAGCCGCTTCGATCAAAAGCCTCCTCACCGTATTCGGCCCGAAGCTCTTGAAACTCCTCCGGCCTGGGATGATAGGCCACCTTACAGGATTTGCACAATGTTTTTATCAGTCGCTGGGCCAGGATTCCCAGCAGGGCGTTAGCGAAATTATAAGAGTCTAGGCCCATATCCAGGAGCCGGACAACGGTTTCGGGTGCACTGTTGGTATGGAGGGTACTGAAAACAAGATGCCCGGTCAGCGAAGCCTCGATGCCAATAGCTGCTGTCTCTGCATCTCGCATCTCCCCAACCATGATCACATCTGGATCAGCCCGCAGAAAGGAGCGCAGGGCATTGGCAAAGGTCAAACCGATCTGATTTTTCACCTGTACCTGCCGCAAGCCGTACTGGGTGATTTCAACCGGATCTTCCGCTGTCCAGATTTTTTTCTCAGGGGTGTTGATCTGGGCCAGGGCAGAGTGCAGGGTAGTGGTTTTGCCTGAGCCAGTAGGGCCGACCACCAGGATCAGACCATAGGGCCGGCTGATTATCTGCTTGAGATGGTGCAGATTGTAGGCAGACAGATTGAGCTTACCGAGGGGAATCGGCTCACTGGAGGCTAGAACCCTAAGCACCACATCCTCAAGGTCTCCTACGGTCGGGGTTACCTCAACCCGTAGCTCGATCTCCCGCTGCTTGTAGCGGAATTTGATCTTACCGCTCTGGGGTAGCCTTCGCTCGGCGATATTCAGTTGAGCCATGATCTTGATGCGGGCAACAATGGCCCGGCGGTAACTTGCTGGAATTTCCAGATATTTTTGGCAATCTCCGTCAATTCGATAGCGGACTATGGTCGGCTGCTTTCCCGGGTAGGGCTCAATATGGATGTCCGAGGCTCCGCGACTGTAGGCATCGCGGATAATCTGATTGGTTAGCTTGATGATCGTATTGTCTGATTCGGTGAGCGCATCATCGACCTGTTCCTCAGCTTGCTCTTCAGCGCTAATCTGCTCAAGGTCAAGCTCAGACAAAAGCTCATCCACCTTGAGGATGGTTTTATCCACCGGATGAGCAGCCGCATTGATGAATTTTACGATATCTTCTCTTAGAGCGCCAATAAGGGTGATCTTCTGCTGATTTAGGGAAAGTCTGATTTCATCAATTTTCTGAATATCCCGAGGATCATCCACCAGCACCTCGATGCTATCGCCAATTTTTCGTAGCGGCATCCAAAAGTGCTTGGTTAGATAATTAGGGCTCAGGCGGGCAAAAATCTCCTCATCGATCCGATCGTCAGGATTAAATTCGATAAAGGGACACTGATAGAAATGGGCCAGTGAGTCGAGCAGATCTTTTTTGGCCACCTTGTAGTCCCGCATCAGGATTTGCTCAATGGGCCGAGTGCTTTCGCGAGATTTTCGAGCCGCTTCCTGAAGTTCTTTCTCGGTCAGGATGTTTTTCTGGACCAAGAGTTGAAACCTGCTGGGCATCTTCCTGTGGCGAAGAGCCTGGTTATGGAAGGCAAGGCCGATGATTTTGGCAATTTCCCGAACAGAGTCAAGATCCTTGGCCTCAAAGGTCTGGCCATTCTTTTTATTGATTAACTGGATGACCCCTTGCAGGTTGCCCTGAAACATGATGGGACAGGCCAAAATCTGCATAGTCCGATAGCCACTTTGTTGATCGAAGGATTGATTAAAGTGTAGCTGTGGGTTAATATGCTCAAGCTCCTTTTGGTCATAGGCGTCTTTCACCATAACCGGCTCTTTGGAATAGGCTGCAAACCCGGCGATGCTGTCCGGGCTAATCGGGATGCGGATCTCTCCTATTTCCTCCGCGACCTTAAAGCGTGAAAATAGCTCTCCCTTTTCCTCGTCCACTGCATAGATGGTAATGCGGTCAGCCTCAAACAGGTCGAGAATCGATTTTTGAAGACGTAAAAAGATTTCATCCAGGTTATCGGCAGCGTGAATCTGGTGGGTTATGGCCAGTAGCTGACTCTTGTAGGCCAGAGCCTTTTGCAGGGCTTGGACATCTTGCTCTTTGTTTTTTTTAGTAAAAATTCCCATAAATATTTTATCGTGAGAAAAATTTTGACTACGCGGATAAATTAGAGAATTGGCAGTAATATTACCCGAATGAACCAGATGTTCCCCATGTTGAAAAAATAATGTTGAAAATATAAAGGGGAGGAGAGAAAATAAAGAGAGAAGAAAGTTA
>JAILZY010000104.1 GCA_023512255.1 bacterium | reverse complement strand
ATGCTTGATTGCATTTTAAAATCAATCAGTTAACTTTCACAAAATGTGTGAGTTAACATTCTGGAATATAAAGCTTTAATATAAAGCTTTTCAGGTGTTTGCTCTGGATTCAGGATTATAACATTCTGGCCAGGATAATTATTTCACTTGGTTATAGCTACGCCATTATGTCAAGTTATAAACCTTTATTGGTCGGGCACTTACGTTGCTGCTGGCCGGTGGCCGCAAGGAAGATTGGCCTCTAGGGCGAAAGATGCACCCCTTGCTGCTGGCAGCGAGCAATCATAACGAGCAGAACGACAAGGGCTATGAGAAACAGAAAGTAAGGTAAGGTAACCATGCCAGCTGAGAGAATATAGGCAACTCCGGCCACAAGTCCAGAACAGACACCAGAGAAAAGATAAGGGCTAGGGTATGGGCTTGAGAATTTCGGGTTTTCCTTGTCAGGAAACCAGAGTGAAAGAAAAAGAACTTCTCCAATGAGCAGAAGAAAGCCACCCCTTTGTGCCCATCGAACACTTGGCAAAACTTGCATTTGCAAGGGAGGGATTCTTTTCAGAAAAAATATCCCTACCCCTATCAGAAGGGCGAAACTTACAGCCCAGAAAATTTGTCGAGGAGTAACTCGTCTATATCCCTCCTCATGATTATACGTTCGGTAATGGAAACCAAGAGAGATAAGGAATAAGATAACCATACCAAGTGGATACACTATCTTTGGATATCTTTGGATGGATAGGGGCCAGAGCATAGGCACCCGTCCTGATCCATAGGAATCCCTGAGAATATGAGAAAAATGGGCCAGCACAAATGTCAGGCCAAAATTTTTATCCCGGTGGAACCAAAAGGGAAGAGAGGCAAGCCCACCAAAGAGAAAACTGTGAGCTACGGTCCTTGCTCTAACTACTCCTCGACCAGTGCTGAAAAAAAGCAAGGGATTGATGTGGTCAAGATCAATTAGTATCGCCGCCAGGATCATGAGAAACAACATATACCCTCGCTTAGCCATCTTCTCTTCAGATAGTATTAGGGGAAGTATTACCAGCAAGGCAGCCAGGAGGTGAAGGAATTCGTCAAATAAACCAGCCCATACTAGGTCCTTGTTTTCGATAAATCGTAGGCCAAACTGGGGCAAGGTCTCTCCAAGGAGCAGAGAGCATAGGAGAAAGGTCATAAAGAGAATACATGACCAGTCTTCATCATAGTATCGAATCCAGCCGCACATAAAGAGAATCCCAAGCCCGAGAGAGAGCCAACTAGCAATGGAAAGGAGCAGACCATAGGCCCAGAACATGAGCAAAAGTCCATAAAATAGGAGAACTTGCTGCCCAATCTCTTCTGAATCCTTCCATAGGCTGATGCTCAAGGGAATAAATAAAACCAGATAGCCGGCTAGCTGCCTAGCATTAGCTAAAGCACTTTGAACATCATCCAGATAGGTAACAATGAAAGACAGCGTGAAAACGAGGGCTAGGCATGTACAACACCAGAAAAATAGAGTATATTTTTTCTCAGGCGCCTCATTCACGTGAATCATAATTTGACTAATATACCATATCTAAAGCACTATTCGCAAGGTGCTGCAAAGCCCCAAAATCCGAAGATTCATTTACCTCATATATCAATACCAATACCTATAGTGCTTCAACTTTAGTTTTTCCAGGCATGATTTTTATCAACTATTTTGGTGAAAATTTATAGTTTATTTTTATAGTTTATTTCAGTATTGTCTTCGGCTTACCATAATATATATTCATTAACGTGATTATCAATATTCATGCCAATCAAAACCTAACTTGAATTAGTATATACCAATTTAGCTCTCCAGCAATTTCGGATTTATGGGTTGACTGCCCTCCCCTTTCACGACTCTCCTAGTTATTCGACCATAATAAACTATAACCTTATTGGTAAACTATAACCTCATTGGTTAGGATATTGGTTAGGATAATTATATTGGTTAGGATAAGATAAGCACCTCGTTTGTCCAGCACAGGCGAGACGCTTGTGCTGCTAAGAGTAAGTTACAGATCTTTATGGCCGGGCACTTATCCTGGAAGAAGAAGGCTATATCACCACGGAACATATTGATTTTTAGAAAGATAGTTATTTTAAACTGGACGGATGATCTATAGTTTATTATTATTATAATTATAATGTATATGATTCCACTATGCTCCATTTTGGTTGATCGAGAGCCAGCCAGATAAGGGGCTTTAATTTAGCGCAGGAAACATCATCATGGAAAATCACAGCACTGGTAAACCAAAACTTGTTCTCAATCCAAGGATTGGATATGGGGAAAAATTTTGGCCTGCATACCGGACAGCGGATTTGCTTCGCAAATGTCAGCAGGATTATGGTTTTGAAATTTGGATCATAGCCGGTTTAACAGATCAGGATTATGTAAAAGAGATTACGGATCGGATGAAGGGAGAAAGACCTAATACGATCAGCCTATTGGAATTAGATAAATTAGGGGAGATCATAAGCTCTTGTAACCTGTTTATCGGCCCGGACGGAGGCACAAGCAGGCTGGCTGCATCGCTAGGCGTGCCATGCATCATACTTTTCGGACCGACCAAACCCTTTGCCTGGTCGGGGCGCGCTGGAGCGCGGAATGAAATTATCTGGAAAGGGCTCGCCTGCTCCCCTTGTTCCCCTGAATATCGTCGCTCATGTCGGAGCCGAGAATGCTTTACCGCTATTTCAATTGATGAGGTTATCAGCCGGATCGAAAAAATATTCGCCTACATTGCCGAGCAGTGAAGGCAGCGGCTAGAAAGTAGTACTATAAAGCGGCAGACCCGAAAAATACGAAAAATAATATGAAGAAGAATAATATTAAGGAAGAATATAAAAGTGGCAGATCCGAATATAGAGTTGATAGCCGCCGGGCCAATGAAGGCGATACGATAATACAGGAGCATCGGGCCGCCTATTGAAGGCACCCACCAACACCGGTTAGAGCAGCCTCCCAACCAGTGAAGGCGGCACCCGGATTTGAACCGGGGAATAAAGGTTTTGCAGACCTCTGCCTTACCGCTTGGCTATGCCGCCTTGTTTGAGAAAAAAAGAAAAGAGCGGGAAACGGGATTTGAACCCGCGACCACCGCCTTGGCAAGGCGATGCTCTACCGCTGAGCTATTCCCGCTTTTCAGATATGATAATTTATAGCAGATTCAAATTCGTTTGTCAATCCAAATTTAATTTCCAAGATCCGAGATAGTTAAAAATGAGTAATTACCCAATTATGAAAGTTTCTTTCTGTTGTTATTCTGGTGAGCATGGCATTGAATAAATAAGAGCGAAGCCTAAAAAACAGCGATGCGGATTATGGGCAAGTCCATAATCCGCATCATCCTACCCAATCTTAGTGGTCTTTTCGCTAACAAAGTGCGCAAGCTGCGGCGGGCCAAGGTCCGCACCTACAATTGATAGCGTAATTGATCCGCTGCGCACTTGTGTTATGCACTTAGCGAAAGAACCACTTAGGACACCGTCCAAAAATTCCCTTGTTATAAGTAAGCAAGCAAGATCATTTTTACCGGCATAGGGTTTTGGGGAATAGGCTCTAAGATGAATACACTCTAAGATAAAGATAATATCTTGTATTCCCTAGATATTATTTATACTTCCTAGATATTATCTTTCTTAAGTCCGCTGATCTTAGTTATCCCCCTAATATCTCCATCAACAACATAGCGCTCAAAGCCAATAAATTCATCTTCGGAGATAAATCGGCAGTGATCCAAAACCTCAGTGCCATCCTCCAGCGTGTATTTGATGACAAATATTGTCTCACCATAAATGCCAGACAGGGGAATCGGCTGCCGCCCTTGGCCTAACAACTGAGCCTTGCCCAAAATAGTGCCATCTGGATTAAAAGTAACGGTCAGGTATCCCTGCTCTATACTCCCCACCCGGATAGCGTAGGTATGAGTGCCGAAAAACTGAGCCAAGGCAGTGCCGACGAAGAAAGACGCGGCCGCTAAGATTGCAAAAATTGTCAAAGATAAGGTAAAGATGAATTTGTTTGACATATAAATCATCTCCTTTAATTTAATTATAATCCGTTTCTCTGAAAATACAAGCAAAGATACCAAAAGAAAAAAGATACCAAAACAAAAGAATATGTTCCTAACATTCCAAAGTCATTATTACTAAAAAGCATTATTACTCAAAAGGAGGAGAATGAAAGCGAAAAGGCAAGATGAGAGCAAAAAGGCAAAAGTGGGATATAAGAGTGTGATATTTAACTTGATTTGTCGGTTTGATAACCCTTTGTCTTTTTTTATGCTATACTCCAGTAACAAATCCTGCTGCCAAAGATTTATAGGGAAGCAAAAATGGAGTGGGAAATAAGGGGAAGGCGGGAAATCTATCATCTTGTCTTTGTTTTTATTGAGATTGTTTTTATTGAGAATTGAGTTATTGAGAGAAGATAGTCTTAGAGAAGATAGATTAGGTTTTTCCCCTAAAGCGTAAGGGAGAAGTGAGCCTACCAGCCTGGTGTACCTGCCAGCTAGTGCTTTTTACCCTAAAGCGTAAGGGGGGAAGTGAAGGGTGATTTTATGCGCCTGGAAGGACTCGAACCTTCGGCTTCAGCGTCCGGAGCGCTGCGCTCTATCCCCTGAGCTACAGGCGCATGACAAATAGTAGCTTTATCAAAGTCATGATAAGTAGTAGCTTTATCCAAGTAGTGGATTTATCATAATAAAGCTGCCTCAAAAAGTCAATTCATTATTTTGAGAACCAAGCTAAAACAGGGGGGCAACTCTTTTCACTACCGACACTTTTATCATCATTCCCGCTATCATCATTCCCGCGAAAGTGGTAATCTATGTATGGTTGCAGCAACCCTCTGGATTCCCGCCTATGCGGAAATGACATGAAATGCCTGCACATGACATGAAATAACTGCACTTAGAAGGCACATACAAAATATAAGGCACATGCAAAACCGGAAGATAAAATGTGTCCACTAGTAAGCAACTCTTATGGGAATTTGTTGAAAAACTGGGAATTTGTTGACAAAGTACATGCCTGCGGTCAGCGTGATCATTACTGCTTATAATCGGGCTTTTTTTCTTCCCGAGGCCATCGAGAGCGTTCTGTCTCAAAGCTATCGGGATTTTGAGCTTTTGCTCGTCGATGACGGATCGACCGATGACACCCTGAAGCTGATCCAGCCCTACCGTGATCGGCTGCTCCTCATTCAACATGGGGATAATCGCGGGGTGAGTGCGGCTAGAAATACGGGGATCGCTAATTCTTCAGGAAAGCTCATCTGCTTTCTGGATTCTGATGACCTGTGGAAGAAAAACAAACTCTCCGCTCAGATTGCCTTTCTTGAGGCGCATCCTGAATATCAAATCTGTTATACGAACGAGATCTGGCTGCGAAATGGTGCCTGGTTGAATCAAAAATTGAAGCATCAGAAGTTTTCCGGCCATATCTTTGAGCGGCTCCTGCCGCTTTGCATTATTAGCCCATCGTCAGTGATGTTAGCTCGCCACATCCTGGAGCAAGTCGGCTGTTTTGATGAGTCTTTTCCCGCCTGCGAGGATTACGATCTGTGGCTTCGGATAGGTTGCCAGTTTCCGATCGGCTATCTGCCAGAGCGTCTTATTATCAAAAGAGGTGGGCACCAGGATCAGCTCTCCCAGAAGTTTGTTGGGCTGGACAAGCTGCGCATCAGGGCCATGCTCAAGATTATGGCCGAAGGATGCCTGAGCCCTCTGCAGCAGGAGGCCACTAAAGCCGAGCTGAAACGCAAATGCCAAATTTATGCCTGTGGATGTTTGAAACATCACAAGGATGAGGAAGCAGCCTTTTTTTTATCTCTTTCCAAGAATATCGAATCACTCAAAGACGCAACCCAGCTTGAAACCTGGCTCAGGTCGGACTACTTCTTCGATTACACTTATAAATAATCTGAGGTTAAATAACCTGAAGTTTAAATAACCTGAGTTCGAGAAGAGTTTCAAATTACGAGAGAGTTTCAAATTATGATCATTTATGATCATTAGTAAAATTGGTAGGTGGCATTAGTAATTGGTAGGGGTGGGTTTTAAACCTACCCCTACCTTGTGTTACGCATTTAGCGAAAGAGCCATTAAAACAGTTTTCTTTATAAATAAAATATATAAATAAAAATAGTCCTATATTAAAACCTCTATTTAAAACAGGCCCCGCACCTTGCCGGTTTCGGTATCCACATCGATTCGCCGAAAAGCTGGGTCAGAGGCCGTGCCCGGCATGAGTTTAATATCCCCGGCCACTGGCACGACAAATCCTGCTCCCCGATAGAGCATGATATCCCGAATGGGGAGGGTCCACCCTCGTGGTCTTCCCTTGATATTCGGATCGTGGGACAGGCTAAGGTGCGTTTTGACCATGCAGGTGCCCAGTTTGGAAAGCTCAGGATCTTCTTCGATCCTCTTGGCTTTGGCCAGCGCATCGGGAGTGTAGGAGACATCGTCGGCTCCATAGACCTCGGTGGCCAAAAGCTTGATTCTTTCCCGAAGTGGGGTAGCATCATCATACAGGAAGCGAAAGTCGTTCTGATCATTGCAGGCCTCGATCACTGCCTCGGCCAGCTCAAGGGCCCCTTCGCCGCCCCGCAGCCAGTGTTCGGAAAGGGCTACCCTGGCTCCGGTCTGCTCGGCCAGGCGGCGGATAGTGGCGATTTCATCCTTGGTGTCGGTATGGAAGGCATTGATGCAGACCACAGGGTTTATTCCGGCCTTTTTGACCGTCTCGATATGGGCAATCAGGTTCTGGCAGCCCCTCTCGACCAGCTCCACATTCTCGTGGGTATAGGCATCATCGAGGGGTTTCCCTGGCACCACCTTGGGGCCTCCGCCGTGCATCTTGAGCGCCCTGACTGTGGTCACAATAACCGCGCAGTGTGGCTTTAGGCCGCTGAAGCGGCACTTTAGGTTCCAGAATTTCTCAAAGCCGATATCTGCTCCAAAGCCGCTTTCCGTTACTACGTAGTCGGCCAGCTTCAACCCTACCTGATCGGCCACGATCGAGGACTGGCCAATGGCGATGTTAGCAAAAGGCCCGGCATGGACTAACACCGGCTGCCCTTCTAGGGTTTGCAGCAGGTTAGGATTGAGGGCCTGGACCATCCAGGCGGTCATGGCTCCATCGACCTCAAGGTCTTTGGTAGTCACCGGCTCCCCGCGCTTATTATAAGCCACGACAATTCTGCTCATTCGCTCCCGCATATCTTTAAGGCTGGTCGAGACGGCCAAAATAGCCATGATCTCAGAGCTGACCGAAATGGCAAATCCCGATCTCATCAGCACGCCATCCATCTTGCTCCCATGCCCAATGATAATGTCCCGAAGCGATTGGGCGCAAAAATCAATCACCCAGCGCATCTCGACATTTTTGGGATCAATATCAAGCCTTCGCAAGCCCCGCTTGGCCAGCTCCTCATCCGAGTAGTTGGCCTCATGCTGCATCCTTGAGGTCAGGGCCACCATGGCCAGATTGTGAGCATTGGTTACCTTGTCGATGTCGCCGGTCAAGCCAAGGGAAAATGGGGTTAAGGGGATGCACTGAGCAAGACCTCCGCCAGCGGCGCTTCCCTTGATGTTGAAGGTTGGCCCACCGGACGGCTGGCGGATAGTCCCAATGACTTTGAGCCCTTTCTTGCCAAGCCCTTGGACCAGACCCATCGTGGTGGTGCTTTTTCCCTCACCTAGCGGGGTTGGGGTAATTGCCGTAACGTCGATATACTTACCATTTGGTTTGTCTTTTAGCCGCCTCAATATAGCGGCAAAGTCAATCTTGCCGATATAGTGCCCCATGGGGATGAGCTCTGTTTTTTCCAGCCCAAGCATCTCCCCAAGTTCGGATACGGTTTTCATCCGGCTTTCGGCTTCTTCGGCAATTTCCCAATCTTTGTGATATCTCGGATCTAAGGGCATAGTTGTCCTCCCATACTGTTTTAAAATTTTGGTTTAAGGGAATGCAGCGATACAAATTCTTATAGCTTAGATTTTTGGCCTAGTTATAAATCTGATTTTGGGCCTTTAGGTTATATGATTGATTTTGGGCCTTTAGGTTCATTCTTATCGCTTGGGTTTTTGGCCTAGGCTGTATGATGAAAGTAGCCTTCTTGTCCAAAGAGTCCATTATCGCTTGAGTTTTTGAGCTCTTACCTGATCCTTGGGTTTTTGAGCGCTTACCTGCTTGCTGGTTACCTGATTGCTGGTGTTATCTATTCCGGTCCGGTATTATCTATTATTGCTGGGGTTATCTATTACTATTACTGCTTGTGCTCAATACTGCTTATGCTGGCATTTTCTATCTTTTGCTGCCGTTTCTTTGCTGCTTGGACCTATTTTCCCTGCTGCCTGTTTTCCCTGCTGGATGAAGAGCCGCTATATCCCTTTTCTTACTGCTTTTTTGGAGCAAGGGGGGAGATATAAGCCATAATCCTATGGCTTGCTTAGTATAGCATAACAGAAAATATAAAACAACGTTTAAAAATATAGCCTTTATTTTTTTGGCCTTCGATTTTTTGATATTTTAGTTTCATTTTTAGTTGACAAATAATTTTTGAGCTAGATAAAATTATAGCAGTTATATTAATATTACTATCTTTTAATTAATTTAAGAATTACTAAAAATTTATAAAATCAATTATAAAATAATTTAGGAGGAAGTAAGATGACCAGGTTAGAAAGGTTAATAGAGTCAAGGGTAAAGTGGATGGTAAATTTTATGGCAGCTTCAGTGGCCGTGTGGATGATGGCTGGCCTTTTGGGGCTTGGGCTGTTCCTAGGGCATGGTGGAGGCTCGGTGGCTTTTGCGGTCTCAGTCACTCGCCCCATCCCCGACACCGGACAAACTATAATTTTCAGCGACACCTTCGGCGAGGATTCGGACTACACCATAAATCCTCCCTCCTACACCAAACTCGATGCTCAAGGCAAACCTCTGCCAGATTCCGCTACCTCCTGGAGCATGATCAAGGACAATGTTACCGGCCTGATCTGGGAAAATAAAACCGACGATGGTTTAATTCATGATAAGGATAACACCTATTCCTGGATTGATGCGCACACTATCTTTATTGCCAGGCTGAATAATGAAAAATTCGGCGGCTTCTCCGACTGGCGACTGCCGACGATTAAAGAATTGTCTATGATTGTGGATCGTGGTGCTTGCAGCAACCCGGCTATCAACCAAAAATATTTTCCAAATACCATGTCGTCCTTATACTGGTCGTCTACTACCTATGCCGGCCTTACTGATAGCGCCTGGTGCGTGAACTTCGGCTACGGCAGCGTCTACTACTACTATAAGTCTTACAGCTATTATGTGCGAGCCGTGCGTGGCGGACAGGATTGAATATTTGGTTATTTGAATATTTGAGTATTAGGGTGGTTAAAGCAGGGGAGTTGCTGGAAGATGGCCAGATATGAGCATTTGCCCATATATAAGAAGGCGATGGAGCTGGGTATTTACCTTCAGAATATAGTCAGGAATTTCAGCCGGTATAACAAATACACCATTGGCACTGAGCTGCGCGATCTTTCAAGGAATATAATTCTTCTGATTATCAGGGCTAATTCATCTGCAGATAAAGAAAGCGTCCTTAGAGAGCTGGTGGAAAAATGCGAGCTGCTGAAACAAGCACTGGTCTTTGCTAAGGAAGCCAGGGCGTTTGACAATTTTAAGACCTTTCAGCATGTCTCAGGCATGGCGGTTATTCTATGCAAACAGAGTGAGGGATGGCTTAAAAGCAGTAAGGGAAGCCGGAATCATCAATCGTCTGAAAAGGGATGAGTCGATGAGTGTGCTCAATAACACTGTGCGCCTTCCCCGCCTTTCCAGGAAGGCATTTTTATGCAGGATATTATTTTCAAAGCAGCAAGAAAAATCCCTTTTCCGAGTGGAGAAATTAATATTCGGTGGGCTGATGGCTTTTATGGCTGGATTGCCGTGTAAGCCGGACAGCCATCAAGTGGGAAGGTGAAAATGTCGTCCGAATACTGGTCGTCTACTACCAATGCCAGCAATACTGATAACGCCTGGTGCGTGAACTTCAGCAACGGCAGCGTCAACAACAACAATAAGTCGAACAGCTATTATGTGCGAGCCGTGCGTGGCGGAAAGTGTTCCCTGCTCTCCTTTAGATCGGTCTGGAGAGCTTATCTTGATTGCCGACGAAGGAAAAGAGGTACGATAAATGCGCTCAGGTTTGAAGGCCGTTTATTAGATAACCTGTTCGGCCTGGCGCAGGATTTACAAAACGGTACCTACAAGCCATCCCGCTCTGTTTGCTTTGTTACCACAAGTCCCAAGTTACGTGAGATTTTTGCCGCTGATTTTCGGGATAGGATCGTTCATCATCTGATTGTACGAGAGATGGAAAAGGTTTGGGAGCGAAAATTTATCTACGATTCCTATGCCTCAAGGACAAGGAAAGGAATCCATGCGGCTGTGGCCAGGCTCCAGAAATTTATGCTTAAAGCGACCAGAAATCAGAAGCGGGTCGCTTATTTTCTTCAGTTTGACATTCGCTCCTTTTTCATGAGTGTAGATAAAGAGATACTCTTTCAGATTCTCGAACAAGAGCTTTTGCCTAGAAAAGATATTGAATCGGAGGCACTCCTTTACCTGCTTCATCGAACTATCTTTCATCATTGTCCTGATGACTACTTCTTTAAGGGCGATCCGGCCATGCTGGATAAGATTCCAGCTCATAAATCGCTTTTCAAGGCGCCTCAGGGCAAAGGACTGCCAATAGGCAACCTTACCTCTCAATTCCTGGCCAATGTCTATTTGAATAAGCTGGATCAGTTGATAAAGCATAGCCTTAAGTGCCGCTTTTATATCAGGTACGTGGATGACGCTGTTCTCATCTCGCCTGACAAAGACCAGTTACTTGAGTGGGAGGGCAGAATCGGGGAATTTCTAGAAAAGCAGCTTGCTCTTCAGCTTAAGGGAAGGGGAAAGATAAAAAGGGTTTCGGAGGGAGCTGACTTTTTAGGCTATATTGTCAGGCCTGGGTATCTACTGGCTCGGAAAAGAGTGGTCAATAATTTAAAATTCAAGTTGGCTCGGTTTCAAGATAAGATGATTCAAGAGCTTCGGATTCATGGCCTGAAGGTCAGAAAAGTAATTATGCAGCCTGATGAGATGATAAGGAAGCTAAGGCAAACCCTGGCCTCTTATCTGGGGCATTTTAAACATGCTAATACCTTCAGGCTGATCAATTCACTTTTGGCGGCCAATTCATGGCTTGGAGAGTATTTCATTTTCCATAAGGGAAAGTTAAAAGATCGCTATAAACACAAGGGCTTATTTCGGTCGTTTCACAACCAATACCTGTTTTTCAGGACCAGGCTGAACAATACGGTTCTCTTCTTCCAAGTGGGGAAATTTATGGAATTATACGATCAGGATGCTCTTGGTCTTGCCCCTAGTCTGGGGCTTGAGATAAAGGAAAATTTTCGGGGAAGGAGATGGGCGGCGGGTTTCCCCGTCCGGCTGGAGAGAGAATTTATAGATAAGACTCTTGGTTTGGGCAGGGATGTGGCTATTTTGGATGAGGCCGTAACAGGCTGGTTAGTCAAAGACCGGTTTGTGCGGGAAATTTATCGGGTTTTAGAGCCGGTATCTTCTGCCTTCTGGGTATGAAAGCCTAACGCTCTTATATATCAGACACCATAAACCCTCAAAGGAGCTTAGCTCTTATTAGGGTTATGTCTCTCAATGGTAGCTA
>JAILZY010000103.1 GCA_023512255.1 bacterium | reverse complement strand
TCCCTTAACAGGGTGTGCCATTCAATTTTTTTACCCATATCCAAAATGCTCCATACCAAAAGTGCAAAAGTATAGTATGAAGCTTTTTCCTGCTTTTTTTGAAAACATACTACTTCTCCTTCTCCCCCCCACATAAAACAATTACTTTCCTTAACTTGAGTACAGTTACTTTCCTCTCCTTCTTTGAGTAATAATTACTTCGCTACATCCTAACTTACTTTGTTAATCTTATTTATCCTGCTTACTTACTACATAATTTTTACCCCTTACCTCCTATTTTCTGCCTCCCTTTAATTTTATCCATTCTTAAGCCCCTACCAATGTTTTTGTCTACGCATATTCTGTATCCACCACCTCCTTTCTGTTTAGAGATAAGGCGTTTACTTGGGAGAGATTTTTAGGTGAATTATTATTCACTTTATAATCACAATTTTTATCCTTCCCCAGATCGCAATTTTCCCCGGGGCGGAGCACTCCCTTCGCTCTTAAGTGCGTCGCAATCCCTTAATCATCAGGTCATGGATTTCTACAGACTTCTAATGAACAATTATAAATTGTAAATATAGTTGTGGTCGCAATCCCTTAATCATCAGGTCATGGATTTCTACAAACCCTGGGGGAATTGCTCCTCTTAAATAAATAGTTTACCGTCGCAATCCCTTAATCATCAGGTCATGGATTTCTACTTAATTTAAATGAGTTATGTCATGAAAAATTAGGGATATCAAGAAAGTCGCAATCCCTTAATCATCAGGTCATGGATTTCTACCCCTTGCCTTTTTTGCGCCAATAGATTCAAATAGTTATTCTGGCATTTCCTGTAAGGTATCTTTTCCATGCTCATCATCGACCCTCAAAACTCCCTAATTTGTCCTCTCAATGCTAATTTAATCTTAAAATATCAATAACTTACCGTTTCCCTGTAACCACCCCCTCTTTTGGGTATGTTTTAAAATTTCGTTTATTATATAAATTTATTCTATAAATTATATCCCCCTCTTGCCTTGCTGCGCCAATCCCTTGCGGCGGGGAGAGGCACTGCCCGAGCAAACTGTGCTGGGGAAAGTCACTGCCAGAGCAAACAATGGAATGGGAAACTCATTCGCTAATCCCTTGAGCGGGGAGATTCACTTATCTATATCAGATTTCCATAGTCATTAAAATAATAATCCAAATTTGGTTTAGAAGCAAGATCTTTTTTACAAAAAAATGCAGTGGTGGCTTGGTGGGCGAAAAGCTGCAAGTTGCAAAGTGGCCATAAATTATCGCCGCACAAGTGGCCATAAATTATCGCCGCAAGGGTGAGCTTATCGCCGCGGGGTGAGTTTGTGCTCAGTGCCGGCTATCAGGCGCTGGATATTTGATCTGTGCTTGAGGATCAGGAGAGCGGAAGCAGCGAGTGAGGTAAAAAACAGGCTCCCCGTGCCTTGAAAAATAAAGATAAGCAGGGGAAGAGCCGCCGCGGCCAGGATCGAGGCCAAGGAGACATAGCGGCTGATGCCAAGAGCTGTCCCCCAGACCAGCAGAGCAAGCAAGGTAGGCCCCGGGGTGAGGGCAAGAAAAACTCCCAAGCTGGTCGCTACTCCTTTTCCGCCGCGCAGTCGGTTGAAGATCGACCAGTCATGACCAATGATGGCTAATAATCCGAGGGCCTCGGCCATAGCTGCAGAGCTTGAGAAGGCCTTTCCCAAAAGCACAGCCACTGCTCCCTTGGCCAGGTCTCCAAGGAGGGTAAAAAGAGCTGCTTTTTTCCCCACAGTGCGAAGTACATTGGTGGCTCCGGGATTTTTGCTTCCGACCTTTTGGATATCAACCCGATGCCTTCGGGCAATCAGGATGCCGAAGGGAATGGATCCAAGGAGATAGGCTATGATGCCAAGAAATAGCGCTTTTAGGCCAATCATTCTAAAGTTCTTCTCCTAGCTGGTAGGCTTCTCCTTAGCTAGCTCTCCTTAGCTGGTCTTAGCCGGTCAGCTAGCTTCTCATTAGCCGGTCAGCTAGCTCTTACTTAGCTGGTCAGCTTGACCTGCTGGTTAAATTTGATCACATACTCAATCCCTGAGACAATAGCCATAATCATGGCTACCCAGAGCAGAATGTGCCCCAGGGGAAAATTCCCCAAGATTGGAAAGGGGATCTTGCCCAGAATTAAAAAAGAAATAGCCAGAATTTCACTGACCGCCTTATACTTTCCCATCCTGCTGGCCGCGATGACTACGCCTTGCGAAGCTGCCACAGAGCGGATGCCGGTTATGGCGATCTCTCGGCTGACAATGACTACCACCATCCAGGCTGGAGCTAGCCCCATTTCAACCAGGGAGATGAGGGCAGAGGAGATCAGGAGTTTGTCAGCCATCGGATCAAGCAGTTTGCCTAAGGTGGTTGTCTGCTTTGATCTTCTGGCAATATACCCATCCAGCCAGTCGGTTAGAGAGGCCAGGAGGAAGATGCTCAGAGCCAGGGGGTTGCTGAATCTGGTCAGGAGCACCGTTACCAGCACTGGCACCAGAAAGATTCGAACTAGAGAAAGCTTATTCGGCAAGGTCATGGTTTTAAGATTAAGGTTTTAGTTTTATTTTTCAAAGCCCTACCCGTTTGACCAGCTCTGCTTTCAGTACCTGGAAGATACGCTCATGCTCGAGGATGCCGATCAGGGTTTGGGTCATCTCATCCACTACCGGCAGATGATTTATCCCCTTCTTCAGGAAGAGGTCCATAGCTTCAGAAAGCGTTCCTGAGGGCGAGATGGTGGGAAAGTCAGAGCAGGAGAAGTCCCGAGCGTAGAGGATGCCCTCTAGGCTCTGATCCAATAATACATTCCGCGCCTCGCGCAGGGTAATAACCCCAAGATAGGTCCTATGTCGATCAACCACAGGGAAGAATATGCCTTGGCTGCTTTTGAAAAGCTCCATCACCTCTCTCACCGGCATATCCTCATAGATAAGTTCAATCTCTGTATCCATAACCTCTCGGACAGGGGTGGAAGCCAGGATATGCTTTTCAAAATCAAGGGTTGAGACAATCTCATGACTCACCTGGTACCAGGAAGCCAGCTCCTCCCGTGAATAGCGCAGCCGCTCAGCCAGCTCGTTGATCAGATTGACTATCTCTCCGATCTCATCGGTTGAGGAATATTCAATCTGCCTCAAATTTCCTGAGATGACCGAAATCCCCCTTATCTGGGCAATGATCTCTCGGATCGGATAATCGATCATCCGACGCAGGGTAATATATAGGATGCTCAGGATGACCAAAATTGTAACAGCCGAGCTAAGCCCCATTTGAGTCAAAAAAAGCGCCTTTCGCTTATCTACCCTGGGTTGGACAAAATCAGCCAGGAAAAAGCCCAAGACCTTTTGATTGCCTGTGTGGCAGCGCTGGCAATTTTGCTGATTCAAAATCGGGGTAAAATGTCGGATGATTTTTTTGCCTTCGGACACGCAGGCCTGAATCGCTGGCCGTGGTAGGGCTAGTTGATGACCGGTACTATTATGACAAAGAAGACATTCATGGGTTGTAGGATTGCCCCTGTCTTGAGAATCTTTTGCCTGGCTATTATAGATGACCTTGCCTTCTTTGGTCAGAAGCCTGATTCGGCTGATATTTAGCCTTCTTCCAAGCTCGGACAGTTTGGCTTTGATTTGTCTATAGTCCTGCCGGGCAAAGGAGTCTTCAATACCACAGGTCAGAAAATCCATCAGCTGGCTTTGGCAGGTGGCTATATCATTGTATTGCCATGAGGTGATACTGTAGATGAATAGAGCGACAAATGCCCCTCCCATAAGGATAATCGGAATCAGAATGGTAACGATGATCTTTAAGCTGATTTTACTGAGGCCAAATCGAGTCATGTCCTTTAAGAAACTGGGAAGAAACTGGGGCGTCGGAGTTTGGAAGGGATCCTTATTCAATAAAGGTTCCTTCCAAGCCATCTTCCTAAAATTTTAATAGCTATTTTATTAAAGTTTTAGGAAAGGGGTTTTTAGGGGAAAACCCTTTTTCAAAAGGGTTTTCCCCTAAAAAAAGGGTTTTCCCCTAACTTCATTTGCTTCCCTATTGCTCACTTTTCTCCTTCTCGTCTGAGCAGGCTTTCCCACTTGGCATCTATTCCTTCCTGAAGTCTGCGGAGGATATGCTCATTTTCCGGCTTAAGGAGATGACTAAATCTTCCCTGTAATTTAATCCATTCGATAATGGGTTTTTTCTCTCTGGGTTTGTAGTTGATAGTCAGCTTGCCATCCTCGACCTCATACAGCGGCCAGAAGCAGGTTTCAACCGCTAGCCTGGCTAGCTCGATAGTCTGATTGACCCCGGCCCTCCAGCCCCGGTGGCAGGGAGCAATGACATTTAGAAATTTTGGCCCCTTGATGGATAGAGCCTTTTCCACCTTATGGGTCAGATCCTTCCAGTTGTGAGGTGAGGCTTGAGCCAGATAGGGTATATGGTGAGCCTCGACTATATCGGTTAGGTCTTTGCGGTACTGCTGCTTGCCAGGGATTACCTTTCCGACCGGGCTGGTGGTGGTATCAGCTCCTAGGGGAGTTGAGCTTGATCGCTGGATGCCGGTATTCATATAGGCACCATTATCGTAGCAGACATAGAGAAAATCATGCCCTCGCTCAAGCCCGCCGGAGAGTGATTGCAGCCCGATATCATACGTTCCCCCATCGCCGCCAAAGGCAATGAATTTGATTTCCTCATCGACCGGCAATTTCCCCCTTCGCTTCAAAGACTGGTACATAGCCTCGACTCCACAGACAGTAGCGGCTGAGTTTTCAAAAGCACTGTGGATGAAAGGTACTCGCCATGAAGTATAGGGATAGATACTGGTGGAAACCTCCAGACAGCCGGTAGCGCATGAGACTACCACATTCCGGCCAGCAGCCAGAAGAATTTGTCGGACAACGATTGAGGCTCCGCAGCCAGCGCACAGCCGATGCCCGCCAGCCAGAAGTTCTTCTCTTTTCGATAATTCTTTTAATGTGGCCATTTTTCTCCTCGAATCTTTTTCACACCTGCCCCTTATTCCCGGACCGTGAGGTAGGTGAGCAGTTCTCTGATACATCCAGTTTGCCTGATTTCCTGAAGATCCCGTATGACCTGCTCGATATGAGCGATGCCAAGATCTCGGCCTCCAAGACCATAGATGTAGTTGACCACCGCGGGATGGGGAGAAAGATCGTATAGGGCAGAGCGGACCTCGGAAAAGACCGGACCTCCGGCGGCTCCAAAGGAATCGCAGCGATCCATAACCGCGAGAGCCTTGAGATGTCCCAAAGCCGCCTGAAGCTCTTTCATGGGGAAGGGACGGAAGACGCGAAGCTTGATAAGCCCAACCTTTACTCCCTGCTCACGGGCTCTGTCGATTACAAACCTTGCGGTTCCGGCCGAAGAGCCCAGGGTGAGGATGGCCATCTCGGCATCATCCAAACGATAGGTTTCAAAGAAGCCATATTTTCTCCCGCTCAAAGCGGCAAAATCCTGCGCTACTTTCAGAATAACCGGCTTGGCAAGTTTCATGGCCTCGGCCTGCTGGCGCTTGTGCTCGGAATAGTAATCCTGAAGGTCCAGCGGCCCGTAGGTAACCGGCTGTTTTATATTCAATAACGGATAAAGAGGGAGATATTCCCCGATAAAATCTTTAACCTCCTGATCAGACAAAAGTTCCAGATTCTCAATCGAATGGCTGATGATAAAGCCATCCATGCCAACCATGACCGGAAGCCGGACATCCCGGTGCTGGCCGATGACTACAGCCTGAATGAGATTGTCATAGGCTTCCTGGGCATTTTCTGAATAAATTTGAATCCATCCCGAATCCCTTGCTCCCATACCGTCACTGTGGTCTCCATGAATATTGATGGGCGCACTCAAGGCTCGGTTGACTACCGTCATGACGATCGGCAGACGATTGCCAGAGGCAATATAGAGCATTTCCCACATCAGGGCAAGCCCATTGGCTGAGGTCGCGGTCATGACCCGTCCTCCTGCTGCTGCCGCTCCGATGCAGGCACTCATAGCACTATGTTCACTTTCCGCGGTTACTAGTTCCGTGTCCACCTTACCATCGGCAACAAACGAGGCAAACTGCTGCATCACTTCAGTTGAAGGCGTAATCGGATAAGCAGCGCAGACATCAGGATTAATTTGCCTCATGGCGTTGGCCACGGCGATATTGCCGGTCATGGCTACCGGTTTCCCCATTCGTTTAAACCCCCTTCCATTATTATCAATAACTATACGCCTAATCATTCACTGGTAATTTTTAATCATTCACCCGCCGAGACTTTGGCTTCTTCAATCATCTGAATCGCTTTGGCCGGACACTCTCGGGCACAGATCCCGCACCCCTTGCAATAGCGAAGATTTATCCCCTTGACCTTGCCATCTTCAACCTCAATGGCTGAATCTGGGCAATAGATCCAACAGAATAGGCAGTTTTTGCACAACTGTCCATCCATCAGGGGACGAAAAGTCCGCCATCCTCCGGTTTCATACCGAGCTGAATTTCCAGCCTCAACAATTACCCCCCCAATCGGAATCTCCTTCCATCCCTTCAATTCATTGGTACTCATTCGCCTCTTACCTCCTCGTAGGCTCGGGTAATAGCCTCAATGTTTTTCTGCACGATCTCAGGGCTAAACTTTTTGGAGAGATTTACCCTGGTGTCCTCAATCAGATGCTCCTTGCTGATGGTATCAGTTACTCTGGCCAGGGCACCGAGGATAGGAGTGTTGGGAATGGGCTTGCCCAAGGTCTCAAGGGCAATGCGGGTTGCATCTACGGTAAAGATTGATCCATGAGGGATGCGGTAGGTTTCACGCACCTTTTTGGGATCATCCGGAGTGTTGATGACAAAGATGGCATCCTCCGCGGTCCCCTCAGCTACATCCACTGAGCCAAGCAGAGTGGCATCGACTACAGCCACAATTTTGGGATTGGTAACCTGGCAGTGGAGGGATAGGGGCTTGGTGGAAATTCGGTTGTAGGCTCGCAAAGGTGCCCCCATTCGCTCTGGGCCATACTCAGGGAATGCCTGGACATATTTGCCTTCGCTCATAGCCGTTTCAGCAAAGATTTTAGCCGCCGTGACCGTTCCCTGCCCACCCCGGCCATGCCAGCGCACTTCTGTTATTTCCTGCATACCTGATCCCCCTTATCGAGAAAGTTTTATGATAAGTGAAAATTGATCTTCTGGATTCTGGCTCAAAAACCCCACCCGGCTTTATCTTACCATTATTTAGAGGTCTTATCCAGGTAATTAGGGTCTTTTATCCAGTAGAGATCTTGTCCAGAGTTTAGCTCTTTTCCTACATCTCGAGTTTTCCTTCCAGGGCTTTGGTAACTGTAACTTCGTCAGCATACTCAAGCTCGCTTCCTACAGGCAGTCCACGGGCGATTCGGTAGACCTTAATTCCCAAAGGCTTGAGAAGCCGTGAAAGATAGGTAGCCGTGGCCTCTCCTTCCGCATTTGGATTGGTAGCCAGGATCACCTCTTTAACTCCCTTGGATTTGACCCGCTCGATCAAACTGTCAATTTTCAGATTCTCTGGGCCAATTCCATCCAGGGGAGAGATGGCCCCCATGAGCACATGGTAGGTTCCCCGATATTCACCTGTTTTTTCAATGACTAGGATGTCCTTAGGCTCTTCTACCACGCAGATAGTTTGGCTGTCCCGCCGAGAATCGGTGCAGATCTGGCAAGGGTCTGATTCGGTAATATTCCCACAGATAGAACAATACCTTACCTTCTCCTTGACCTGCATGATAGCTCTAGCCAGTTTGTCGGCCTCCTGCTCGGAGATTCTCAGGATATAAAAAGACAGCCGCTGAGCTGTCTTTAGGCCGATGCCAGGCATCTTTTTAAATTCTTTTACCAGCTCATCCACTGCCCGAATAGACACTGCTTTTTTATCTCTTCCTCTTTCCTTCTGTGCGGTTGAATACTAGAACCCCGGGATTTTCAAATTTCCAGTAACCTTATTGATAGCCTGAGCCACCATTTCCTGGGCATTGTCCATGGCTTTATTGACCGCCGCGGTTACAAGATCCTGAAGCATTTCAATATCATCTGGATTGACTACTTCAGGATCGATTTTGATCTCGACAATCCGCTGCCTGCCATTAGCCACCACCTTAACCATGCCCCCTCCTGCCTCAGCCTCAACTGTCTGAGATTCTACTTCCTTTTGCGCCTTGAGCACCTTGGCCTGGATTTCCTGGGCCTGCTTCATCATTTGATTGAAACCCTTCATTTTCCCCTCCGCAAAATTACATTGATTCAAGGAGGAGCATACGCTTCTCCCCACCACGGAAGACCATCATCAACCACTGGTCAGTGGCTGTTTACCATGTCGCTGATCCCTATCTCCGATGTCATTAGCTGATCCTTTCGGAGAAAGGAGGCTTCAGTTTGCACCATCCGGGCTGAAAACATCTCGAGAATCATCGAGACAATAGGGTAGCGCTTTATTATAGCATCAATTTCCCCTGACGTACAGTCTTCTTTTTCCTCAGAAGATAAAGATTTATCTGTGCTTACCATCTCCCTGGCACGACATTCTAGTCGCCACCGGGCACCGAAAGCATTCTGGCATTCGGCCTGCAAAATCGACCGATTGCTTTCCTCGGTGAGAGTGTTGAGAAAAACGCTGGGTAATGACAAGGTAACAGTGTCTTCGCCGATTGCCTCTAAAGTTGCCTGTCGAAGAATCATGGTCAGTGATGGCTTTCTTTTTTTTATCCTCTCTACCATCGCCGACAATTTTTGCTCCGCAGAGAGTGAGGGGGGCTGGGATGACGAGGCCATTGGCTGGTCATTACAAGATGCTGCCGCCAAAGAGCCTGAGCCTGAGACCGAATGTTTAAAAGAGGTGGGATCGCCCGTCTCAGGAGGTGGGACGGCCTTGGGCTTATTAGCAGGTTGGGCGGCCTTGGGCTCAAAGCGGTCGGCGTAAGGGGCCTCTTTAACTAAGATGCCCTTAGGGCTTAAAGGAGAGTCGATTTGAGAAGAAAGGGTTTGGGATGAGAGCGCATCTTCCATAGCGGCAAGACGCTCCAGGATTTCACCGAATGAGGCCACTGCCTCCATCCTGGCCAGTCGAATGAGGGTCATTTCTAAAATGATCCGAGGATGTGTCGATCCCCGCATCTGATCAATACCTTGAAGCAGAAGATGAAAATACTGCTGTAGGGCCTCCAGGCTGACAAGATCGCTTTGCCGTTTTAGTGGCTCAACCTCTTCCTCAGTCAGGTTTAGCAGGGGAGCAGGCTCAGAGCAGGTTTTGCAGACCATAAGATCCCGCAGATGGTGCAGCAGTTGTTCGGCAAAGAAGCGAAAATCATAGCCTCGCTCCAATACCTTGGCCAGGGTTGATAAGATAGCCTGCGGGTTTCGATTAAAGACCGCTTCCCAGATCGCCTGAATGTCATCTTTTTTCACCATCCCCAAAAGATAGAGGACCTCATCATAGTTTATCTCACCCTGGCTTGAGGAGATAATTTGATCAAGAATACTCTGAGCATCCCGCATACTCCCATCAGCGGATCGAGCAATGAGTGCAAGAACGGAGGGCGGCACCTGCCACCCTTGGGCTTTGGCTACATCATGCAAGGCAGCGGCAATTTCCTTCGGGCCGAGCCGTTTAAAATCAAACCGCTGACAGCGCGATAGGATCGTAGCCGGAATTTTGTGAGGCTCGGTAGTGGCAAAGATGAAAACCGCATGTTGAGGCGGCTCTTCTAGGGTTTTTAACAGAGCATTGAAAGCCGCAGTCGACAGCATGTGGACCTCATCCACAATGTAGATCTTACGGCGGCCAGCAGTTGGCAGGTAGCGAATTTTCTCCCGCAGGTCCCTGATATCATCTACACTGTTATTGGAGGCGCCATCTATCTCCAGAACATCCACAAAGCTACCCTGGCTAATTTCCTGACACACATGGCAGCTATTGCAAGGCTCTCCTTCACTGACCTGAGGGCAGTTTAGAGCCTTAGCCAGGATTCTGGCGGTTGTGGTCTTCCCGACCCCTCGCGGACCGGTAAAGAGAAAGGATTGAGCAACTCGCCCTGACACAATGCTGTTTTTCAGGGTTTGGGTGATGTGCTGCTGCCCTATGACCTCATGGAAAGCCTTTGGGCGACACTTCCTGGCTAAGACAAGATATGACATTGATGCTTTGTTGGTCAGGTGATTGAATGAGATAGTTTACAAGAAAAAAATTAAAGATTTATCGTCGGGCCATCTTGATCTTAAGTGCTCGAGCCTTTCGATCTAAGTTTAAGTTATAAATTCGTCGGGCCATCTCGCCCGATTTTGATCCTCTGCCACAGGCCCCGTTTGCCACAGCCCTCGCGCTATAGGCAAATTGCAAAACAGCCTGATTAGGCTCCCCAGGTGCCCCTAAGCACACAGAAGGGTTTACTTACCGTTGCTACCTTCCGGTCCTGGCGGGGTTCGTAAATTTCTGCTGCCTAGGACCTGGGGAGTTTTAATTTATTATATTATAAATATTATATAATTTATTATATTGCCTATTTTACTATTGGCTCATCATTTAGGATACATAATCCGCAATATGCCTAAAAAATTGAGAGCAGTTTCTCTTTCAACTCTAATCACTAGAGCCGCCCAAGGCATTTCTGCTGACCGTTCGTCAATCCATGACGAGGGTGTTATATTTATCTGCAATAATGGGGGCTTTAATTCTTTTTTTTGAATTGTTTGTGATTATAACATCTTGTTTCAATTTGTCGATGATAATTTTTATTTGGCATGATTAAACAAAGTTATCTGTTCTTGTAAGAATTGTTTAATTCTCCTTTCAGCCAAATCGCAGTACTTTTTATCAATATCATAACCAACATATTTTCTTTTTGTTTTTAACGCCGCAATGTAAGTTGTCCCACTCCCAACAAAAGGATCTAGAACAATTTCGTCCTCAAATGTGTAAAGTTGAATTAAACGATATGGTAATTCAACTGGAAAAGGTGCAGGGTGCCCCACTTTTGAAGCTTGCTCTGCGGCGAATTTCCAAACGCTTTTTGTAAATTCTAAAAATTCCTCTTTTGAAATAGTGCTTTTTCTCTTGTGTGGATTTAATCTAGTAAACGTATCTTTACAAAAAACAAGAATATATTCGTGAATATCCCGCAACACCGGATTGTTGGCTTTTAAGTATGTTCCCCAAGCGGTTGAAGGGCTGGCGCTACTTCCTTTATCCCAAAGAATTTCGCCCCTCATTAAGAAACCAATATTATGCATATCCTCAATAATATAGCTATGGAGTGGTAAATAAGGTTTTCTGCCTAAATTCGCAACATTTATACACGCCCTACCACCCGGAACCAGAACTCTGTGTGTCTCTTTGAATACTCGTTTTAATAACTCTCTATATTCTTTTAGAGATAAATTTTCATCATATTCTTTGCCTACATTATAGGGCGGCGAAGTAACCATTAAATGGACGCTATTATCTGGAAGCTCCGACATAGCTTCGCTACTTTTACAAAAAACCTTATTTATATTTTGAGGATCAATCTGATTTTCTACATACTCAACATCTTTTCCGTTACTTAATCCCTCATAGAGTTTGCTGTTGTAAAACTTGGATGAATCGTGGTTTATCCGCCCCGGCGTACCAAAAGCACTGGTTTGGGTTCCATTCTTTCTTTTATTGTAGAAACTTTGTGTTTTCATATATTATTCTTTTGGTCTCTCAATGGTAGCTAATAAATAAGAGCGACCATAATTGCTCTTATATATCAGACACCATATATATTAGACACCATAAACCCTAATATCAGAACAACCATAAACCCTCGAAGGGGCTTAGCTCTTATTAGGGTTATGTCTCTCAATGGTAGCTAATAAATA
>JAILZY010000102.1 GCA_023512255.1 bacterium | reverse complement strand
AAAAGATAGAGCCTGTAATAATACTAATTAACATAATATTGTCAATAAGTTAGTCAATTTCGGACAGACACTAATTAAAAATTTATTAATTAAATTTACTTTTGCTGAATGATATCTTCCAGAGTTATTTCTGGATGCCGGTAGCGCCGCCGACCTTGTGTGGTCTTCCCGCACTCGACCGCCTCCTCAGGGCACCAGTGCAGACAGGCCAGGCATCTTTGGCAATGATGCTGCCAACTTGGCCGCCCTTCCTTAATCTCGATGTTATTCACTGGACAGACCCTGGCGCAGATTCCACAGCCACTGCATTTATCATTTAGCCAAAAGTCTCGATCCCCTGCTGGAAACCGACTTATCCCCTGGCGGTAGATAAGACCCGAAAACAGCAGATTAACCAGAAAGAAGTTTGACTCAATCCGGGCCATTCTGCCTTCTCTGACTATACCCGCGATCTGCTTTAGCCTAAGATGCGCTTTTGAAAATAGCTCCTTTTGCTGCTTTTCAGGGATTGCTCCATACAAGGGGGTATAGTTGCCTGGAAATCGCAGGCTGAATCCTGCTGATAGCTTCAACCCTTTTTGTCTTAGCAGGCGATCGAGCTGCTTTAAAGTCGCAGCGGCAAATCCGCCACAGGTAACTAAACCGAAGATGTAGCTAGATTGATCTAAAGATAACTGCTGAATAAATTGCAAAACAATTAGCGGCAACCCCCAGGCATATACAGGGCAGATAATGCCTATGCGGTCAGCATTGGCCAAAATGGGGCCACCTCTATTTATCAGTCTGGCAATTGGCCGAAGCTCTGCTGCCCCTAGCTCTTGGGCCAGCTCCCTGGCTGCCTTTAGAGAGTTTCCCGTACCGGTAAAATAAAAAAGGATCGTGTTCACCTTGTCCATATTGTGCACCTCCTTAGCTGAAATGGTAGCCAAAGTATATCGGTTTTTTCAAGAAAAACAGAGAAGTCTTTGTTTTGTGTGGCTAATCAGTCGCTCTCTTAGATACTCCTATCCGATATTACCATTGGCAGAGAGTGGAGGGGAAATCTAAGAAAAGAGAACAATCTGTTTTTCTGCAAAATCAGGGTAAAGCCTGATATTTTTAGGAGATTTCGTCATGGATGTTATTCAGGCCATCAAGGAAAGGCGTTCAATCAACTTCTTTGAAACCGGACAGGAGCTGCCTGATGAGCAGCTTAGGGAATTGGTTGAGATCTCAAATCTTGCCCCTTCCTCATTCAACCTTCAGCCGTGGAAGCTGATCGTGGTGAGAAATCCTGAAAGCAAGCGCATCCTGCGGCGCTGTGCCTTTAATCAGCGAAAGATTGAGGAGGCCGCGGCAGTGTTTATCATTGTGGCTGATCCGGGTGGTGTTGAGGAAAATCTGGAGAGAGTTTTGGATAACTGGGAAGAGTTGGGCTATATGAAGCCTGAGGCCAGGCAAGGCTATGTTGATATGATTCAGAATCTCTACGGCCAGCCAAACAGCCTCAAGAGAAAATTTTTCGCTATCAAGAATGCTTCCCTGTTTGCCATGAATCTGATGATTGCTGCCAAGGGCTTCGGTCTCGATACTCACCCGATGGATGGGTTTGATGAGGATAGCATAAAAAGAGAATTCGATATCCCTCCCGACAAGGTCATACCGATGATCATTGCCGTTGGTCATCTCAAGAAGGGAACGACCTTACTGCCGCGGGCGTTCAGGAGAAGGTTTGAGGAGTTTGTGCGGCTCGGCTCCTACTGAGGCTCTGATGAAGGCTTTTTTGAGCCAATGCCGAAGCAAAAAACGCTATGATCAAAATATTTGTCCTGGCCAGTGGGAGATCGGGCACAAGGTATCTGGCCTCTGTCTTTCGCCATAACATCAAGCGCTGTGTCAGCAAACATGAGCCTTACCCCACTATGTTTGGTCAGCCCATTTACTGGTATCAGGAAAAAAATTTCGAGAAAATAAGAAGACTCTTTGCCATAAAACAATGGAGAATTTGCCACTATCGGGCAGATGTTTACCTTGAGACTAATAACGCCTTTCTAAAATCCTTTGCTGATATTGCCCTGGAGTGTTTTCCTGATCTGAAACTTATCCATATTATCCGAAATCCGCTGGAAGTAGCCAAAAGTCAGCTTAATCGGCATCTCTGGCTGAACAAGATTCATCTTCCTCTAAGGAGGTATTATCGGGCCAGTGATGGGAAAAAATATTTCCGCTGGACCCTAACCGGAAATGAGGAGATTTTTCAGGCAACTACCCTTAATCCGCTGACGCCATATCAATTTCTTGTGCTCCAGTGGATCGAAATCGAAAACCGAGCCATCCGATTTTTGGATACCTATAATAAACATGCCGACTGCTATACGCTGTTTGCTCCCGAGGACTTAAACAGCAGCGAGGTTTTAAGAAGTATGTTCCACTTTTTTGGCCTTGAGCAAAAAGATGAAAGGATACATTTTCCGACCGGCTGGAAAAACGAAAATAAGACTCCGACCAAAGTTACTAAAGAGGATGAGCGCCAGTTTAGGCAGGTAATTGACCATCTGCCCACATCCTGGCTGAAAATATTCCATGATGCGCCCTACACAGAATGCGAGTGGGCGAAACTTTTGACAGGCGAATGAAAAAAAGGGCGAGGCCGCCGCGGGAGATAGAAAAGAGCTGTGTTTTTTGATTTAAGAACTGGTAGCGACCCAAGATATGGGATATAATATATTTCTATGAAGACTTCTGGATATGAGCCAAGGCTATACCGCCGAAGTTGTCAGTCTGAGGACCTCACTCCATTCTCGGTAGTGGTCAAAGAGACTGATCTTTTCATTCTGGCTGAGAAAAATTTAGAGGAGCAGGCAAAGAAAGCCGTCATAAGTTGTCGGGCGGCGCTTGAGGAATATATTGAGCGTCATCCTGTCTTTCTGACGAGCCTAGAGCCTCTGCCTGCTGATGATCAGGCCAGCGGGATTGTCTCGACCATGATTCTGGCAGCTCAGAAGGCTAACGTTGGACCAATGGCAGCAGTGGCTGGAGCAGTGGCTGAGTTTGTTGGCCGGGAGCTGCTAAACTACTGCCAGCAGGTAATTGTGGAAAATGGTGGGGATATTTTTTTGAGCAGCACAAGGAAGCGGCTGGTGAGAATATTTGCCGGACGCTCCCCTTTTAGTAACAGAATCTGCCTGGAAATCGAGCCTGAATACTCTCCGCTTGGAGTATGCACCTCTTCTGGAACTGTTGGGCATTCGCTGAGCTTTGGCCAAGCAGATGCAGTGGTGATCATTTCCCCATCAGCAGCAGTGGCTGATGCTGCGGCCACAGCCATCGGCAATATGGTCAAGACGGCGGATGATATTGATCAGGCCCTAGCTGCGGCTCAGATGATCGAAGGGGTAGAAGGGGCAGTGATCATCAAGGATGAGCGGGCTGGTTTTTGGGGAAAGGTAAAGCTTAGATCAGGCTAGTTAAATAAATTGGAAGGAACCCTTATTCAATAAGGGTTCCTTCCAACCCATCCTCCTAAAACTTTAATTAATATTAATTAAAGTTTTAGGAAAGGGGTATAAGGGGAAAACCCTTTTTCAAAAGGGTTTTCCCCTTAAATAGTAACACAAGTGGCCATAACTACTCAGACAGCGAAAAATCAAAGGGTGTTGGTAGCTCTAAGCGGCGGTGTAGATTCGGCCGCGGCTGCTTATCTCCTGCTCAGGCAGGGGTATGAGGTAGCTGGAGTCTATCTTAAGCTTCCCTCTTTTGTCTCTTATGGCAGCAGCAGCAAGGAGGAGGAGGCTGATGATGCCCGCAAGATATGTCAGCATCTTGGCATCTCCTTCTATACTCTTGATCTTGAGCAGGAATTCCAGAGCGTGGTAGTTGACTATTTCTGCCGTGAATACCTGGCTGGCAGAACGCCAAACCCCTGCATTCCTTGCAATCTAAGGATAAAATTCGGCACTCTTCTAAAAGAAGCCCGCTCGATGGGATTTGATTTTCTGGCTACTGGCCACTATGTCTTGCTGGCTCAGGATCAAGAATCAAAACGGCTCTACCTCCAGCGAGCCAGAGACCGGCGCAAGGATCAGTCCTATTTCCTCTATACGCTGACCCAGGAGCAGCTTCGACAGATACTGTTTCCTCTTGGAACCTATACCAAAGAAGAGGTCCGAGCTATGGTCAGAGAGCTTGGCCTGCCAGTGCACAACAAGCCTGAAAGTCAGGAAATCTGCTTTCTTCCCCAGGGTGATTATGCCGCATTCCTGAGGAGCCACCTTGGGCATCAGGACCAAGGCTGCGGGCCGATTCTGAACCGGTGGGGAAAAGTGCTTGGCAGTCATAAGGGAATTTATTCCTACACCATTGGCCAGCGTCGAGGGCTTGGCCTCTATCATCCGACTCCACTGTATGTGCTGTCCATTGACCCGGAGCAAAATGCTGTGATTGTCGGTGAAGAACCAGAGACTTACCGGCGTGAGTTGATAGCCTTCAATCTGAGGTGGATGCTGATCGACTCAATCCAAGGTCCAATAAAGGCTTTGGCTCAGATTCGTTATCGTCATCAGCCTCGGCCAGTAATCATTTTCCCTATTGAGGAAAATAAGGATGCGGTGCTGGTTCGCTTCAAAGACCCGGAGCGGTCGATTGCTCCTGGGCAGTCTGTTGTCTTTTATCAGGATGACAAAGTTCTTGGCGGCGGGGTCATTGACCGTGTGCTGTGAAGGCAAGAGGAGGAGAAATTCTTTAAGGCCGGGTTTTGGGCCGCACCTGCTTGAGCTGATGTTAGCTTTCTAAAACATACGCCCTAAAAAGTGTGTCCTACGCTAATGTAAAATTTCCCGACCGGCTCACCTTGCCGCCGTCCCAGCACCCAGGCATGATCCAAGCGGATTGGGCCAACCGGGGTAACCAGCCGCAGCCCTGCGCCCGCGCTGGTTCTAATCGAGTCAAGGGCCAGATCATTCTGGCTACTCCAGACATTGCCAGCATCGAAAAAGATAACCCCGCCGAGTTGTCGGTAGAGATCGTACCGAAACTCTAGATTATTGACCAACAAAATTCGTCCGCCCGTAGGAACATCTTCATTCCGCGGTCCAAGGGAATCTTCCAGATATCCTCGGACAGTGCTCAGGCCTCCGGCATAAAACCGCTCTTGAATCGGAAGCTCATCATGAAGTGGTACCCAAGCATAGCCGCCATTTGTTTCAAGGGCAAGCACCAGCCGCCTGGAGAGGGAGAAAAACTTGGCGTTTGAGATGGTCAACTTGGAAAAGCTGCTTTCTCCCTTTAGAAATTCTCCGGCAAATTCAAATCCAAGCTGGGCAAAGGTTCCCCGACGGGGATCAAAGAGACTGTCTCGGGTATCGAAAGAGAGGGTGGGTTTTAAGCTGCTGATAGTCAACTCGCGGTCTGACTCTGGGATGATACTTAGGGCTACGTCCACATTATGCAATCTTGCCGCCTCAAGCCGATAGGTGAGAGAAAGTTTTGTGCTTTTTTGCAAAGGCCGCTCCAGGCGGATCTTCACTCCATTTTGCCGAAGGTCATAGCCTGTCTTCTCCTCATAGATGTCGAATAGGTCAAAATTGCCATCTACCTTCTGCTTCGGCATAAGCAGTGGATCATGGAGGCTGAGAGTGGTTTTTCGGGCGTATTGGACGCCGCTCGAGAGGTTGTACTGCTGGCCTATGCCAGAATATTCCAGCCTCAAGGTAGTGCCAAGTGAAGTTCCAAACAAGTTATCTTCTCGAAGTTCCAGATAGCCTCGATAGCCCTGGCTCGAATTAAACCCAACGCCCAGATTACCCCGTCCAGTGTTCATCTCTTCCACTTCTACCAGAATATCGGTTTCTCTCCTCTGTTTTTCCAGGCCGATCGGTTTTACCCGCACAGTCCGAAAAATGCCAAGGTCGCTGAGATTCTTATTGCTTTCGACCACCTTCTGATAGCTGAAGGCTTCTCCTTCGGAAAAGATCAGGGAATCTTGAATAACCAAAGAGCGTGTCCTGACATTTCCCCGGATAATTGATTTGCCAAAAAATGCCGCCTCCCCTTCATCAATGACATAGGTGATCTCTACCGATCCTCTCTCTTTTGAGAAATTCACCTTAGGAGTTATATTGACAAAAATATAACCGTGATTGGAATAGAAAATAGCCAGCCTTTTTCTATCCTCTTGCCATTTTTTCTCAGTAAAGAAACTCCCTGGCCGCAGAGTCAATTTTTCTTCCAGAACAGAATTGGGAAAGAGGTTATTTCCAGTAAAAGAAATCCGCTCCACAACTACCCGTGGCCCCTCCTGAATAAAGACTGTTTTGGAGATAAACCTCTGATCAGGGCTAAAGGTGGTTTTCCCGTCACGAATCTCAGCCCAAGGATACCCTTCAAAGGCATAGAGAGTTTTTAAAGCCTTAAGGTCCTGTTCATAAATCAGCCGGTTAAAGGCTTTGTGCTGAAAGGGCACAATCTTCTGTAAACTTAGCATCTGCCCAGCCAGTTTCTTGCTAGAAATGCCCCGATTGCCGCTAAAAGTTATTCGGTCCAAAAAGACCCTTTCCCCCTCCTGAATCATAAAGGTAATGCGGATCTTACCACTATCGGCAACCTTTTTTTCATACCAGACCTTGACAAATAAAAAACCTCTTTCAAGATAAAGCCTTTTGATATCCTCAACGCTTTCCTGAAGATCAAATTCACTGCAGGAGCGATTTTCATACAGAGCGATTTTGCTGCGCAGCTTCGCCTCTTTGATTGAGTGATTTCCCTGAAACCGCACCTCGACTCTTCTGCCCCGGTCAATAATTATCTTTAAAAGAGCACGATCATCCGAACAGTGAATCACCTGAAAGCTAACCTTTGCTTCCAGGAATCCCTGGCTGACTAGGATACTCTCTAAGTGCCGGATATTCCTTCTCAGCTTAACCTCCCGCAGACTATTTCCCTTATAAATACCCAAAATGCTCTGAAAGGCAAAGACATCACTAAGTGGCTGTCCATTTTCCTCAAATTTTACCTCCTGCACTTTGGTTCGCCATCCCTTCTCGATCTGGAAGGTAACTTTGACTTTCTGACTCGGCTTGGATATCTTCGAGAGGACCGATACCCGGGCCTGATAATATCCTTCCGACCTAAAAAGCCGCTCAATGTCCCTGGCGCTCTGCTGAAGGATTTCAGGATTGAACTGATCACCTATCCGAACTCTAATTACCTTCCTGACCTCGTTCTTAAAGAGGGGATAGTTGCCGCAAATCTTGATTTTTTCAATGATAGGCTGCTTTTTCAAGGCGATGGTCAGCCTGACTCCAGCCTGAGGATCAACCTCTTTTTCTACCTGGACAGAGGAAAAAAGATTTAGCATCTTTATCCGGTTGAGTCCCTGATCTAGTTTTTCCTGACTGAACCTGTCTGCAATTTTCAAACCAAGAAGGTAGCGGACCTGCGGCACTACAGACAGATCATCAACTTTGATTTGAATGTCGGCTATGGGCTGGTTGGAAAATAGAGCTTCATTCTCAACAGCTTGGCAGATTATCGGCTCCATCACCAGGAGCAGCAGGAGAATAACCGCGACTTTGAGCCTGGGCTCAAAGCGATTTCGGATAAGATTTTCCATGCTTAAAATTCAAAGCTAAAGTTCAAATCAAGTGAGTAAGTACCAAGATCATCCTGGGAGCCAATCAGCCTGATATAATCAGACAGCCTGTAGCCAGCCTCAGCGGTTTCCCTCTCTTCCACGCTAGCTGGAATGGAATATTTAAGCTGTAGCCTCTTGGTTATGTCCCGTCCCACAGTAATCTTTTCAACCGCGCCGCTCTCCTCGCCCACTTTAAACTTAAAAATATCCACCCGGAAAAGGTCGCGATTTAAGAGCTTGGCCCGAAAAAGATCAAGACCGGAAAAACTCGTTACCTGATTCCCAAAAATATCAGAAAGTATAGGCTCCTCCCCGATGGTCATCTGTTCTTTTGCCCAATCATCCCCTTCGCCACTCACTCCATCAGAAGCGCTAATACCCAGAGCGATCATATTGAGAATATCAGTTTGGGAAAGATAGGGCGTTGAGGAGAGTCGAATCTGGGGATCGTCAACCGAGCCGAAGATGTTAGCGGAAATCTGATAATTATCAATCTCGGCCACAGCCAGAATATCCACTGATGGATTATGCCGCTGCGGATCAGTCAACTCCAAGACCCCAGAGACAATCTGAAACTTATTACCTCCCAGAAGGATCGTCCCATTCGTAGTTCGAATCTGGCCATCTGGATAGGGATTAGGAAAATTACCCTTAATGGAAAACTCCGATCCGGCAACTTCTGCGGTCAAGAACGCACTCTTTACCCAAACATTTTGCGGAATATTGACCTTAAGATCACAAGACATATTGCCGAGCCATTCAGTAGCCAAGGATTGAAAGCTACTTAACATCTTCTCATCAATCTCAATCCTTCTTCGCCTTGACAAAAGAGCCTGCAAAAATCCTGTATCCCGATAGTATCTTCCCTCCCGAACATCGATTACTCCGCTCAGGTCAGAGTACTCTTTATCACCCTGCAAGTGGACATCTCCACTGATAATAAATTGATATCGAGAGGGAGAGGCTAGGATGATATTTTCACCCCGAAGGTTTAAATCGACCGAGCTGATGGCTAGATCCTGCCACTCCATCTTGCCCGACAGGAAAAGCCGCCCATCGGGGTATCTGCCAGCAAGATTGACAATAGTTATGGTTTGACCATCAATGAGCAGCTCGCCCCCAATAGCCTCGATCCGGCGGTTGAGCTGCGGGATAGGAAGCGAGCAATCAACAGGCCGAAGCCGGCCAAAAACCCGAGGAGAGTCTATCGGGCCTTTGAGGAAAAAATCAAATTGCAGGTTTCCGGTCGAGCCAGAAAAAAGTTGACACTTCTCTCCCAGGCAGCTCATAGGGATAGCGCCTGAGAGGGAAAAATCTAATTGTCTATGCTGATTGGCACTACCTCGAAGTCTGGCTTCAATGCCCTGTTCCTGTCCGCTGCTAAACCAACTATCCGAAAGAGAAATCCGACCCTGTTCATAGACAATGGTAAAGGGCTCCTTGGCTCTAAAGTGATAGAGCGGCGTATGAACCGTAGCCTGAGTGGCTAAAAACTCTCCTGCACTGTGCTCAAAATCGGCCAGATACCCAGAGGCTTTGACCTTTCCAGAAAGCTCGATGAAGATCTTCTCCCCAGCCAGTGGCGTATAATAATTCTTAGGGTCCTGATAAGGTGCCCTTGTCTGAATCACACGAGCTAGATAACCAATATCTGGTTCCACCCTCAATTGGGGAATCTGCCCATCCAGATTATAGGAGATGCCCTGGCCCATCTTCCCCTGAACCGAGAAGATATTTTCTCCCGCGCTCAGCTCTCCCCAATACTTATCTGCCTGCATGTGGATTGAGGCTACAACCTGATCCAGACTAAAACCCTCATACTGGGGCTTTTGGACCACAAGCTCCCACCTCCAATCTCCAGAGCCAATCCCTCCGCTTCCCTGAACCTGGAAAGAGGCTCTTCCCCGTAGTGGAATCTTTTGTTCCCTGACCGTATCGAGAAGGTCAAGGCTCCAGTCATCAGAGGCAAAGCGGTAGAGAGAATTTGGACCCAAGTCGCTGTGAGGAATGATCAACTCAGCCACGACTTTTTGCTTTCCCTTGTAGCCAACGGTCTGATCGAGATGAAAACTCTGTCCATCAACTTCAAACCTGCTGGTTACAGAATCGAATCGCTGCCATAAATATGGATGCTCCTTATCGGCAATGGACCACTCGGCAGTGGTAACCTGCCCCTGGCCCAGAAACTTGCGGGGAGTATGGGGTAGGATCTGGAAATCAGATGTGCACCTCATCCTCCCTTTTATCAAAACCGGTGCTTGAAGAGTTAAAATTTTCTCAAGATCATCATAATAAATCGGATCGGCTTCGGCATGCAAGGTCCCCTGTCCGCTGGTTGCGGAAATCTTTCCCTCAATGGAAATATGGGTCTTATTCTGAACCAGGGTAACATCAGAGAGGGCGATGAATTTTTTATCATAGTCAATCCTCCCCTCAATTCTCTGGGCAAAATAGCGGCCAAAGGCTGCGTTCTGCCAGATGAGCAAGCCACAAAGTTGCGGATCGGAAAAAGGGCCACTCATTTTTCCCGAAAAGGACAGTTCCCCGGCTGCCTCCCTTGTGAGTGGCCAGAAGGAGGAAAGGGAGCTGATATTTTTGAGCCGAAGATCAAAGGAGAAATCTTTGAAGCCCTGCCCTGTTGCTGAAGTGGACAGCTCTCCCCGAAAGTCTAGCCTATTTTCGGCTAGCTTAAGGTTGGAGCTATCGAAGTGAAGATTTTTTTCTCCAACAAGTGAAAATTTCGTTTTCCAAAAAAGCGGCCCCTCAAAAGGCTTACGGCCATTGAGCCGCAGGTCAAGCTCTCCTGATCCGACCAGGCCGCGGCTTGGCAGCAATTTCCCCTCAAAGGAGGCTCTCCCCTTGAGCTCAGGAAATCTGCGTCGAATCTTATCAATGAGATTTAAGGAAAAATTGTGAGCTGGTGAGGAAAGCTCACAATGATCGAGTCTCAACCCATCAAGAGAAGCGGTCAGGGAAATTGCTCGCTCAGGAAGAGAAATTACAGCCTGCCCCAAAACCCCTCCTGACAGAGTGGAGAAAGAAAATTGACTCAGGGTGATTTTCCCTTTTTCAACCAGGTAGCGGAACTTCAGCTTATCAATCTCTGGATAGGGCTTTGGCTGCCCAACTAGTTCGCCCCCGCGGGGCGAATTTCCCGCTACCAATGAAGATTTAGGCACTAGCAGGGCTAGACACCTTTGGGCCACTGAGGTGGTGGGTGCTTCAGAGGATGCCCCTGGCCAGCTTCTATGACTTCTATGAGGAGTGAGTCTAGCCACCTCCACAGTTCCCTTAAGCAGGGGAGCTTCTAGCGGCCCCTCGATTTTCCCCTTGATCAGCAGTGGAGATAGGGCAGCAGCAGGCAGATGAGGCCAGAGGGCCTCTATCCTCCTCCAGTCAAGCCGCGCCTTATAGAAGGCAGCAAGCTGCAAAGGCTTATCAGCAGGATAGGATAATTTACCCTCTAGGTCGATCTTTTCTTCTCCCCCTTCTGTGGCCAGAGAGAAGGCGTCAAGGCTCAGGGCCTTGTGGTCAAGATGCAAACTCGCCTCCAAGATAAAAGATTCATCCTGGCCTGAGGCAATAATTTCTATCTTGGGAGCCTGAACCTGCACCGCAACCAAACCTTTACTTGAGAAATCCAAGGCCAGCTCAATCTGCCGCAGCGATATTCTATTGCCTGCTGCCACTGGTGCCGGAAGATCAACCTGAAAGGAGCCATCGAGCACCTGCACCTTGCTTAAAAAAGCATTCGCCCTAAGTAGTGTACCTAAGATCAGCTCTCCACTTAGCGGGATCTTTTCATCAGCTTCCCCTATCTTGAAAAAAGCCTCCCCCGGCGTCCATCTTCCCCGCAGACCCTCAAGGCGTACCCTGGGGAAAAAGAGCCTGCCAGTGCTGAAAACCTTTTTGAGACTGTAGCGGGCACGAATCTTTTCTGCCGATAAAGATAATGATCGGACCTGGGTGTGGGTAAGATTGGTGGGATAAAACGATACACCTTCAAAAACAAGCTCATTTTTCAGAAGATTGAGTTTGACCCTTTCCCATTCGATATGTCCAGTGAGTGGTTTCAAAATTTCGGTATTAATTATGGACAATAATTTTTTCTCCATAAAATTTGTACCAAACCGAACCATCAGCGGAAAACTTCCGATAATAATAATGGCAATAAAAATAGTAGAGATAATGATGACTTTTTTTAATCTGGTCATAATTAGCAGAGAACTACAAATAGGCTACTGAGAATAGGCCTTTGTTATTCTTATTTTGATGATATTCTTATTAAGGTTAAAAACATCTTATGATAGCTAAGTTCAATAAGATAGTCAATGAAGTTAAGTGTCTATCAGATGTTCCCCATGTTGAAAAAATAATGTTGAAAATATAAAGGGGAGGAGAGAAAATAAAGAGAGAAGAAAGTT
>JAILZY010000101.1 GCA_023512255.1 bacterium | reverse complement strand
ACTTTCTTCTCTCTTTATTTTCTCTCCTCCCCTTTATATTTTCAACATTATTTTTTCAACATGGGGAACATCTGGATATCCTTGACATTTCTGTCATAGAGGTTAAAATGAGAGGAGTATCCAATAGACTACAGAAGGCAGCCTTGATAAGCGGGTGATAAGGTGACAAAAATATGATCAAGACTATCGGTATCTTTTCTAAGCCTGACCAGCAGCGGGCCCCTCGGGTATTAGCCGAGCTTCTGGCCTGGATCCAAAGCCGAAAGCTTATACCCTACCTTGAATGTACAGCCGCCGAATTGGTCTCTTTCCATGACCAGAGCCACATACTGCCGCTGGCAGAACTTGTTTCCAAAATAGACCTTCTGGTCATCCTAGGAGGAGATGGAACGCTGCTTCGAGCCGCTCATCTGATCGACGGAAACAACATCCCGATCCTGGGAGTTAATTTGGGAGGTCTTGGGTTTTTAACTGAAATCACGGTCCCTGAGCTGATACCAACTCTTTCGGCCATCATCGAAAAAGGCTCTTATGCTGTGGATGAGCGGATGACCCTCACTGCCCTGTTTTCCTCTTCGGATAATTCCCAGCACACCCAAAAAGCCTGTGCCCTCAATGACGTTGTTTTTTCCAAAGGAATACACGAAAGCCAGCTAATCGAATTGTCTATCCAGGTTGATGGTACCTGGATCAACAAATTCTTGGCCGACGGACTGATCATCAGTACCCCTACTGGCTCAACAGCCTACTCTCTGTCTGCCGGAGGCCCAATTCTCCATCCTTCGATGCATGCCATTCTGATCACTCCCATCTGCCCCCATATCCTGACCAACAGACCCATCGTTGTCCCAGACACCCAGGTGATTACGGTGATCTCAAAATCAAAGAAAAATGTCCTCCTGACCGTTGATGGTGAATTCATCAAGGAGCTGTCCTGCGATGAGGAGGTCCGCGTCAAAAAGGGGAGCAGTAAGATTCGTCTGATCAAGGCTCCGAATAAGGATTATTATCAGGTGCTTCGAACCAAGCTCAAATGGGGAGAGCGATGATTGTCAGCCTTAGGATAGAAAACTTTGCCATTATTGATCACCTCCTTATCGAGCTAAGGAGTGGGTTTTCGGTGTTCTCAGGAGAGACCGGAGCTGGAAAATCCATTCTGATCACAGCCTTGAACCTTCTCCTGGGAGAGCGAGCCTATACGGACTACATCCGCTCAGGGAAAGAAAGTGCTACAGTCGAGGGGGTATTCAAGGTGGCGGAAAACTCTCCTGCCTTGCGCCACTTGAAGGATAGAGGCATTGATCTTTTGGATGATGGGGAGATTTGGATCAAGCGAAAAATCTACCAGGCTGAGAAGAGCAACCGCTGCTATATAAACCACCAGCCCTGCCCCTTATCGCTCCTGGCAGAGGTAGGAAGATGGCTGGTTGATATTCACGGACAGCATGAGCATCAGCTTATTTTATCCTCTGAGCGGCAGATTGATATCCTGGATGCTTTCGGCAATCTAAAGGAGCTTAGAGCCCGCTTTGCTGCCCTCTATCGCCAATATGAGGAAAGAGGCAAACAGCTTCTCTCTCTCCTCAGAACTAAACAGCTCAATCAGCAGGAGATGGAGCTTTTGCGGTTTCAGATGCAGGAGATCGACCAGGCCAATTTAAGTCAAAAGGAGGAGGAGAGGCTCGATCTTAAGAGACGACAGCTTCAAAATGCCGAGCGTTTGTCTCAGGAGCTTGGACTGGTTACTCAGGAGCTCTACGAGGGCGAGGGGTCTTTGCACGATCGGCTGGGGAAAGTGTGCGCTACTTTACGGCAGCTTGCCAAAATCGATGATTTATTTTCCTCCCTGGCCGACTCCCTCGAGAATATCTCTTACCAGGTAGAGGAAATCTCGTCCCAGTGCACGGAGTATCTTCAGGGGATAGAGTTTGACCCGCATCTTCTGGATGAGCTTGAAGCCACAGCCGCGCAAATCCAGCGGCTGAAGCGCAAATATGGACCAACAGTGGCCGACATTCTGAAAACAAGGGCCAGAATGGAAGAAAAATGGCAAGCGATTCAGCAGACTGAGGATGATCTTGAAGGGATTCAAAAAGAGATCGGGCTGCTTTCTGGCCAAGTTCTGGAGCTGGCTGAAAAGCTCTCAGCGGAGAGGCAGCGAGTGGCTTGCGATCTTGAGCAGCGAATCAAAAAAGAGCTGGCTGATCTTGCCCTGCCCAGGGCTCGTTTCCAGGTAAGTCAGCAAAGAGAGAAGGCTGAATCTGCCGAAGGCGGCTCTTTTCCCGATAGAGAGCGGCTGCCCAGATTCCCTTTTCGGCTGACCGCAAAAGGCGCCGATCTGATCGAATTTCTTTTTTCCGCCAATCAGGGTGAGGAGTTAAAGCCACTTGCCCGCATTGCCTCCGGCGGAGAGGTCTCGAGAATCCTCCTAGCCCTAAAGTGCTGTCTAAGGGGTGCCGATGAGGTGCCTGTTTTGGTGTTTGACGAGGTGGATGTAGGCATCGGCGGTGATATCTCCAGAATTGTTGGCCGAAAGCTCAAGGAGCTTTCAGCTTCAAAACAGGTGCTCTGCATTACCCATTCTCCGCAGATAGCCTCATTGGCTGATCACCACTACGTGGTCAAAAAGGTGATGACTGATCATCGGACCAGCACAATGGTGGAGCAGCTTCGAGATGATGGACAGCGGATCGGGGAATTGGCTAGAATGCTAGGCGGGGGAGTTGCCTCGGAGATTACCTTTACCCATGCCAGGGAGTTGATCGAAGCTAGAGAACCGTAGCCACATTTTTTCCCCATTATTAACGCCTTTCTCCCCGTTATTAAATTTTTCAGATATTCTATCCATCTTTTATGTATGGGTTTTTATGGGACTCTTAGATATCCAGGCAATATGTCGTTTTGAGGCGGCACATTGCCTGGTTTTGAACTCTTCTCTACTTCTCTTACTTGCTGGCTGTAAAGGTGCCTAATTCGATCGTAGTGTTAGTGGCTGTGTTAGTCAGGGTATAGGCCCCCTGTAGAGAGCCACCCTGAACCGTAGCCGTAATCTTTATGCCATAGAGAATAGGATCAGAGAGGCTGCCTGCGGTTGTGCCGCTCAGGTTGAGAATATTGCCATTCTCAATCGTCCCGTTTACGGGAATCGTTTTTACAGCCGTGTTGTCGGAAAAGAAGGTTACGATACCGTTGACTGTGGCTGCAATCTGGCTCAATTCTAGGGTGATTGGCTGAAAGCTCGCTCCGCCGCCACCGCCGCCACCGCCGCAGGTGCTGGCCATGCCGCTGGTGGAGGTACTGTTGCTTGATCTCATTGAAGAATTCGTGGTCCGGCCTGAGGTTGGCGCTCCGGTGGCACTATAGTTTCTTACCCATCTGCCCTGGTATGAGCCACTAATATCAGAGGTGGCCGCAGTAGTATAAGTGGTGGCCGCCGGATAATAGGTTTGAGCCGCAGGGTAATAGGTGCTTGAGCTAGCAGCAGAGTATGGGCCCCGATAATAGTAAGTGCTTGCAGGATAAGTCGAGTTGGCTGTATATGAGCTTGCTGGATAATAGTAGGCGGTATTAGCTGCTCCAGGAGCAGAATAAGAGCCACCAGCATAGAAAGAATTAGCCGAGGTGCTGTAGCCTAATGATCCACCGGCGGAGTAATACCCCCCCTGGGCAGCACCGGACGTATAGGAAGGAGAATAATACGAGCTTTGAGCTTGAGAGCTTGGATAGTAAAAGGAAGACTGAGCGGTATAGCTACCTGCTCCGATCGTAGTCAATGGGCTGGTATTGCTCCGGTAATAATAAGAAGAATTTGTTGAGGCCGTACTCGGGCTAGAGGCATAACCAGAGGTGTTCGAGGAGTAATAATAAGATGATGGAGCCAAGGAGCTGCTGTTGTAGAGATAAGAATAGCCGTTGTAGCCCGTTGAGTAAGCAGGGGTAGGATTATAATATCCAGAAGTTCCTGGTTGATAATAATATGAATTGACAGATGCAGAATAATAACCATGAGCATACTCGATTCGGGTTATTGGGCCGAGCACCAAGGTAAGTAAGAGAAGAAAGAGCCAGCTTTTTTTTATTTTCTGCGGCTTTCCTGAAAGATAAGGTTTTTGAAGCATAATTTATACTTCCTCCAAAATTCATAAGCTTATGGCAGTCGTTATCTTTAGCACCGAAAAAGCATTACTAATATAAACTTACCTAACCCTGACTTTCCTCAACCCAAACTTTCAGAACCACTCTTCCGTGTGATCGCTTCCAAACCGGATCTTGGTCTTTGGCGAAAAGCCCTTTTCCTCTTTTTCACCCTCCTAAAGAATGCCCTAATTTATTTTTTTCGTAACTATTTAAGATATTAATAACTCGCCCTAATCCTAAAAATACTTCAAACTACATAAGCTAAGTGGTTTCCTCAGCCTTGTTTGCATAATTCTTTACTTTGCATAATCAATTCCATTTAAGCAAAGCGCTTGCCTTTGCAGGCAAATACTCAAGGGGAGCTCTCCTTGAGCTAGCCGCCCAGGGGGATAGAAACCGCCAGAAGGTAGAAATATCTATGACTTCAAGGGTATAATTTACACTCTTTATGACTTTTGTGGAATTTTTGCTTGGCTGGATGAGCTTTCTTGGCCATAAAAGCTGCAAAATAAGAGCTTATAAGCTTCTAGGATGAGTTTCTAGTATGTGAAGCTTAAAAAAGAAGAGACCGGATGAAGCATCCTCCCTGAGTGGATTTAAGCTCACGGGGAACATCATTAGAGGAAGAGGGTGGAGGGACATCCCCTGCGTTGGTGGGGCGATTAGGATCCTGCGGTTGCTGGTTTGTGGTGTTGGGATCGGGCTGCGCATCTGTTGGGGCTAGGATCAAGACAGTTCGAAACCCTTGGGCTGGCTCACCGGCCGCCTCTTCAGAATAAATGTCTTGGAAAATAAATCGGTAGTTCAAATTGGCCGGCAGCGTGATCTGAGGCGTTATGGATACTGATTTTGTATAGATTTTGCCATCACCATAATCCATATCGAGTGGATCAAGCTCTTCCAGGTCATAGAGTTCGCCCCCCTGGTATTGACCGTCATTGTTTAGGTCTATCCAGAGTTTTTTAATCCTTGGAGGAAAATCATGCTCATTGACATACCTTACTTGAAACTGAAACAAGGATTGGGCTGGCCCACTATCCGGGTTCACCCCATCCTGGGTATATCCCGGCTGTCCGGTCCAGGTCAGGTATACGCTCAATGAGGCTGGTAGCTGGGCCAGGGTAAGAAACGGCTCGCCGGTAGCGATATTTTTACCGTCCGAGAAGACGAACCGATAACGGATCTCATCTCCGACTGCTGAAGAGGAAAGATCAATCAGAAGACGATAGATCTTGCCATCGGAGACGACTGTATCAGACGGGATGAGCTCCTCCATGATATGTTTTTCTTCCTGGCTGAAAGTGCCGTCCGCGTTCTCGTCAATCCAGACCTCTCGGATGAGCGCAGGATCATTGTCCTGATCTTGATAGCAGACTTGAAACTCATAACTTCCCCCCCCTGCTTCGCTCCCTTTTAGGCGAACCCCCTGAACAAATCCAGCCTCACTGACCCAGGAGAGAACAGGCACTGACCGATACGGGGTCAAAGAGAAAAAGTGATCCGATGAGGGCTCTCCCCCAATCGGCGTATGGCCACTAGTGAAATTGAACCGATACTTGATATTGATGGCTCCGGCACTGGTGGTTGAATCAGGCAGGTAGAGGCAGGAGATCGACTTTTGATATCCCCGGCCAGCGGAAAAACTTTGGGTATTTACAGCCTGCATGGGAAATTTTTCGTCCTGATCGTAGTTATTGTTGCGGTTTAAATCAACCCATACCTCAGCCACCGAGGGCGGATCATTCTCTAGGTCTCGGTAGCGGACCATAAAGGTAAAGGTTGTACCCCCCTGAGCGCTGTTTGGGTTTACTCCGTCTGATTCATAACCATCGGTGCCCATCCACTCAAGAGAGGCAGGGCTATTTCCTACCAGAATCTGGTGACTTTTGGCTGGCTCTCCCGTGGCTTCATTCGTTCCGTCGCTGAATACAAAGCGGTAGTTCAGTTTGCCATCTCCGGCAAACTCCAGCGTGGTTGTGGCCTTGTAGATAACTCCCTGGATGTAGTTATTTCCTGGCCCAGGAGTCAGGTTGATGATTTTATCCATGAGCGAATTGGCCGGATTAATGGAATATACGCCGTCATCATCCTGATCGATCCAAACTTGAGCCTTTTGGGGTGGGAGATTGCCGAGACTAGAGTATTTTACCCGAAATTCAAAGGAGGTCCCGGCTGGCCCAATGGCTGGATTGACCCCGCTGTTTTGGTAGTTAGCTTCTCCTGTCCAGGAGAGAACCGGAGGAGCTGTGGCCTGATAGCGCTGGGAATAGATGTCAAAGGTATTCGAGCGGGTAGGAGGAGAGCCGACCTCCTCCCAGATGATTACATATTCTCCAGAATCGGTTCTTCGGGCTATGGCCACAGGAGAATCCAAGAGTGATGAGCCTACGATGCAGGCATTAATAGCAGAAAATTTGGTCTGACTATCTAGGAAACTGCCGGCGCTGCTGAGCCGCACAAAGTAAATATCAACCTTCCCGTTCCTGGTATCCTTCCAGGCTACTAGGTAGTGATTTTCACACCAGATAACTGAAGGATTCAACTGGTTCCACTGATACTCAGCGATTGGAAACTCACCCCGTGAGTCAGGAAGTCCATCGGCCGAAACCAGAATACCAGCTACATCAGAATATTCATTCTGTGGGTGAATGTCCCAGATGACCAAAAAATCCCGGCCATCAGAAGCAACCGCTGGATTGTATCGCAGCCCCTCACCGCCTGAAATAAGGAGAGGCGCATCATCTATCACCTGTCCAGAGCTTGATACCCGACCACCGTAGATATCGCAGGAAGATGCGCTGGTCTGGTATTCCCAAACCACCAGATAGTTGGCTCCATTCCAGGCCACAGAAGGATTTGTTCCACCGCTTCGAGCAATGAGCAGACCGCCACTTGAAGCCGGACCATCGAGAGACTGCATCCCCTCGGTTAGCCTCAGGCCATAAATTTTAGCTGGCTCGATTCGATGATCCTGCCAAACAATCAGATATTGCCGATCCCGGCTGTTCCAGACCAAGGAGGGCTGTAGCTGATCTCCACTGGCCGAGCAAAGGGGAACACCGCCTACCCCTCCCCCTGACGACGAGGGGAGATTGTCTAAGACTGTGCCCATAGTGCCTGTAACACTTACCCTGCTGCCATAAATATCAGCATTGCCGCCGCGGGTATCTTCCCAGACGACAAAATAATTGCTCCCGTTCCACACCACTTGCGGATATCTTTGATCTCCTTGAGCAGTGCAGATGGGAAAAGGGGAGCCTGACTGGCCACCAGCCTGGATAAGACCATAGATATCGCCTGATCCGCTGTCACGATTCTCCCAGACAATCATCAGATTTCCCCCTCCAGCATAGGCAACCTGAGGATGAATCTGATCAAGAGCCCCGCCGCTGACAAGAACGTCGTTCCATACCCAGCCGTAAGCAGGCCGTGGAAGGGTAAAGCAAAAAAGCGGACCTGAGAGAAAGATGGCTACTACCACAAAGAGTAACCACGTGGTAAAATAGAGTTCTTTTAGTCTCAGGAGAATAGCCCTATTAAACTTTCTCATCGCACTATCTTTCTTTTGAGGATGTTACCAGACTGCTGCCGGGATGATAAATCATTTATGAACAGGAGAGCTATTACATCTGTTTCTCCCTTAGCTCACAGGAAGAGCAATAACTGTGCCATATATTTTGGCTACAATAGCCATATATTTTGGTTACAATAATAGCCAGCAAGAGCAGATAGTTAAAATAGATAGCGGCTGCCATTTTCTTTTGTTCGATAAGGAAATGATGTTGATAGAATCATGGACAGATCAATTATTGGACAGTTTTATTGGTCAGTCTGCCTTCTGAAAGCTATCCCTTATATTTTGGAAATATCATGAAGTACGCTTATTCGGAAAGCAGGTGCGGCTCATCCTGATGCTCGTACTGATATCTGACTCGTACTGATGCTAGTCCTGATATCTGATATATCAAGATATATCAAAAAGTTAAAATATGGCTACAAAGAAGCAGGATTAGATTAAGAAGTGAAAGCAGAGCAGGAGATAAGCAGGGTATGAAGATTGCAAAAATTTTTTTGACCTCTCATTATGCTATACTTTTGCTCTTTTTCTCTAAGCCCTTGATTTTAGTGGGTTTGGTATGAAAGATAACTTTCAAGAAGTTCAAGGCATGGGGAGAGTTCTGCAAAAGTGTAGATTATGGAATCTTTAAAAAAAGGAGATTTCTATGCACGTGGCTCGGTCTACCAAACAAGCAACTAGCATTTTGGCTGTTATCTTGATATTCATTGCCGCCTTGAGCGCCGGCTGCTGGCCAAAGAAGCCAGCGGTTGGCAGGAATATGCTAAAAAGTGGTGGAGAAAGCAGGCCTCGGATACTTCCCAATATTCTTTTGATCTCAATTGATACCCTGCGAGCCGATCATCTTGGCTGCTATGGATATCAGGGAATTTCGACCCCTCATATCGATCAGCTGGCCAAAGAAGGTGTGCGCTTTGCCTCATGTTATACGCCGGTTCCGATCACCCTGCCTAGTCACGCTACCATAATGACCGGACAATACCCTCTCGGCCATGGGGTGCGGGACAATGGGACCTTTCGGCTCGGTGAAGAAAGCTTGACTCTGGCCGAGATTTTGAAAAAAAACGGCTATCAGACCGCAGCTTTTGTAGGGGCCTTTGTGCTTGACTCTCGCTTTGGCCTGGATCAGGGGTTTGATCTCTATGATGACCAGATGGCCTCAAATGGAGAAAAATCAGATCTATTGTTCGAAGAGCGGCGAGCCGAGGAGGTTATTGAAGCGGCCACCAAATGGCTGAATAATAAACAGCCTGGCCCATTTTTCCTGTTCATTCACTGCTTTGATCCCCATGCACCCTATCGGCCCCCTGAGTCTTACCTTGGAGGAATGCAGTCTGTCTGCGATGATCCGGCTAATCTGGCCTTCTGCTATGATCGGGAAATCGTCTATACCGATGACTGTCTGGGCAGACTATTTCAGAGGATAAAAGAGCTTGGCCTTTTCGATCAGACCATAATCTGCTTTACAGCCGATCATGGCGAAAGCCTCGGAGAGCACGGCGAGCCGAGTCATTCGGTTTTTATTTATGATAGCACCATTCATGTTCCTCTTATTATCCGCTATCCGGGAAAGATTCCGGCTGCCGCAAGCCTTAGTAGTCAGGTTAGCAGCGCGGACATTGCTCCCACCATTCTTGATCTGGCCGGAATTCGCCTCATGGATTCGAAAATGCAGGGTAGATCTCTCTGTCCACTGATTAGACCACCTGCCTCTATAGCTCAGGCCTCTTCTTCTTCGGGAGACTATTTAGTAGGGGCAGATAGTGAGGCGATCTACTGTGAAACCTATTTTCCTTTTTACAACCATCGCTGGAGCCCTCTGCTGGGAGTGAGAACCTCAGAGTGGAAGTACATCAAAGCCCCCAAACCCGAGCTCTATCATCTTACGGATGATCCTCGGGAACTCACTAACCTTTTCCCCTACCGACAGGATCAGGTGGCGGTTATGGAAAAACTCCTGGCCGAAATGAAAAACCGCTATTCAGCAGGAAACGTCCGAAAAAAAGCCAACCTAATGGTCATGGACGATGATACCCGGCAGAGGCTTGAGCGGCTAGGATACCTGTGGACAGCAACGGTGAAGGAAGAGGCCGGTGGAGAAAGCGGAAACTATCCAGATCCCAAGGATATGGTTATGGTTCTAAACTACTTCAATGTGGCTGCCTATCATTACCTACGCCATGAATACGAGCAGGCCATCGGCTATTTTCAAAAAAGCCTTGAGGTTGATCCCCAAGATGTCTTTGCCCACTTTATGGTGGGATTTATCTATAATAAAATTGGACGGTTTGAAAAGGCGCGGGATGAATTTTTAGAATGTATTCGTCTTGATCCGGCTTATCTGAATGGCTACGTAAACCTGGGAGGAGTGTATCTGAAACTTGGCCAGAAAGAGAAGGCCTTCGAGCAGGTTGAAAAAGCCCTGAAACTTGACCCTGAGTCTGTAGAAATCTATCAGAACCTGGGCGTTCTCTATAGCTACAGCGGCGAGTATGACCGGGCTATTGAGGCCTTCGGCCAGGCGCTCAAGAGAGAGCCCAAGCATATTGAGGCTCTGGGGGGTCTGGCTAATGTATATCTGGCTAAAAAGGACTACGCGACCGCCCTTCAGTATGCGGAGAAAGCGCTTGAGCTAGATCCCCAGAACGTGAATGTCTATAATACCCTAGGGGCCATTTATCTTGCTCAAGGGGCGATTGATGAGGCGGAAAAAAGGATTTGCCAGGCTTTAAAACTCGATTCGCGGCGAGCCGATACCCTGCTGAGCCTGGTAGATATTCACATTCAAAAGGGAGAATATGATCTGGCCAGGCAGGAAATCGGTCGGGTTCAGGAAATTGACCCGAACATGGCCAAGGTGTACAATTCCCTGGGCATAATCTCCCTCAAAGAGGAAGACTACCAGCAGGCGCTTGAGCAGTTTCAGAAAGCCCGGCAATTAGAGCCTGGGTCATCTGAGATTTTCTACAATCTTGGCCTGGTCTACTCTCAGCTTAACGATTCAGACCAGGCGATTCAATCATTCCAAAGATGCCTTGAGCTTGATCCCCGAAATCATAAGGCCTATTTCAGCCTAGGGCTTGCCTTCCATAATCAACAGAAATTAAGTCAGGCCATTGAAGCCTATCAGTCTGCCCTAAAACTTGATCCGGACAATATCGATACCCTATTTCAGTTGGCAGTCGCCTATCAGGATCAGGGAAACAGCAGCCAGGCGATTAGCATCTTTAAACATATTCTGGCCAAAGATGCTAATCACCTTAATGCTCGGCTTAAACTTAGTCTGCTCTACTTTGCCATTGGAGAAACTGAGCTGGGAGTAGAGGAATGCAAACGGATTCTGGCTATCGACCCGACTCATGAAGCTGCCCATATAAATTTAGGTTTCACCTTTTTCAAACAGCAGAAATTTGATCTGGCTATTACTGAATATAGCCAGGCGATTCAGAAAAACCCAAACAATCCAGTAACTTACTTTCACCTAGCTAACTGTTACCTCTGGAAGCAAGACCTGGCTCGAAGTATAGAGTATTTGCAGCAGGCTCTGCGGGTCAAGCCAGATTATCAGCCAGCGCGGGACCTTTTGGATCAGATTCAATCTGCGCTGGGAACTGAAAATCAATAGCTGACTCTATCTGGTTAATTTTGTTCATAATGTGTAATCTTTTTCCTATAATCTAGAGGATGAGTCATTTTGGATTTTAGGGAGGATATCTATAAAGATAAATAAATCAATTGCTTATTAAATTTACATTTTTAATGTATATTGGCATATTTAATGCATAGCAAAAAATACTAATAGGGATATTACTATGCCAGAAGGTCATAAATTTTATGACCATAGGATCTATGACCATAAAATATGACCATAAAATTTATGACCAGTAATTCCCAATCTTGGAAGGGAGGTGAAAACTTGGAAGGGGGGAGAATAAAAAAGGCAAGAAATGTTTAAGTATCTATATTTTAGTCAACTCGTAGAAATTACTAACCATGAAAGGAAAGGATTGAGGGAGATACTATAAAAACATCTTGATGAGAGTGTCCCGAAAAAAAATATCTTTAAGAGCTGATCTCAGGTTTTTGAAATTGAAAAGCTCCTAATTCTATTTTAATAGTATGGGCGGGATAGTTTTGTATTTTTATTTTGTATTTATAATTTATAGATTATTTAATTACTTAGATTATTTCCCAAGCTTAGTTTAACTTAAATAAGGTTCTAGTGTGAAGGAGATTTTAACTATGGTTTTAAGAAAAAATTGGTTAAGGTCTGCTCTCTTGGGTTTAGTGATCCTTATGGGATTGGTTTTGATTTCATCACCGATGGCTCAGGCGGCAAA